>CAZDOZ010000011.1:0-23024 GCA_964507175.1 uncultured Anaerolineae bacterium
GGTCCCCTTCCAACCATCCCATAACCAGGGCCATGGTAAGTGCACCGATGATAATGTACTGGATCGAGGGTTGGTAGTCAGCCCTGGTGGCAATGAGGCTGTGCCCGAACAGCGTGGTCTCCACGTTCGCGAACATCCTGGACATGCCAGTGGTCACGCCAATGAACTTGTGATGAGGGTGACCAAATGGAACGAACAGATAGTTGATCCATTCTGCACTGCCAGTGAGTAAGCCAGCTACCCACCATGGCCACTGCCGCTTTAGCCAGCCTTTGCCGGCAAAGCCATTTTTGAACGATACCTCTGACATACGATACCTCCTCCTTAATTGATGATTTATCCGTAGCGGCAATATCAGCCGCCGCACCGCGTGAACACGGACGGGCATGAAATATAATGGGCGAGAAAACTTGCCCGTCGATGAGAAATGTTGTATGATTTTGGGGTATTGGTTAAATAACGTTAGTCACGTTTGCGTTGCATCAAACGTCGCATCGTACTTTCAATTCATTCCTCGGCCCCGTGCAGTCGCTACGGCGGCCTTGTTTTCATTAAGTTTTGCTTGATGCCACATTATAAAGAGGCTTGTTGGTTGGAAACAATACCCAATTGCTTATAGGGATATCACACTTACTTATACAAAGAGGTACGAGGGTGTTTGGCAGATGGAGAAACCCACTCGATGGTTCTTCTGCTTCAGGGATAACATCCTCAATGGGGCTTGGCGACCAGGGGGTAGGTCCCCATTCGAAAGGGCCAGGTGATTGCCGATGTTCAGCCTTTATCAATTGCGTATTTTCCAAGCCGTAGCAGAGGCGGGTAGCATGAGTCGGGCAGCGGAACAGCTCTACCTGACCCAGCCCGCCGTCAGCCACCATATCCGTTCCCTGGAGGAGGATTTGGGGGTGCGGTTGTTCCGCCGGGGACGAAAAGGCGTGCAACTTACCGATGTAGGAGTTGTCTTCCTGGAGTACGCCAACAGAATGCTGCTCCTGGCTGCGGAGGCGAAGCAGGAAGCTGCCAGGGCGAGCGGGGTGATCGAAAGCGTCATCCGGATCGGGGCAAGCCCTAACGTGGGCACCACTATGCTCCCATCCTGGATACTCTCATTCTACAACAAATACCCACACATAACGGTCTCTTTGAAGACCACCATAACTCCTAAAGTGATCAAGGCGCTTCAGAACAGGAAAGTAGATATTGGGATTGTGGAGGGGGAGATAGACAAGGCAGAGGGCTTCAAGATTACCCCGCTGTGGGACGAGGAAATTGTGATAGTCGTAGGGCCTGCACACCGATGGTGGGGGAGAAAGAAAGTCCATGCAACGGAGCTTGCAGGGGAGGCTTTCATCGTGCGGGAGGAGGGAAGCCTCACCCGCTTCTGGGAAACACGAATTCTGGAAAAATTCGGCGTGAATCGACATTCTGTGGCCGAGTTCGATACCCCCACCAGTATCAAACGGGCAGTAGCCTCCGGCCTTGGGATAGCATTGTTACCGTGCTTTTCCATCCGAGATAGGGTGGCAGAAAGAAAGCTCTACCCTGTGCGCCTTTATGAAGGGAAACTTTTCCGTACCTTGAAGCTCCTATGGCTTCCGGAAAACCTCAGGAATTCGGCGTTGCAGGCGTTTCTCTACTACCTGTCCGAGGAGTTTCCTCAAGTCTCTATTCACACGGCCACCGGGTACGAGGAGTAGAGGGGGTATGTATTATAGATGAGGGTGATGGGGATGAATGGACAAGGGTAGAGAATATTGTTGCTAGCGAAAATCTCAGGAGGCATGATGCGAGCTATTTATCTGGACAGGGGGAAAGGCCCCCAATTCGTTCCGAACTACCCGAAGCCCCAGCCTGGAGCCGACGAGGCTTTCATCCGTGTAACCCGCGCCGGAATCTGTAATACCGATCTGGAACTGATTCGAGGTTACTACGGCTATCAGGGAGTGCTGGGGCATGAGTTCGTCGGAGTGGTCGAGGGAAGCCCTGATCCCGCATGGATTGGGAAGCGGGTCGTGGGGGAAATAAACATCTCCTGTGGTGAGTGTGATATGTGTCGGCGGGGAATGCCAACCCACTGTCGCAACCGAACCGTTTTGGGCATACTGGGGAAGGATGGCGCTTTCGCCGATTACGTGACGCTCCCGCTGCGCAACCTGCACGCTGTGCCGGATTCGATTCCGGACGAAGCAGCGGCTTTCACCGAACCGCTGGCCGCCGCCCTGGAGATATTGGAGCAGGTCAACGTAGCGCCGGGAGAGAAGGTGGTCTTGGTCGGGGCGGGTAAACTGGGGCTCTTGATAGCCCAGGTGCTGGCGAAAGCGGGAGCAGATCTGACCGTGATAATCCGCACGCGCCGCCGGAATTATGATCTCCTTCGGAAATGGGGGATAGATGCCCGCTCTGCCGACGAGGTGCCCCAGAGGATGGCGGACAAAGTGGTGGACGTTACTGGCACGCCGGAGGGCTTTGCCCTGGCCAGGAGCTTCGTCCGGCCCAGGGGTACTATGATACTGAAAAGCACCTACCGCGGCGACATGACCGTCAACATGACGAGCATCGTGGTGGACGAGATAACAGTAATCGGATCGCGTTGCGGGCCGTTCCGCAAAGCCCTGGGGTGGCTGGGGCGCGGGGATGTGGACGTCGTTTCGATGTTAGACGCCGAGTTTCCCCTGAATCGAGGAGTCGAAGCACTGGAGTACGCAGCACAACCAGGTGTGTTGAAAGTGGCTTTGGAGATGTCGTGATGTCGTTGGAGGGAGGCTTTGTGCACGTTTACACTGGCGGCGGGAAACGGAAGAGCACTGTCGGTTAACAGCTGATCGCTAACGGCTTCCGTCAGCAATAGATTTTTGCAAAAAATGGAATTTTGTGTAGGATAGTGTTTTGGGTAGGAGAACGTTGAGGCGTGGAGTGGGTCGCAGGCTTGCTCCACGCCTACACATCTGGTGAGCAGGCAGCACTCCGGGCCCATACCTTGGTAGTAAAAACGCATTCGGTAGCTGTCACGGTTAAGAGGGGTGCTGCCGCGTCTTGTAGAAGCAAAAATATGCAGTAATCAGTTGGCTGTGGTTTGGGCGTTCGCCCGAGGGAGATGGATGATGAAGTTAACCGCCAGGCAGAGGGCTTTTTTGGAACGGTTGGTAGAGCTTTACAAAAAGCAAGGTAGTCCTGTTCACTACACTCAGGTAGCTGATGCCATGGGTGTGAGCAAGTTTTCCGCTTATGACATGCTCCGGGTTCTCAGAGAGAAAGGGATGGTGTTTCCCCTTTACGTTCTCGAGAGGCCTGCACGATCACCTGGCAGGTCTCAAGTGATGTTCGTTCCTACATCCGAAGGTGAGGCAGAGGCTTTGGGGCGTGGCAGGTCGTTGCCCGGAGGGGAGTGGCGGCGCTTCAAGGATGAGCTCCTGGACAAGTTGCGCCGCGATATGTCTCCGCTGCACATCTTGCGCGATATGTTGAAGCAATATCAGACTGCAGAGCCTCCATTGCTGTACTGTGCGGGCGTATCCGCTGCATACCTGGTAGGGCTCACGCGTTTGGCGAAGCGGATCAGGTATGTCAACCCATATGAAGCGGTGGAGAATCTTATCAGCGGGGAGGCAGGCCTGGGCACTTTGGCCGGATTGAGCTTGGGCTCGATCGTGGCACAGGCCGGGGACAGCGTGGATGACGAACTTGCTTTCCAGATATACAAGACTATGGAACGATATCAGGCAGCTCTCGCTCAGCTAAGCGAGGAAAACAAGATGCTTCTCAAGAATTTTCTCCTGGAAGTGGTGGGTATTTTCTCTAAGAGCGATCCGGTCTGGGGGCAGGTCGGTAAGAACTGAGCAGCGCAAGGCAGATCGCTGTACATTCGACCCTGCCGGTTACACCCGGCAGGGAATTTTTCGTAGAATAGTTTGGTTATTTTTGAAATAGACTTGAAGGAGGATTTTTATGGTTCGCTTCGTCATCGATTCTACAGCAGCGCCGCCGGAGGATTTCATTCGACAGCACCGTATCTATGAGGTTCCTCTTCGGGTTCTTTTTGGCACGGAGACATTCAGGGATAGGGTAGACATCACTCCGGACGAATTTTTCGACCGGCTGGAAAAGACGGACAAGCTCCCCACCACGTCCCAGCCACCCATCGCCGACTTTGCCGAAGTGTATCAGAAGATATTGGATGAAGGCGATGAGATACTCGTGCTTACCATATCGAGCAAACTCAGCGGCACATATCAGTCCGCCGTCAGCGCTGCCGGCATGTTCCCTGGTGCCCCGATTACGGTCATAGACTCTCTGAGCACTTCTGGGGGCATGATTCTGCAGTTGCAGGAGGGTCTGGAAGTTGCCGAGGCCGGGGGGAGCAGGCAAGAAGCTGCCGAGGCTATTAGCGATGCGATTAGGAGAACGAGGGTCTACTTTCTGGTGAATACTCTGAAATATTTGCAGAAAGGCGGGCGCATTGGGGGGGCGTCTCGGTTCGTGGGCACGCTGCTGAATATCAAGCCAGTACTTCAGCTGGAGGATGGGCTGGTGGAAGCTTTGGAGAAAGTCAGGAGCAAGAAGCGCGGGTTCCGACGCTTGATAGAGCTTACTTCCAACGGCCTGAGAGGATACGAGAACTTCAGACCTCCGGTTGTTATCCACGGCCGTGTGCCGGAAGACGCACAGAGTTTTGCTTCCATGCTTCAGGAAGCAATCGGCAGGGATGTCTCCATGATAGTGCACATCAGCCCTGCCATTGGGGTGCATGTTGGGCCTGGCGTCGTTGCGGTGGCGTACTTGTTGCCGAAGAAGTAAAAGGGGCATTCCGGGTGACCCGTAGCGCGCAGCGCTGACCAAACGGGGAGAAACGTTGTCGAATGCGACCGGAAGAAAACGCATTTGCGGCTCCGTGTTGGAAAGAATGAGCTCCTGCCGGGAAGTTCGGCGAGATCCCATCTTGCACTTTGTTTCTCAGTAGCCGTTAGCCGACAGTGGAATCTCCGATGGAGCATGGTTTTCCGCGGATGGCTGTTGCACGACCGGGTGTCTGGGAGTTATAATCATAGACAGGGGCATGGTTCATTTCAGTTCGGAACAAATTGGTAGCGCTCAAAACCGGTGGGATAGGACGGCTTTTGGCCCTCTCCTACCCCAACCCCTCCCTCTCCCACTCCGGTGGGCGAGGGAAGGGCTGCCGGATGTCCGGTCGGGTAAGCGTCGCTTTTTCACCAGCAAGAACGGCTTCGAGCGCTTTGCACCAGGGCGAGCTAACAGCTCGCCCTACAAATTTGACGATGGACTTTATCGGAAATACAGGATACAGGCGCGGTGGCAGGAACATTGCGGTGGTGAGGAGAAGTGAGTGATATATCTTGCGTGGTGGCTCTGCCACCACACAAGATACACTTCCTCTTCCTCTGCTTTGGAGAAAGCACTGCTCCATCCCCGCAGACACCGTTTCCAATAGAGTCCATTAGTCGTCGGAATTCGAACGCTACCCCAGAGTGCTGGGAAGGTACACCAGGACGTTGCTGAGCCAGGCGAGGTTATGTCATACGCGGATGGTGCTGTTAGAAGCGTTGAAAAATGGTTTAAGAAAATGGGCATTGCCCAGGAAGGGGGGACCGGGAAAAGTGAGGGGGGGAGCCCTCTGCCGGAGAAGCCCCTGTTGTGCCCTGAATGCGGTGCCGATGTAACGCATTCCTCTATCTACGCGGAATTTCGAGTCTGTGAGCATTGTGGGCACCATTTTCTCCAGCCGGCGCATGAGCGGATTATGGTTCTCACAGACCCTGGTTCCTTCCGCGAATGGGATGCCGATTTGGAGCCGACGGATCCGCTTCATTTCACCGGCTCGGAGAAATATCGCTCCCAGCTCAAGCGGGTGCAGAAGAAAACGAGGCTCCGGGATGCTGTCCTGACCGGCGAGGCCCGGATCGGAGGGTTTCCCGTGGCGATGGCAGTGTTCGATTTTCACTTCCTTGGCGGAAGTATGGGCTCTGTGGTCGGGGAAAAGATTGCCAGACTCTTTGAGCGCGCCGCCGAGAAACGGATGCCTGTCTTCGCCATTACCAGCACTGGCGGTGCCAGGATTCAGGAAGGGATGCTGGCGCTGCTCCAAATGGCGAAAACCGCCGCGGCGGTAGGAAAGTTCCAGCAGCAAAAACTCCCGTTTGTCGTACTCTATGCCCATCCTACCACCGGCGGTGTCTTCGCCAGTTTTGCGAATCTGGCGGATGTGGCGCTGGCGGAGCCGAAAGCGCTCATTGGCTTTGCGGGCCCGCGCGTGGTGGAAGGGATGACGGGCAAGCCGCTCCCGCCGGATTCCCATCGTGCAGAATTCCAGTTCCAGCATGGGACGGTGGATGCTGTGGTGGATAGGCGGGAGCTCCGGGAGACGGTGCGGCGCTTGCTGGCGCACGCATACCATCGTGAGCCGGCGCAAAGCCCGCCTGCACCTGTCGAACCGAGCCGCCACAAAAGGCAAAGGCTTTCGTCCTGGGAAGTGGTGCAGGTCTGTCGGGATCCCGGCCGCCCCAACGCTGGTTTCTACATCCAGCATCTTTTCGACGATTTCGTCCCGCTACACGGGGACCGCACTGGCGGCGACGATCCGGCGGTCGTCGGCGGGATGGCAAGCATTGGCGGGCGGTCTGTGGTGGTCATCGGGCAGGATAGAGAGCCTGACAAGTATACCGACCCCGCAGGGTACCGGAAAGCATGCCGGTTGATGCGGCTGGCGGAACGATGGTCGCTCCCGATCGTTACTTTCGTGGACACCAAGGGGGCAAATCCAACTTACGAGGCAGAGGCTGGCGGCATTGCCCACGCCCTGGCGTGCTGCTTGAAGACTATGTCGGAAATCGCCGTGCCTACCGTTGCGGTGGTCATTGGCGAAGGCGGCAGCGGCGGTGCCCTGTCACTGGCTGTGGGGGACAAAGTGCTCATGCAGGAGTTCGCCATCTATTCGGTAATCTCGCCGGAAGGGGCTGCAAGCATTGTCTTTCGGAACCCGCAGAAAGCGAGGGAAATCGCTGGAGATTTGAAGATCACCGCCTATGAACTGCTGGATTTGGGTGTGATCGACGAAGTGATACCGGAGCCAGAGGGCGGAGCACACACCAATCCCATTGAGGCTGCGGAGTTGGTCGGTAGCGCGATAATCCGTTCTCTTGGCGAAGTGCTCTCCGCCGACCCAAGGGATTTGGTGGAGAAGAGGTACGAGAGGTACAGAGCGATAGGAAAATACAGGGATTAGGGCTCAGGGGTTAGGGTACAGCCAGGTCCTGGTGAGGAAATGAGAGGGAATTTTTGCCCTGACCCCTTCCCCCTAGCCCCTGATTCAAAGGGGGACTTATGCCATACGGCTACAACGGAAAGATCCTGCACGTGGATCTGACGGAAGAAAAGTTGACGGTAGAAGAGCCGGATGAGAAATTCTACCGGAAGTACATGGGTGGAAGCGCTCTGGCGCTTTACTACATCCTGAACGGGATGCCTGCCTGGGCCGATCCGCTGGGGCCGGAGAACGTCCTGGTCTTCGCTCTGAGTGTCATCACCGGCGCGGCAATCTCCGGACAAAGCAGACTGACCATAGCGGCCAAATCGCCCAGGTCTGGTGCTATCGGCGATTCTCAGTCCGGCGGATACTTCCCTGCGGAGATGAAAGCCGCCGGGTTCGACGCTATCGTGGTTACCGGCAAATCGTCGAAGCCTGTATATCTCTGGATCAAGGACGGCGAGCCAGAGCTCCGGGATGCGTCTCACCTGTGGGGCAAGGAAACCGGCCAGGTCGAGGATATCCTGCGGGAGGAGCTTGGCACGAGAAGGTTCCGCATGGTGCAGGTCGGCCCCGCGGGGGAGAAGATGTCGCTCCTGGCGAATGTGATGAGTGATACGAACCATGCCAACGGCAGAACCAGCATGGGCGCTGTCATGGGGAGCAAGAACCTGAAGGCCGTCGTGGTCTCAGGCAGGAAGAAGCCACCTTTGGCAGACCCAAAGAAGCTCACCGAACTTGCCCGCTGGGGCGCTGAGCATTTCAAGGATTCGGACGTCTACAGTACGGGGCTTTTCGGCACCGCCGGGATCATTCCCGGCAAGAACAAATCTGGAGAGCTGCCCTCGTTCAACTATAGCAGTGGCCGTTTCGAGGGGGCGGAGAAGATCAGCGGTCAGAGGATGGCGGAGACGATTTTGAAGGATCGGGAGACCTGTTATGCCTGCGTTGTCCGTTGCAAGCGCGTGGTGGAGGTGAAAGGGGATCGATTCAGCGTGGACCCAAGGTTCGGTGGGCCGGAATACGAGACGCTGGCGACTTTTGGTTCCTACTGCGGCATCGACGACCTGGAAGCCATCGCGAAAGCGAACGAGATCTGCGCACGATACGGGCTGGATACCATCAGCACCGGCGCAACCATCGCCTGGGCAATGGATGCTTACGAACACGGCCTGCTGACCAGGGAGGAGACGGACGGGCTGGACCTCCGGTTCGGGAATGCTGAAGCGATGTTGGCGCTGCTGGAGAAAATCGCCAAACGGGAAGGGTTCGGCGCGGTGCTGGCGGATGGGTCTGCATACGCCGCGGAACGGCTCGACAAGGGGCAGGACCTGGTAGTGGCGGTGAAGAGACAGGAGCTTCCGGCGCACATGCCGCGGATTCGACGCTCCCTGGGGCTGATCTATGCGGTCAATCCTTTCGGCGCAGACCACCAGTCCAGCGAGCACGATCCGCTCTACGAGGATCCGGGAGGGTACAGGGTATACGCCGACCGGATGATGCAGCTCGACCTGCTCGATCCGCAGCCGCCGCAGTCATTGGGCCCCGGCAAGGTGCGTTATGCGCTCTACACGGAGATTTTCTACAGTCTGACGGATTCCATCAATGTATGCCAGTTCGTTTTCGGCCCTGCATGGCAGCTCTACAGCCCAGAGCAGCTGGTAGAGGTGGTCAGGGCGGTTACCGGCTGGGATGTAACGTTGTACGAGCTGATGAAAGTCGGCGAACGGCGGCTGAACATGCTACGGGCGTTCAACGCCCGTGAGGGGTTTACCAGGGAGGACGACAAACTCCCGCCGAAGCTATACCAGCCGTTGAAGGGCGGCAAGACCGAGGGATGGAAGGTTACGGAGGAGGAGATCGAGAGAGCCAAGGATGTTTACTACGCCATGGCCGGCTGGGACGAGAACGGCGTGCCTACCAGGGCGAAGTTGGAGGAGCTGAGCATTGGCTGGGTCTCCGACCTGCTGAGCCGTTAGCGCAGGAGCATTTAGCAGTATTCCTCTTCCCTCGACGACAAAAGGGCGGGCCTGCAAAAGGCCCGCCCCATTTTTCCGGATGGCCGGTCTCAAGGTGCCAGCAGCACCGCGGCGGACTGGGAGGCCAGCTCTATGAAATTCTGCGGAAAGACGCCGATCCAGAACACCATGATCACGGCAATGACAATGGCCACGGTCAAAGTCTTCGAGAGTGAGATAGGAGCACTTTCGAGAGGCTTCTTGAAGAACATCGCCTGCACGATCTTCAGATAGTAGCCAGCAGCCACCACCGTGTTCAAGATCGCGACGAGGGCCAGCACGTAGTACCCCCTCTCGATGGCAGCGCCGAACACCATGAACTTCCCAACGAACCCGCCGGTAGAGGGTACGCCGGCCAGGGAGAAGAGGAACACCGCCATCAGGGCAGCTGCTACGGGCGACCTTTTCACCAGACCGTCGTAGCTGACTATGTCGGTGAAGCCGGCTTTCTCCTCGATCCCGGCGACCACAAGGAAAGCGCCTGCATTGGTGAACAGATAGGCAAACAGATAGACCAAAACCCCGTTGATCCCGCTGAAGCTCGTTGCGGCGCCGGCGGCGTACACCGCTACCACACCTACCAGGATGTACCCTGCCTGGGCGATGCTGGAATACGCCAGCAGCCGCTTCACACTGGTCTGCTTCAGGGCCACGAAGTTGCCCAGAACCATTGTGACCATGGATATCCCAGCCAGCGTTGCCACCCACTCGTTCTGGAACGAGGGAAGAGCCACCATGAACGCCCGGATCAGCACGGCGAACCCGGCAGCCTTGGAAACGGTGGCGAGGAACGCCACGAAAGGCGTCGGGGCACCATCGTATGTATCGGGCGCCCACTGGTGGAACGGGACCAACGATGCTTTGTAGCCAAATCCTGCCAACAGGAGCACAATGGCAGGGAAGCCGAGCCACGTCATGCCAGTGCCTTTACCAAGCCCATCGGCTACCCCTTTGAAGTCGGTGGTGCCGGTGGCGCCGTACAGTATTGAGATGCCGTACAACATTACTGCTGAGGCAATAGCTCCATACAGAAAGTATTTGATTGCTGCCTCGTTGGACCTGGGATCACCACGGAGATACCCTGCCAGAATGTAGGAGGTTATGCTTAGGAATTCCAGGCTGATGTAGAGCAGAAGCAGGTCCGTAGAGCCAGCCATCAGGGTTACTGCCAGGGCCGCCGATACCAGCAGGGCATAAAACTCGCCGGTGTACGGAGTACGATCCCTCATGTACGTGAAAGACCCAAAGATCACCATGACAAGTCCTAGTTCCGCCAGAATCTGGAAGAAGATGCCAAAGCGATCGACCGTAAAAGTGTACAGCACTGTGTGGCTTCCGCCTTTTAGGAAAAGGAATTGGGATGCCAGGTAGGCCACCAGAGTGCCGACAAGCGCAACCCATGGCAGCACCTTTTTCTTGTCAGGATCGTGACGTATAAGCAGATCCCATATCAGGACTGTGAACGCCGTCGACAAAAGAATTATCTGTGGCGAGAGCAGCTTGAGGGCATCGGACACGCTCAATGAAGACTCTCCTTTTCTCCTGTTTTGGTTGAGGGACGGACACCGCCAGAGAGGTGCCCGGTCCCAGCGATTCTACTTGACCAGACGCAATATCTCTAACGCCGCCTTGTTGAAAAACTCAAGCAACGGAGTAGGCCAGACGCCAAAGAGCAGCATGAAGAATACCATTGGCCAGAGGGTAATTTTCTCGAACCCATTCATGTCCTCCAGCGGCTTGTCCGTGATGCTCCTCCATTTTTCCTCGCTGAACTCGCCCAGGAAGACGCTCTGGATGATCCGCCAGAGGATGTAGGCAGCAGTGACCACGATGCCGATAACGCCAATGGCAGCGTACACTTTCACCAGTGCGAAAGCGCCTCGGAAGACGAAGAACTCACTCCAGAACCCAGCAAGACCGGGCAGGCCCATGGACGCCAGACCGGCCACCATGAACATGCCGTAATAGTACGGCGTTTTGCCAGATAGGCCGCCAAAAGCGTTCAGGTCGAAGGTGTCGGAGCGCTCGTGAAGCATGCCTGCCAGGAAGAACAACGCCCCAGTGATGATTCCATGAGTGAACATCTGGAAGGAAGCCCCGTCAATTGCCAGAGCCTGGCTCTCTACTGTGCCCGCTCCTGTAGCGCCGATGAACATTGCAGCAGCTCCAACGCCTAGCAAGATGTATCCCATGTGACTGACCGATGAATATGCTATCAGCCGCTTCAGGTTGGTCTGTGCCATGCTGACCAATGCGCCATAGACAATGCTGGTCACGCCAAGGATGACCAATACCAGGGCAAATTCCTTGTACGGGCCGGGGAAGACGGGCATCATCCTCAGGAACCCATATGCTGCCAGCTTCAGGTAAACGCCTGCAAGCATGACGGAGCCAGCAGTCGGGGCCTGGGTATGGGCATCGGGCAGCCATGTATGGAATGGGAAAGTAGGGAGCTTGATGCTGAACGCCAGGGCAAACCCGCCGAAAGCCATGGCAGCCAGGAGAGAATTGTTGGCGAATGGATGCACTTTGATGGCATTCACGATATCGAAACTGCCGGTGTTGAAGTAAATGCCCAAAATCGCCAGCATCATGAAGACCGAACCCGCCAGGGTGTAGAGAAAGAACTTGATAGCGGCGTACTCCCTCTGCTCGCCTCCCCAAACTCCGATGAGCAGGTACATTGGAACCAGGCCGACCTCCCAGAAGAGGTAAAAGAGGACGAAATCGAGGGAAATGAAGACCCCAAACAGACCTGTCTCCAACAGCAGGAAGAGAAGGAAGTACTCCTTCACGCGATAGTAGATCACGTAAGCGGAGTAATATATCCCCAACGTGCTCAACAGAGCGGTCAGAAACATCAGCGGCACGCTGAGCCCATCGACGCCGATATGGTAGTTGGCATGAAGAGCAGGTATCCAGGGGACGTTTACCTGGAACTGCATGCCGCCGATAGCTTTGTCGTACGCGAACCAAAGCCATATCGTGAGGGCCAGTGGTATCAGGCTGATGATTATAGCCGTCCATTTGATCTCATGTTCCCACTGGTCCGGCATCAACAGCACGATGAGCGCCCCCAGTACAGGAATGAACGTGATCAGTGTGAGAATCCAAGATTCCATAGATCAACCTCCTACGATGAGCCTTTGGCTACAGGTAGAGATAAAGTCCCAGCAACATCAAAACGGTCAAGGCAAGTACCAACAGATAATTCTGAACCTCGCCGGTCTGGATCACCCTCAGGACGGACCCGACCCGTACGCTCAACCATGCAGTCCCGTTCACGGTGCCATCCACGATTGGCTCGTCGAAAAAGCTCCGCAGCCCGTCGGCGAACCAGCGCCCGAACTTCCCGACGCCGTCCACGATCGGGTCGATGAACCAGCGATCGTCGAACCCGTAGAGGAATTTCGAGAACCAGACCGTCGGGCGTATGATGACCGCCTGGTAGAACTCGTCTACGTAGTATTTGTTTCTCAAGATCGTATACACAGGGCCCGTGGAGATCAGCGGGTCGGGCTGCCCGGCTTTGAGGGGCTCTTTGCCGTACACCAGCCATGCCACGAAAAGCCCCAACAGGGCGATGGTTAGGGAAAGCCCCAGCAGAGCGACGTTCACCGGCAGGTGCTCTATCTCCAGCCCAATGGCTTCTGCCTGGGCCCCGATGAATCCGCCGATCCAGCTATGGCCCGGGAATCCGGCAAAACCGCCTACGGTTGCGAAGAACGCCAGGCCGATGAGAGGCCAGGTCATGCTCGCGGGGCTCTCCGGTGCATGGGCGGCGGCCTCGGTGCGGGGTTCCCCGTAGAAGGTCAGGAACACCTCACGTCCCATGTAGAACGCCGTTAGAAAGGCCGCAAACGCCAGGGTGCCGTAAACCCACCAGTGATGATGGGCGAAAGCATCGCTCAGGATCTCGTCCTTGCTGAAGAACCCGGCCCAGGGGAAGACACCCGCCAACGCCAGGGTGCCCATGAGGAATGTCCAGAATGTGATGGGCATCTTGTTCTTCAGGCCGCCCATATTCATCATGTCGTTGGCATCGAAGAAACCCTCGTGCCCGCCGTGAGCATGCGCCATCTGGTGGTGGCCGTGCTCAACGCCGTGAATTACCGAGCCAGCACTTAGGAACAGCAATCCCTTGAAGAAAGCGTGGATTATCAGGTGGAACACTGCCGCTACGTAGGCACCAATGCCCAGGGCGGCGAACATGTACCCAAGCTGGCTGATGGTGGAGTACGCCAGCACCCGTTTGATATCATCCTGCGCCACGGCGATGGTTGCGGCGAAGAGAGCCGTAAACGTCCCGATAGTTGCCACCAGCCAGAGTTGCTGCCCTGCTCCGGCGAACACCTGAGCGGAATGGAAGAGCGGGTACATTCGGATCACCAGGTAGACACCTGCGGAGACCATGGTCGCAGCATGAATCAGCGCGGAGACCGGTGTTGGGCCTTCCATGGCGTCCGGCAGCCAGACATGCAACGGGAATTGGGCGGATTTGCCCACAGCGCCACCAAATATCAGCATCGCTATCAACGTGGCCCATGGCACCGTTCCAAGAACGGGGAGCGTGACCGTGGTCGAGGCCAACATTTTCAGGTTGTGTTCGGTAAAAATGTCGCTGAAAGCCAGCGAGCGCGTGCGGGTGAAGAGAAGCATCATGCCTGCATACATGATCACGTCGCCGATTCGGGTGGTCAGGAAAGCTTTGAGTCCGGCCTCTTTCGGCGTGATGCGCTTGGGATCGGGGTATTTCTTCTCGAACCAGAATCCGATCAACAGGTAGGAACAAAGCCCCATGATCTCCCAGAAAACGAAAAGCATGATCAGGTTGTCGGCCACAACCAGCCCCAACATCCCTGTGGCGAACAAGGAGATGTACGCGAAGAACCGAGAGTACAGGGGATCGACCTCAGGCGTGCCGTAGTTCATGTATCCGACAGAGTAAATGAAAATCATCAAGAGCACGAAAGAGACCATGAAGAGCATGACAGCAGTGACCGGATCCACGACGACACCCATTTCGATGACGTTGTTCGTACCGAACGGGATCCAGTTCACTGCCAGGTGGTACGGTTTCTCGGCCAGAGCTTTCCCTTTCAAAAAGCTCGCGATAGCTATCCACCAGGAGATGAACCAGGAGATGGCAACTCCGCCGATGACCAGCGAATGGCTGAGCTTTTTGTTAGGATTCGCCCAGAGCACTACCAGAGCAAAAGCCAGTAGCGGGAAAATTGGTACCAGCCAGGCTAATTGGAACATAGGTGACCTCGTTCTCCTAGAATTTCGGCGAGAGGGCTCATCCTTTCAGCAGATTGAGTTCCTCCACGTTGACCGTATCGCGAGAGCGGTAAATGGCGATGATGATTGCCAGGCCTACCGCAGCTTCTGCAGCAGCCACCGTTAGAACGAAGATAGCGAAAACCTGTCCTGTGGGCACTTCCGGCTTGACATATCTCCAGAATGCCACCAGGTTCAGGTTCACGGCGTTCAGCATCAACTCGATGCCCATCAGGATGGCGATGGCGTTTTTCCGAGCCATGGCCCCGTAGAACCCGATGCTGAAAAGAGCTGCAGCTACCAGCAAATACCAGTACAAAGGAATCATTCCTACCTCCTCACTCGCGCTCGCGGGCGATGATGATGGCGCCTACCAGTGCGACCAAGAGCAGTACGGAAGCCACTTCGAAGGGAAGTACGTACTTTCCGACAAAACTGGAGCCGATTTGCGAGATCGTGTCGCCAGGTACCTGGGCCGAAGTGACAGGCCACGCGACTTTGCGAAGGGCAATGGCGAGGACCAGGAAAATCAACCCCGATACGACCGCCGCTAATCCCCATTGAGAGTTCTGACCCGCTTTGCCCTCAGCCCCGTATCCCCGGCTGAGCATGATGGCGAAAATGATCAGTATGGAGATAGCGCCAACGTACACCATGATCTGTGCTGCGGCCAGGAATTCAGCCTCGAGTAACACATAGAGCCCCGCAACGCCGAAGAACGCTCCGACCAGGAACAGGGCAGCGTGGAAGACGCTCTTCGCCAGCACCACTCCAAGGGCGCAAATCAGCGTGAACAGACTGATCGAAACGAAAGCAAGTGTTAAGAAGAACATTCTCGCCCCCTTCTTCAGGCCAATGCCATGCGTTTATCCCGTTCTCCGGCCCTGCGAGCATCCCTTCCGAGAAGTTCCAGCGCCACCCACAGGGTGATCACGTTGCCAGGGAGAAGGATCAGCACACGGACCCAATAGCTGCCTGTCACCCACACGGCAAAACCGGTTAGGAGAACCAGGAATATCCCCGCGGGCACCAGCACTTTCCAGGCAAAGGAGAGCATGTGGTCTATCCGGAACCTGGGGAGAGTGCCACGGATCCACATCCACGTGGCAACCATGATGAAGTCTTTGATGAGAAAGTAGAAAGTCCCGAGGATAGGCACCTGCTCGGCGAAAGGTCCTCGCCATCCACCCAGGAAGAGGGTCGTGGCGACGCCGCCCAGCACGAACAGGTTGATGTACTCCGCCAGGTAGAACATGGCGAACGCCATGCCGCTGTATTCGATGTGATAGCCCGCTATCAACTCCGATTCCGCCTCCAGCAGGTCGAAAGGCGTCCGGGCCAGCTCGGCATTGGCGCTCAGGAAGTAGATCAGGAAAACTGTCGGCATCAGGATGAGGAACATCAACGGCTTTTGCGCCAGGACGATCTGCTGCATGGACATGGAGCCGCTCAGGATCACCACAGCTATGACCGAGAGCACCATTGGGACTTCATAGCTGACGAGCTGGGCAACTGCGCGGAAAGACCCCAACAAAGCGTACTTGTTGTTGGAGGACCACCCGCCCATCAACACAGCGATCTCGGTGACCGATCCAAAAGCCATCAACAGGAAAATGCCGACGTTCAGGTCGGCACCTATAAGATGCAGCCCCATGGGCAGAAGCCCCAGGGAGATTGTGGGGCCAAATATCACCAAGACAGGCGCAAGCATGTATACAGGCTTGTCCACATAATCAGGGGTAATCACTTCTTTCGTCAGAAGTTTCAGCGTATCGGCAATGGGCTGAACCAGCCCGTAAGGCCCAACCCGGTTCGGCCCCAGCCTATCCTGCAGACGGGCCACCAGCTTACGCTCCAGCCAGATGAAGATGAGCACAAAAAGAATGGCCAGTGTCAGATAACCGACAACGATCAGCAGATCGTCGATTATGGTGACCAGCCATCCTGGCAGGAAGCCGCTTATCCAGTGCTCCCACGCCTGTGCAACGTTGTAGATCAAGTCGCCGGCGAAACTCATTTCCGCAATTGCCTCCTCAACCACACCATTCGATTACCACCATTCCAGTGCTTTTTTGGCCCAGGCATACACCAGCCCCAGCAATAGGATAAGGATGAAGATCGCGGCCTCTACCAATGCCATAAGGCCCAGTTTATGGTAGGCTACTGCCCATGGGAGCAGGAAAATTGATTCTACGTCGAAGACCACGAAGACGAGAGCGTAGAGGTAGTATTGAGCGCGGAACCTTACCCACGTGTCTCCGATGGTTTCGAGTCCGCACTCATAGGGGCTGTTTTTGACTTTGCCAGGCTTTCTTGGGCCTAGTAACACGCCCGCTATGATGGCCAAAGGGCCAAAAAGAAGAGCAACTATCGCCAGGATTCCCACAAAGACATATTGATGTAACAAGGTTTCTCCTCCTTGTAGAAATGCTCTTTTACTGCTTTGGCCGTATATTGCAAAAAGCGGGGTGAGCCTTCATGGTCGCCCCCCCCCAGGCAGGTATGAAACCTGCCACCATCCTAGCATGTCGAAAAATGATTCTAGGTATTATCCGACCGAATAAAACCTATTTTAAAACTACTCCAGATTCGATTGCAACTTTTGGAACAAAGGCCTGTCCAGCGGTATTGGACCATGCCAAAAACCGGATTTTACTCGCCGAAGAATGGGTGCTCCCCCAGGTAAAGCTGGTATGACGGATGGCTATCGGCGAAAACGTCGTCGCAATCCATGGCGCCGATGGTCGCGGACGCCTGCTCCACCAAATCCGTGCTGCCCAGGAGGGTGAGGCAGTCGCCTCGGTGGAGGACGGTGTCGCCGTGGGGGATGAACATTTCCCCCTCATGGCGGATCGACAGGACCAGCACATCTCCCGGCAGCCGGACCTCTCTCAAAGTCTTGCCGATGAACTCTGGCGTCAGCAGTCTCACTTCCACAACCGCCTTGTCCTGTCGGGCCTGAGCGAGGATATGATAGGTATCCGGTGTGTGGATCAGCATGTCCAGCACGGCAGAGCCGTTTATCAGAGGGTTTACGGCCATCACGCCGAGTTCCTCGAACCTGCTCAGGTTCCCCGGGTCGTGGACCCAGGCCAGTATCCGATCAACCCCCAGAGTGGTTTTCAGGAACCTCACCACTTTCAGGTTCATGCTGTCGTCTTCCGTTGCCACCACGACCGCCCTGGACTGCTCAACATCAGACTTTTCCCATGCTTCCTCGTCCAGCAGGTTACAGTAGACGGTGTCGAATCCTTTCGAGCGGAGCTTCTCCACTCTCACAGGGCTTCGCTGGAGCAATGTCGTCGGCACGCTCCGGAAGGACAGCCTACGTGCCAGCAATATTGCCACCCTGTCGCCGCCAGCTATCAGCACCGGATGCACTCTTTCCGGCTCAGCATCTTGTTCCAGGGCAGTGCTGAACAGCGCCGGGGAAATGGTGCAGGTGACGATGGCTATCAGGATTATCGCCGAGTTGGTGGTGGTACTTATCACGCCGAGCCTGAGCCCAATGGCCGCAGCGGCGATGATCAAGGTCAGCCTGGATGAAAGTAAGAGGCCCCCGCTGACGGCTTTCCGCCACGAGAATCCTGGCACCAGGATCAGGGATGGGATTAGTTTCACCAGGTAGGCCGCTACCAGCAAACCCAGGAACAAGTAGATCGCCTCGCGGTCCGAGACCAGAGCGGCAAGGTCGAAGCCGGTGCCGACGGTGATGAAGAAAACTGGAATGAAGAAGCCAAATCCGATAGCCTCCAGTTTGCGATATAGATCCTCTGAGCGGTGGGCATAGAGGAGTGTAACCACCGCTCCGGCCAGGAACGCTCCCAGGATCACCTCGGCTCCCAATTTCTCGGAGAGGGCCACGAACGCTAACATCAGCGCCAGCGCCCCCCTGACCCGTATCTGGGCTGTGGAATCGGCAAGCTCCGACACAGCCCGCTGCAGGGGTTCCCAGCGGGTGATGACCGTGCCGGAGCGATAGAAAGCGAAAAATGCGACGAAAAGGATAGAGACCAGGAGAACGTCCGTCGTGAGGCCGGAGGCCAGGATCGTCGCCTCGATAGTTATGAGGAACATGGTGGCGAAATCGGCCACCAGGGCGGAGAGAAGCAGGGTCTGCCCGTACACTCCCACAGAGAGGTTCTTTTCTTTCAGGACTGGCACCACCACGCCCAGGGAAGTTGTGGAAAGGATGAGCGCCATGGTTGTCCAGCGACTCACCAAGCCGACATATGCCATCCCCAGGGTTATCAGCGCCGCGAGCAGGAGGGTGCCTGCGAAGAGGAGCAAGGAGAGTGCTACAGGGTTCTCTTTCCATCCTCTCCTGCCGCCGCCCCCAAAGCTCATCATGCTGAAGTCTATTTCCATACCAGCCAGGAACATGAGGAATGAAAATCCAAACGCCGACATGACGTTCAGAGCCGGGTCGTTGTGGATCAGGTTGAGGCCGCTCTTCCCGAAAGCAATGCCTGCCAGGATCTCCCCGACTATGATAGGGACCCGCAGCCATTTGAACCTGTTGAGGGTGAGGGGCACGAGCACTGCCAGGGTGATCACCCATAGAAGCGAGACAAAAGATGTGGGTTCGTGCATGGTTTGCTCTCAACCTTTGGCACATGTTCCGTGGGCGGCCTGCCCGCCTGGCACCTGGTTCGGCGGGCGGCACCTGCCCTGGTCGGGCCAGATGGCCCGACCTACAGCGCAGCCCTGCGGTGCGTTTCTGTAGGGTGAGCTGTCAGCTCGCCTGTCGGGCCAGACGGCCCGACCTACAGCTCGCACAATGCCACGGCCACCGCGACGGCATATTTGTGAGTGTGGGAGAGGCTCAGACTCCACGATTCCACACCTAGTGTCTCTGCCCTTTTGGCAGCGGCCCCATGCAGTATCACTTCCGGGTGTCCGTTCTCGGCCCGCAACACCTCGATATTCTGCCAGGAAATTCCTGCCTCGTGGACTGGCCCTGTGCTCAATGCTTTGTACACAGCTTCTTTAGCAGCCCAGCGCACTGCCAGCGACTGCACGTGCCCATGGCAGTATTCCAGCTCCCCCCCCGTGTATACCCGTGAGAGGAACCGTTCCCCCCAGCGATCCACCACGTCGTGAATCCGGGGTATTTCTATCAAATCCACGCCTGCAATGATTCTCATCATATTCCCACTCACCGCAGAGCTCGCCGAGAGTCTGAAAAGCCGTCAGCAGTCAGCCGGTAGCCGGTAGCGGCTCTTGGCCCTGCAGCGATTTCCATAAACGCTGACGGCTACCGGCCAACGGCTATCGGCTCGCAGTTCACGGTCCGGCAATCGCCAGCGCGTATGCTTCGGTGCTCAGGTACTTTCGGGCAACCCGGAGCACATCGTCTGGGGTCACAGCCCGCACCCGCTCGCCCAGGCGCTGCAGGTAGTCCCATCCCAAGTCGTACCACGCCATGTCCAGCAGAGAGCGAGCCACAGCAGCGTTGGTCTCCAGGCGCAGGGGCATCGATCCCACGATGAACGCCTGGGAATCTGTGAGCTCTTCGTCCGGTACCGGCTCCGTCCGCAGCCGCTCGATCTCCTCCAGGATGCTTGCAACTGCCAGGTCAACGTTGGCCGGGTTCACCCCGGCGATGGCGATCCATGGGCTGGGGGCGGAGTTCGCCTCGAGGGAGCTATAGACGTAGTACGCCAGCCCTTGCTGTTCCCGAACACGCTCGCCCAGGCGGCCCATCATACCGAAACGCCCCAGGATAGTGTTCGCCACCGCCGCGGGGAAATAATCAGGATGTTTGCGATCTAGTGCCACCCGCCCCAGCACCAGGTCCGACTGCATCTTGTCTGGAAGCACCACATGTTCCCGCAGCGTTTTGTCCAATGGAGGCACGCTTAAGTCGGGTTCGGGACATGGTTCGGTATGGCCGCGCCAGTCGCCGAAAGACTGCTCCAGCCGGCCGAACATCTCATCGGCCATCACATCCCCGACCACGACCACCACTCCTCTCTCCGGCCTGTAGCAGCGGCTGTGAAAATCCCGCACCTGCTCCAGAGTCAGCCCTTCGATGACCTCGCGATAGCCATCGGCTGGCCAGCTATAGGGGTGAGTCTCCGGATACGCCAGTCGGTCGAAAGTCATATCCGCAACACTCTGGGTATCCATGTCCCGTTCCTGGAGGGCGGTGAGGATCTGGCCTTTCAGCAGGACGAACTGATCCTCCGGGAATGTGGGCTCTCGGAGGGAGAGACTCAGGATCTCCAGCACGGTATCCACGTCCTCCACCAGCGACTTTCCCGCAAAACTGACGGAGTGCCTGCCGCTGCCGAAAGATACCGACGCACCCAGGCTCTCCACACGTTCGTTGATCTCTTCGAAAGTGTAGCGGACATTTCCACGCTGGAGCATCTGGGCAGTTAGAGCGGCCAGCCCCGCCGTATCCCTGGTCTCGAAAATGCTACCGCCGGGGATGAGACCGTTGATCACCCACGTAGGCAGGCTGTGGTTCTCGTACACCACTGCCAGAATCCCATTGCTCAGCCTGCGTCGCGCTATGTTCTCCGGGCCCGGTGTCGAGTGAGATTTCATTGTACGCCTCCCCGAGGCAGATACCAGCCTATGGTCCTGTTCTTCTTGATCAGATATTTCCTCACCACCCGCTGCACGTCTTCCGCAGAAACCCGTTCCAGGCTTTCCAGGAACCCGGCAAGCCATTCCTGATCCGCCACTACCTCCGAGAATCCCATCCAGAGGGCCTGGTTGGTGACGCTCTCGCTGGCGTAAACGAACTGAGCCCGGGATTGCTTGATTGCTTTCCGCAGCTCGTCGTCGCCCACTGGCTCTTCCTGCAGTCGGGAGATTTCCTTGTCCAGAGCCTGCTCCACGTCGCCCAGGGCGACGCCCTGCCGTGCTGTGATCGAGATGGAAGCCAGATAGGGGTCGATGGTGGCGGCGACGGTGCTATTGACTCCCGCGGCCAGCCCCGTGGCCACCAGCGCCCGGTAGAGCCTGGCGCTTCGGCTGAATCCGGAACCGCCGAAAGGCGGCAGCCCTTTCGCCCCGCCCAGGATTGCGTCCAGGATGACCATGGGGAAGAAATCCTTGTGGGTTGCTTCCGGCGCGTGGTACAGGGCGAAAAGATAGGCGGTGTCCTCGGTGCCTTCCACCGTCACATGTCGCTCGCCCCGCTGTGGTGGCTCCTTCAGATGGAGTGGCGGTGCCTTTTCGCCTGGCGGGATATGCCCGAAAGCATCCTCGATCTGTTTCAGTAGTTCGTCGGCATCGAAATCCCCCACTACGGAGACTATGGCGTTGTTCGGCACGTAGAATTTTCTGTAGTGCTGATACAGATCGTCGCGGGTCATGGTGATCAGGTCGTCCTGGTAGCCAATGGTCATCTGGCGGTAAGGATGTATCCGGAATGCCGCCGCGACGGTCTCCTCGTAGAGCTGGTACTCTGGCTCGTTCTCGTTACCCTCCTTTTCAGAGAGGATTACCGTCCTCTCCAGGTCTGTCTCCTGGGGGTCGAAAAGGGCATTTGTCATCCTGTCCGATTCGATCTCCAGCGCCAGGTGTAGGTGCTCCGACGGCAGTGTTTCGTAGTAAGCTGTCCAGTCTATCCAGGTCATGCCGTTGAAGACGCCGCCGTTGCGGGAGACTGCTTTGTCCATCTCGCCGCGAGGGAAATTTTTCGATCCCTTGAAAAGCATATGCTCTACCCAGTGGGAGACTCCGGTGTTTCCCGGTACCTCGTTTCGGCTCCCTACCCGGTACCATATCCAGAAGCTCGCCACAGGTGCTATGTGCTGCTCTTTCAGGAGCACCGTCAGCCCGTTGTCCAGGATTTCCTTCCTCGGTTTTACGCTGTCCATTGCACCTCTTTTCGATTTCGAATATATTTTGTTCGCGATAGATTCACACGGACGGCCCTGCTGAGAAAAAGCCGATAGCCGTCAGTGTCTACCAAGCTCTATGAAGCAGGGGAGCGGGCAGCTACCAGCCGGCGGTTAACTGCTGACAGCTTTTGTATCTCTGCGATGAGTTTTTGAGTCCGCCGAAACTGCCCCACTGCACCGCTATTATAGAGAACAAGTTGCCGTAAAGTCAACAAACCGGAGACGGGGGTTTTGAGGGGGCCCTACAGGCCCCCAGGATTTGCTTGGTGGCGTTCATGGGATAGAGTTGCCTTGTTGGTACGGGCATACTCCGTTCCAGTCGGGCCGGGAGGCCCGGTGTAGTGCTGCCTTTGTGCCCTCACCTATCACCCCGGCCGCCTGCGGCGGCCTGCCCCTCTTCCCTCTCCCATCCATGGGCGAGGGAAGAGGGGCGCAACTGGCAAAGCCGCACCGTGGACAATTCGCGAGTCGCGTCGGGATGGCACCCTTTAGCAGTAGCCGACGCCAGGAGGAGACGAAATCCGCCCGACGGCCCCTCCCTCGCCCACGGACGTGGGAGAGGGAGGGGTTGGGGTGGGTGAGGGCCAAGAGCCGCTCCGTCCCAAC
>CAZDOZ010000012.1:0-19392 GCA_964507175.1 uncultured Anaerolineae bacterium
AGCATTCCACGGGGCTCGCCCTACAATACCTGCTTCAGCGAGCGAAGGCGCAGGAACGGCTCAAGAGTGCCATCCCGACGCGACTCGCGGATTGCCCACGGTGCAGCTTTGCCTGCGGCGGCCGGGGTGATGGGAGAGGGCAAAAAGGCCTTCTTCGCTTCCTTGCAAGGCAAGCTCATTCCACTACTCTTGAGCGCCACCTACAACTTTGTGAGACTCCTATTGAGGTGCCCGGCACGATTTTATGAGACTCGGCACATGCTGCACCCGTACCGCACCCTACCACTTGCTGCCTTTTCATTCGGCTGCAGGCTGCTGAGCCACCGTTTCCAGTGCTTCCTCCTGCACTGCTCCTTCTTCTGTGCCTGGCTTTTCCCGTTCTTTGTCGCTTTGGATCAAATGCTGCCACTCTCCAGACACACCATCGTCAGTCACGCCGTAATACACATGCGTGTTCCCACTCAGATCACGCTGGGCCAGGTCGTACCTTCTCTTCTTAGCCCGATCCTCCGACCGGACCAGGCCGATGTCACCGTGCCACGTGATTTTCAGTTTGTCCAGGGGAAGGTCTTCCTCGTACTTGGCAATGGCGTACTGCCAGAGCCGCCGGGCCGAGGATTTGGTGACATTGTGCACTATGTTGTCGTTGCGCAGGTCGCGCACGGCATAGTAAATCCGCCCTTTCCGCTTCTCCCTGCCGACGATCTCCACGCCGACATTGGGGGGCGTCTGGACGAACTTGGGCACCACGTGCTCCGGTTCTTTTTCCACTGCTTTTGGTTCTTCCGGAGTAGTTTTACCGCGGTTGCCGCCCTTCTTCCCTTCCGACGGCTCCTGTTTTACCTTGGGTTCGACCGCTTCCTTCACCAAAGCGATGATCTCGTCGCGGTTCGCCAGGGTGGTTTCCGCACCCTTCCGGACGAAAATATTTCCGATATCCAGAGTGTATGGTTTCTCCTTCCCTTCTTTCACCGTGATGGATATAACCTGCTGCCCCTGGCTCTCCATCACTTTGGCTTCAGCCGAAACAGGAGGAACGATCCGACGCTGGATGTCTTTCTGGATTGTCTTCAAGGTGTTTTCCACCATTGGGACGCCCCACGCCGGCGAGCGTGGGTTGTCGCTCACCCCCACGTACACCGTTCCGCCTTTCCTGTTGGAGAAAGCCGCCACGTCCTTCAGGACGGCGTACAGGTGCCCACCGTACATCGTGGCCTGCTCGTGGAAAGACTGAGTTTCCGATGAACCTTGAATCCTGGCGGCAAGGACAGGGTCTTTCGGTTTTCTCCGCCGTTTGCGGCATGGGCGGGTCCGTGAAAAATCATCCCCTTCGAACAGCTCTTTGATTGCCTCGAACGTGGGCTCCGGGAGGTAAAGCTCCGTGGTACGGTCCCCGATTCCCAGACGCTCTTTCTTCTGCTCCAAACGGTGGGCGTCGGAGCCCTGGATGCAGTGCATCCGCCGTGGGTATTCCGCTTTGGACCCATCGAAAAACCTGGCAGTAGCCCGCTGGCTGCGGCTTTCCAGGTCGGTGACCTCCAGGGCGTGTAAGTTCGGGTCTTGGGTGTATGCGATTTTTGTCTGTCCGCCAAAAGCCACTCCCGCCAGGGCCACGCCGTGGGCCGCGTTGGCGTGGGCCGCTATCACGATGCCGCCAGCCTCTCTGATTTTCCGATATGCTGTCAGGACATCTGCCGTGGCCCCGACCTCCATGGAACCTGAATCTAATTTGTCCGGCGGGATATTCAGAGAGAGGAGCAGAAACTCCAATTCGCGAACCGACGTATCCGGCGGGAAAATGCCCAAAACGTGAAAGCCAAGGGTCGCTGTGAACTCGAATCCCGGGAGTACCAATATCTTGTTTCCGAGGCGACGGTATTCGTCCAAAATCCGCTTTTCGCTAGGTCTGATTCGATTGTGCCTTTCCAGCCACTCGAGCTGATTCATCTCCTGACGCAGGCGTGCCACGCCTGCCACGGTATTGTGGTCGGTTATGGCCACAATATCCACTTCTTTTGCCTCTGCAGCGTACAGCCAATCCAAAAATGTCACGCCTGGCTCCTGCCAATCGGAACTGGCCGGCGTGTGGAGGTGCAGATCGGCTTTGTACCACTGCATCTTCGGCTCGTTGCTCTTTCTTTTTCTTACCACAACATAATCTCTCCTTGTTCTCTAAATTGCCCAGGATTGCACATGCGTATGCGTCCCACTGGGATGGACATGCATATCTGTCCTTCTTCGATGCTCGCGGGGCAGTACGCCAGCACGGTGTCACATCGGCCGAGACCAATGAATCAGGGAGCCGGCGAATCAACGATAACGTACCCGGCCGAGACTGTTTCGCCGATTCACTGATTTTCCAATCCATTTCTTTTCTCTTCCCGCGGCCCTTCGGATTCGGACTTCGGCTCCAACGCCGCCTCCAGGACCTCGTCCACAGTGTCCACCAGGACGAACCCCATCCGCTTCCTGATCTCCTCCGGCACATCCTCCAGGTCTGCCTCGTTCTTCCGGGGCAGGATGACCGTAGTGATGCCAGCCCTGTCCGCCGCCAGGACTTTCTCCTTCACGCCGCCAACCGGCAGCACCTTCCCCCTCAGAGTAATCTCCCCGGTCATTGCCACATCTGGCCGCACCCGCCGTCCGGTGAAAAGGGAGGCCAAAGCCGTCGCCATGGTCACGCCGGCGGAAGGGCCGTCTTTCGGGATTGCCCCTGCCGGGATGTGCAAATGGATGTCGCTCTCGGCGAAAGCTTCGTCCGTGATACCAAGGTCCTTGGAATGGGATCGCACGTAGCTCAGTGCTGCCTGAGCCGATTCCTTCATCACATCTCCCAGCTTGCCAGTGACCAGGAACCCTTTGCTGCCGGGCATCTTGGTTGCTTCGATGAAGAGGATGTCGCCGCCAGCCGCAGTCCATGCCAGACCCGTCGCGACGCCAGGGATGCTGGTCCGCTCGGCGACCTCGGAGAAGTATTTTGGCTTGCCCAGGTATTTCGACACATCCTCAGCTGTCACCACGACTTTCCCGTCGTTGCCGGATGCTGCCTGCACGGCGATTTTTCGGCAGACCGCGCCGATCTGTCGTTCCAGGTTGCGCACACCCGCCTCACGGGTATATTCCCGGATTATCTGCCGGATGGTGTCCTCCTGAAACTCGATTTCCCCCCGTAGCAGCCCGTTTTCCTTTACCTGTCGCGGAACCAGGTACCCCTCGGCGATGTGGAGCTTCTCCTCATCGGTGTACCCGGAGAGATGGATGATCTCCATCCTGTCCCGCAGCGGCTCCGGGATTGGATCCAACCAGTTGGCCGTGGTAATGAAGAGCACCTGAGACAGGTCAAACGGCACATCCAGGTAGTGATCTCGGAACTCGAAATTCTGTTCCGGATCCAGGACTTCCAGCAGGGCGGATGCCGGGTCACCCCGGAAATCCTGACCCAGCTTGTCCACCTCGTCCAGCATGAAGACTGGGTTCTTAGTACCTACCCGCCGGATTCCCTGGATTATCCGGCCGGGCATAGCGCCCACGTAAGTGCGCCGGAATCCCCTGATCTCCGCTTCGTCCCGGATGCCACCCAGGGACATGCGGATGAACTTTCGGCCCAGCGCCCTGGCGATAGACCTGCCCAGGGATGTCTTGCCGACGCCCGGAGGCCCTACGAAGCAGAGGATCACACCTTCTCGTTCCCGCCGGATCAGGTCTTTGTGCTCCTCCGACTCTTTCTCCAGAAGCTCATGACGCTCCTGCCGCAGCTTCCGCACAGCGAGGAACTCCAGGATTCGCTCTTTGATCTTCTCCAGGTCATAGTGATCCTCATCCAGGACTTTCCTGGCATGCTCGATATCCAGGTTGTCCTCGGTCACTTTGTCCCACGGCAGGCCGACCATCCAGGAGAGGTAAGTCCGGATGACAGAGTACTCGGCGGCCTGGGGAGGCATCATGCGCATCCGATCCAGTTCCCGGCGGGCCTCTTTTTCCGCTTCCTCCGGCATCCCGGCCTCGGCTATTTTCTTCTCGTATTCCTTGATCTCGATAGTCTGCTCGTCCTCTTCCCCCAGCTCCTGCTTGATCGCCTTGAGCTGCTCCCGGAGGAAGAATTCCCGCTGCATCTTCTCCATTTTGCTCTGGGCCTCGCTCTGGATCTTCCGGCCCAGTTCCAGGACTTCCAGCTCACGGGTCAGGATGGCAGTGACTTTGAGAAGCTTGTCCTTCACGCTGTCCAGTTCCAGGATCTCCTGGGCGTCTTTCAGATCCATCCTGACGGTTCCAGCAATCAGATAAACGAGTTGGAGTGGCCCTTCCACATTCATGGCAGCCATTTCCAGCTCTTCTGGCATGTTAGGCGCCAGGCTCACCAGCTTCCTGAAGAATTCCAACGTGCTTCGCTGGAGTGCTTCGATCTCGATCCCTTTCTCGACAATCTCAGGCGCAGGGGTAACCTTTGCCTTTAGGAATGGTTCTGTCTGGGTGTACGGTCCGATCTTGATCCGCTCGATCCCCTGGATGATGAGCCGGATGGTGCCGTCGGGCGCTTTGAGCAGGCGGTGGACGATGGCCGCGGTGCCCATGTCGTACACCTCTTCGGGCGACGGCTCGTCTTTCTCCGGCACTTTGGAGGCCACCAGACCAATGATCCGGTTCTCCAGCACTGCCTGATCCACCAGGCGGATGGACCGAGGCTGGCCCACGGTCAAGGGCAGCCACATCATCGGGTACACCACCACGCCCCGCAATGGGAGTATCGGCAATTCCTCCGGGATTTCGGGGGAATCCTCTCGCCCCTCAGAGATCATCACCACCTGGGAGGAGGGTTTCTCCTCTGTCTCCGTGCCGTTATCACCCGAAGTGGTGCTCTCTTTCGCTTCCGTGTCTATGGCATCCTGCTGTTGCAGTTTCCCTTCAGTATATTGTTTCTTGTTTTTCTCTTCCATATTCTCCCTGTTCTCCTTATTGATCCTCCGTGGATCTTTACCTCCGATGCCACGAAGCAAGGAGTCGATTGCGCGGAGTGCGTCTGTAACGAATTTGGGACTTTTCATCGTCATTCGGTGAGGACAGGAATTCGCTCTGGCTTTCGTCGCCGCACGACTATGCGCAGAAATCCATCACCATACTTAGCTTCTATGCTCTGAGGCTCTACCGACCACGGCAGATGTATCTCGCTCCGGAAATCTCCGTAGTGGATTTCCATTTGCTGATACACCCGCTTCCTTGTCTCATCGCGACGAGTGCCCGTGACCACAAGAACCCTGTTCTTAACTATCAAATTGAACTCAGAGCCTGCCATTCCAGCCACCTCGAGAATGATCACAGCTCCGTCGTCCGTTTCGTAGACATCCGTCGGCGGGTGCCATACAGCCCCATAGCCCCGCTCCCCTCTTCCTTCGAAACTCCCGGCTCTGTAGAATTCGAAAATTCTCTGCGACATCTCTTCCTCCACGACAGAACCTATCGTCAAGATGTCGGCTCGTCCTAAACCGACAGCGCCATTTTACCATAATGGGTTGTCAATTACCAGGATAGGGCGGCAAAGGGATTTCGAAGCGAATCCTGGGAAGCCCTACAGGCCCCGGGGATTCCCACAGGAGCATCTTCGGTGATCATCAACCCCAAGCGATGAGTGTTGCCAGGCTTCAGCCGCCTCGGGAGAGCTCCAGGAACGGTTATAGTCCTTCGATTTGCTTCGGAGGTCTATCAAAGGAGTTATCGTGGGTGGTTGCGCGCTGCATGACGAGCACCCTATTTTCGAAGCAAACAGCTCCGGAAAGTGGAAAGCCCTGGGTTTGCTCTGAAAGCTTTCTTGCAAAACCTGAGCCCTGGACATGAGTTCGGACATCATCTCTTCGCCGGAGTGAATCGGTACGGGTGCAGCATCCTGCTGCACCCGTTACCGGCCGAACGTTGCCTTGCTCACGATGCACCGCTACCCGCCATATCCAAACTCATGTCTGAACACCAAAAAACCTATTGAAATTGAACCGTCAGCGTGCTATAATGGTGTGCCGGATACGGCGGCTGTTTCACGTGAAACACCGAGACCAGTGAGGACGATGCCAAATATCTGCGACTACGAGGGAAGCAACTACCGAGAAGAATTCTGGGAAAAAGGGAATCGTTCTTACGAAGACCTGGCGGAGAGGATAGCCCTGCGACGCCTGCTCCCCCTCACGGGGGAGACACTGATGGAGATCGGGGCAGGTTTCGGCAGGCTGGCCGACCTTTACTCGGGGTACCGTCAGGTCATCCTTTTGGACTACGCAATGTCCATGCTGGAGGACGCCCAACGATTCTGGGGAAATGACCCACGCTTCACTTTCGTCGCGGCAAACTTGTATCATCTTCCCTTCGCACCGGGCATCTTCCAGGCAATCATTATGGTCCGGGTGCTTCACCACGTCCAGGATGTCCCGGCAGCCCTCGCTGGCATACGCCAGGTGCTCGCCGACGATGGGGTCTTTGTCCTGGAGCACGCCAACAAACGGAACTTGAAAGCGATAATACGATACCTGCTTCGGAAGCAGGATTGGGACCCTTTCGACCATGATCCAGTAGAGTTCGTGCCGTTGAACTATGATTTCCACCCTGCCTGGGTCAGAGAAAAGCTAGAAGACGCAGGATTTGCCATCCGGGACTCGCTGGCTGTGTCTCATTTCAGGCATGGGGTGTTGAAGCGGCACTTCTCCCCTCGGTTCCTGGCCCGCGCCGACGGCGCAGTGCAGCGCATAGGCGCTCTCTGGAAACTCACCCCCAGCATATTCCTCCAGGCAGAACCCGCGGGCGCTAAGGCAGGCATACTCGCGCCTAAAGCCCCCATCCCGCCGGAGGAACTTTTCCGCTGCCCAGACTGCGGCGGCAGGGTCGAGAAAGCCGATGGGGGCCTGCGATGTGTCGAGTGCGGTCACCTGTGGCCGCTTGAGGGCGGAATCTACGATTTTCGATGACTGTTCCGGCGGGACTGGCTGCAGCAAGATTCCCACTGCCGAGAACGCGGGGGCGTGCCGATAGCCGTTGGCCGGTAGCCGTCAGCTTTCATGAAATATCTTGTTGCGTGGACAAGAGTCGCTATAGGCTCACGATTGGCTGATGAAGGGCTTTTCAGGCTCTCTGCGCGTTCAGCGAACTCAGCGGTGAGAAAGCTCGAAATCAGCGACAGGACCTTCCTCCGATGGTTCATTTCGCTGACTCGCTGATTCGCTCAATTTCGCGACGGCGGAGCGCCGTCCTAGTTTCTTCTATGGGAGGTAGACATAGATGATCCAAGTCGAAAACCTCACCAAGTACTATGGTGACTTCCCTGCACTCCGAGGTATCTCTTTCAGGGTGGAGAAAGGGGAGATACTGGGCTTCCTCGGCCCAAACGGCGCAGGGAAGACCACCACAATGCGTATCCTGACCGGCTACATGCCCCCAACCGAGGGGAAAGCGGTCGTCGCAGGATATGATACATTCACCCAATCACTGGATGCCCGCAAGCGCGTGGGCTACATGCCAGAGACCGTGCCCCTCTACAAAGACATGTCAGTGGCGGGCTATCTAGATTTCATGGGAAAGCTTCGGCATATCTCCGACAGAAGAAACCGGATTGCCCAGGTGATGGATCGCCTTGGGCTCGCCGACAGGGCGGACACTGTCATCGGCAAGCTCTCCAAGGGGTACCGCCAGCGTGTTGGACTTGCCCAGGCATTGCTCCATGACCCTGAGGTCCTGATCCTGGATGAGCCGACTATCGGCCTGGATCCACGACAGATCATCGAGGTGCGGGAACTGATCCGCTCCTTGGGGGGTGAGCGAACCATTATCCTCAGCACTCACATCCTGCCGGAGGTGAGCCAGGTTGCCAATCGAGTGCTCATCATCAACAAGGGCAAGATCATGGCCGAGGATTCACCAGATCGCCTTACCACACAGCTGAAAGGTGGCGAAAGGGTGCAGGTAGTGCTCGGCACCGAACCAGAGGATGCCGTCGAGGTGCTCTCCGGAGTGCCTGGCGTGCTGAAAGTGGAAAGCATGGGTACAGGGGCATACGACCTGACTTGCTCCCTGGACAAGGACCCCCGGCCCGTCCTGGCGAAGAGCATCGTCGATCGAGGATGGCCGCTCCTGGAGCTCAAGCGCGTTGGAATGAGCCTGGAGGAGGTATTCCTGCAGCTCACCACCGAGGAAGAATCCGCAGAGAAAACGGAGGGGGGAAATGCGTAACCTGATAACCATTGCCCAAAGAGAACTCTCTTCTTTCTTTGTTTCTCCCATCGCATACGTGGTCACAGCGGCATTCCTGGCCGTCGCTGGTTACCTGTTCGTGATGATCATGTTCATCACCAGGGAGGCAAACCTGCGTTACCTCTTTGGCAACCTGGTGGTGATCTTGTTCTTCGTAGCGCCGGCAATCTCCATGCGGCTGCTCTCGGAGGAGATGCGCTCTGGAACTATAGAACTCCTTCTGACCAGCCCTGTCCGCGATTGGGAGGTAGTATGGGGGAAGTGGCTAGCTGCCCTCGTGCTCTTCCTGGTCATGGTTGCCCTTACCTTGTTCTACCCACTGGTGCTCCATTTCCTGGGAAACCCAGACTGGGGAGCAGTAATCGGCGGCTACATCGGGTTCATCCTCATCGGGGGGACGTTCCTGGCCCTGGGTGAGCTCACCTCGTCCATGACGTCGAATCAGATCGTTGCTGCGGTGCTGGGGGTGGCTTTGATAATCATCCTATGGCTGATAGGCGCACTGGGAGATTACACCGGCCCAGCCCTCGGCAGCTTCCTCAAGGAGTTGGCCATATCGGACCACTACTCCGATTTCATGAAAGGGGTGGTGGACACCAAAGACGTCCTGTACTACCTGAGCATCATCGTGGGGAGCCTTTTCCTCTCCACGCAGATACTTCAGAGCAGGAGGTGGCGACAATGAACCAGGAACTGCGCGAAAAAATTGCGCCATGGAGTGTGTGGCTTGGTGTGATCTTGTTGGTGGCAGCTCTGGTGGACTCCTCAATTAAGAAAGGCCCTACATGGCTGCCCATTGTGCTGCTTTCCGCAGGTGTGGTGCTGATCCTGCTTTACGCCTTGCTCCGGCCGGACGAGGTTCGCAAAGTCCTGACCGGGCGTAGTGCCCGATACGGCAGCAATGCCGTCGTTTTGAGCGTCGCCGTCCTGGGGATTCTCTTCTTCCTCGATGTCTTGGGGATAAAGTATCACAAGCGATTCGACCTTACGCAAAACAAGCAGTACACGCTTTCTCAGGAGACAATCCAGATAATCCAGAACCTGAAAGAGCCTGTGGAGATAATCGGGTTCTTCTCGGAGAACGATAGCCGCCGAGACAACATCGGAGGCCTGCTGGATGAGTACGTTTACCACAGCCACGGCAAGGTCAAATACCGCTTCGTCGACCCGGACACCAACCCAGCCCTGGCCAGGAAGTACAAGATAACCAGCTACGGCATCCTGGTTTTCATCCGGGGGAAGAAGACTCAGCAGTCCTATGCCATGGACGAGCAGGACATAACCAGCGGCATCCTCAAAGTGAGCCGCGAAAAGCCGCTGGTGGTATATTTCACCACAGGCCATCAGGAACGGGGGCCGGAGGAATTCAATCAGAAAGGGTACAGCACCATCACCAGGCTGCTGGGCAAGGATAACTACAAGGTCAAAACCCTGAATCTGGCTACGGTGACCGGCACCCTCCCCAGCAACATGGCGGCACTTGTGGTGGCGTCACCGCTAAAGCCATTCGCTCCCAAAGAAGAGGAAAAGCTGCGGAATTACCTGAACAAGGGCGGCAAATTGATGATCATGACCGACCCTCAGGCGCCTGTCCCGATCTCCGACACGCTGAAGAACGAGTGGGGGATCACTTTCAACAATGACGTGGTGATAGACCCATCGAACTCTTTCTTTGGGGATGTGGCATCGCCGGCGGTGAGTCAGTACCGATTCCATTCCATCACCAAAGACCTGAACGGCCTGATGAGCTTTTTCCCGCTGGCCCGGAGCATCACCATCACCAGGACGAACTACCCCACAATCACTATGGACTCCCTGGTGGAGACCAGCAAGCGGAGCTGGGGTGAGACCGATCTAACCAATAGCCAGGCCCATTTCGACAAAGGGAAAGACCTGCCGGGGCCATTGGTACTGGCGGCAGCTGGCACCAACAAGAACACTAAGGCGCGGCTGGTGGTCTTCGGCGACTCTGATTTTGTGAGCAATGGGGTGCTGGGTGCAGTTCAAGGGGCATTTGGCAACCCGGATCTCTTCCGTAACTCGGTCAACTGGCTGACAGAGGAGAAAAGCTTGATTGCCATCGGCCCCAAACCGCCAGCCATCCACTCCATCCGCCCGATAACCGGCACGGAGCAGAAATTGCTCCTCTATACACTGGTGATCTTCCTGCCGGTGATCGTGCTCTTGGCAGGAGCGCTGGTGTGGGTGCACAGGAGGTGAAACGCATCGTAGGGACGACACGCGGGTCGCCCCACGGAGCGCCGGACGGGTGATGCACTCCGGCGTGTGAATACTGGACGGAAGGGCGTACTGACCAAATCAACGCCCGGCATTGGTTCAGCGGCGCTGAATCCCATTGCAGAAATCAGCGGTGGCAGACCTGCAGTCGTCGCAATGGTTTGAATCCGCTTTACAGAAGGAATGTAACAAACTGGCGGTTTTTGCATCTATAATTTGAACAGGAGAGGTGGAAGCCATGCGATGGAGAAACACCCTCGTAGCATTGATAATTCTCGCCCTGCTGGGGGGATACGTTGGATATTTCGTGTGGGGAGGACATGGCGCTGGGAAAAGCACCCCAACTCCGGCGTCGACGCCCATCTTGCACGACGTAAAATTCGATAACGTAGATGGGGTGTTGATCGCAGGCAAAGATCGCCTGCTTTCGTTGCACAAAACCAAAGACGATAAGTGGGAGATGCTGGCACCAAGGCCGGGACCAGCCGATGGGGAACGGGTCGGAAGAGTGTTGAGAGAACTGGTCAATGCCAGTCCAAAGCGGGTGATCACAGGAACGTTGCAACTGGGAGACTTCGGACTGGACAAACCTGCGTGGTACATAACTCTCAGGGGCAAAGACAACGAGGTGCACACCCTCGAAGTTGGAAACAAGAACCCAAATGGGCTTTACTATTATGTCCGGCTGGACAAAGGCAAAAAGGTGTACATGCTATCGGCCATCGCGGTGGATGATGTGACCGACATGGTCTCGTCTCCGCCTTTACAGAAACCGACACCGGTGGCCACACCTACTTCGACCGGCTAGGACTATCCCTCAGGGCGATTGGAGAAGAGAAAGGAGATGCTTACTGTGGCGATTCCGGAGGACGTGCTGCAACTGGAAGAAACCGATGAGCAGGATAGCTTCCGATCGGCGGTGGACGCCCTGCTCAACCTCGGCGGCGACCAGGGATACGTCACCTACGACGACATCATCGCTGTGTTCCCTGAAGCAGAAACGAACCCGGAACAGGTGGACGAGCTTTTTTCCATCCTGTTCGAGCACGGGATCGAAGTGGGGGAAGGGGAAGAGAAGAAGAAAGCAGCAGCTAAGGTAGCCAAGGAACGCTCGCCCGAAGGAGCGATAGAGGTTGACGACTCCGTCAGCCTGTACCTGCGGGAAATCGGACGTGTCCCATTGCTCACCCAGGCAGAAGAGGTCGATCTGGCACAGAAAATCGAGCTGGCGCGCTTCGCTAAAGCCAGACTGGAAAAAGGCGGTAAGAACCTTTCTCCAGAAGAACGGAAAAAACTGAGGCGGGTGATAGAGATCGGTGCGAAAGCCCAGGATCATCTGATAAAAGCCAATTCCAGGCTGGTGGTGAGCGTAGCGAAGAAATATGTGGGTCGCGGCGTCCCATTCCTCGACCTGATTCAGGAAGGAAATATTGGCTTGATCAGGGCGGTCAAGAAGTTCGACTACCACCGCGGGTACAAGTTCTCCACCTATGCTACCTGGTGGATAAGGCAAGCGGTAACCAGGGCCATCGCCGACCAGGGGCGCACGATCCGCGTGCCAGTACATATGTACGAACAGATCAATCGGCTCACCAGGGTGAGCCGCGAACTAGCCCAAGAGCTTGGGCGCGACCCGACGACAGAGGAAGTTGCTGAGGCACTCGGGGTTCCCAAGCAGAAAGTGGATCAGATCATCAAGGTCTCCCAACGGCCTCTCTCGTTGGAGATGCCTGTGGGTGAGGAGGAAGATAGCTACCTGGGGGATTTCATCGAGGACGTATCAGCCGCTTCTCCCACTGACGAAGCCGCCCACCGACTGCTGAGGGAGTCCCTGGATGAGATTTTCGAATCTCTGACGCCAAGGGAAGTACGCATCCTCCAGCTCCGGTTCGGCCTCATAGACGGCTACAGCTACACTCTGGAAGAAGTTGGGCAGAAGTTCGGCGTGACCCGCGAGCGGATACGGCAGATTGAGGCGCAAGCCCTGGGCAGGCTTCGACATCCCAGCCGAGCTCGCAAGCTGCGGGATTACATGAGGTAAAGTCACAAACCCAATGCATCCGCTCGCTGTGCACTGAACAAAACGAAACGGAGGTGCTCATGCCCGGAGAGGTTCTTTACAGATGCAAAGCCCCTGGCAACCACATCGTGGAAGTGGTACGGGGCGATCTGACGGAAGAGGAAGTGGATGCTATCGTCAACGCAGCCAACGAGCATTTGGCTCACGGTGGCGGCGTGGCCGGGGCCATTGTCCGCCGAGGCGGTGACATCATCCAACAAGAAAGCAACGGGTGGGTACAAAGGCATGGGCCGGTACCTACCGGGTCGGCGGCGATAACAAGCGCCGGCAGGCTGCCAGCGAAATATGTCATCCATGCGGTTGGGCCTGTGTGGGGGACAGGTGAGGAGGAATGGAAGCTGAGCAGCGCCATTTTCACATCCCTCTCCATCGCTGAGGTCAAGAAAGTGGAAACCATCGCATTCCCGGCCATCTCGTCCGGGATATTTGGATTCCCAAAAGATCTGTGCGCTAAGGTGTTCTTCGACGCCATCTGGCAGTATTTCGCGGATCACCCAATGAGTGTCATCCAGAAAGTCCGTCTAACCAATATCGACAGGCTTACGGCCAACATCTTTTTGGAGGAAGCCAAACGCCGGTGCCCGGAGGATGGAGAAAAAGGGGACATGGCCTGAAAGATGTCAACGATAGGAGAATTGTCGCATGATGCAACCTGATTGGATGTCAGAAGCTGAGTCTCTACAGCCGCGGATGGTGGCCTGGCGCAGAGACTTCCACATGCACCCGGAACTGGCTTTCCACGAACATCGTACTTCCGAAATCGTTGCTGAGACATTGCGTTCTCTGGGGCTGGAAGTGCGCACGCACGTAGGGAAGACGGGGGTTGTCGGGCTGCTTCGCGGATCCAAACCCGGCCCCGTGGCAATGGTGCGTTTCGATATGGACGCACTTCCAATTCAGGAGGAAAACGATGTGCCATACAGATCTCGCGTCCCAGGTGTGATGCACGCCTGCGGTCATGACACCCATACCGCCATGGGACTCGGGATCGCCACGATGCTGAGTGGGCATCGGCAGGAGATGGCAGGACAAGTAAAGTTCGTATTCCAACCTGCTGAAGAGGAGGGCGGAGGAGCGCTGGCGATGATCGAGGATGGCGCTCTGGAAAATCCGGCGCCAGATGTCGCTTTTGCCATGCACGTGTGGAACACATTGCCAGCAGGAAACGTGATCGTACAGCCCGGCCCGGTAATGGCTTCGGCAAGCGACCTGTATATCGCCGTGATGGGACGCGGGGGGCATGGCGCACTTCCTCACGAGAGCATCGACCCGGTGACAATCGCAGCCCACGCAATAGTCGCGCTACAGACTTTTCTGCAAAGGAGGATAGATGCCCAGGAAACTGCCGTGGTCAGCATCACCTCCGTCAAAGGTGGGGAAGCTTTCAATGTAATCCCTGATCTGGTGGAGATGAAAGGAACTATCAGGACGTTTTCTGAGGATGTCTGGAAGCAGGTACGTCTGGGAATCGAGCAGGTGCTGAAAGGCATCACATCAGCATTTGGGGCCAGGTACGAGCTGAAGATATCCAACAGGGTTCCGGCTACGGTCAACGATCCGAAGGCAACAGAATGGGTGCGCAAGGCAGCCGAGAGCCTAATTGGTTCGGACCATGTGCTCCAGACCAGGCCCGCCATGGTCTCAGAGGACATGTCGGAGTTTCTATCGAGAGTTCCGGGGTGTTATTTCTTCCTGGGTTCCCTGGACGAATCGCGTGGATTTGCAGCGCCCCATCACAGCCCGCTATTCGATGTCGACGAAAGCGTCTTCAAACTAGGCGCTGCGATCATGAGCAAGGCGCTGTGGAATTGCCTGCAAGCCGAAGGGCAGCGATAGAGAGCACTTGAGGTGTGCGCCCAAGCGCACACCTTGTTGTCATTGCATGGCGGGCAAATGCTATGCATTGTTCTCCTTCGCCGGCCCTTGTAAAGTTCTTTGCAGATAGGTGTTCGTTGCCCTGGTGTTCTCCTCGATGGCTATCCCCAGCGATATGAGATGTCCCAAGAGAAGGAACACGATGAAGTAATATATCGACAGGCTCAGCGAGATTATCGGCCCGACGATGCGCCAGGCTGAAGTAAGCGATATCGTCCCGCCTCCGCTGAGAGCTGAAATCATGCCCCATGCCGTCCCTGCAGCGCTCGCTAAAGCCAGCACCAGGGATACCCACGCCAACACTTTGAAGAATGTCGCCAGAGCCCGTAGTGTAGTGAATCGCTTTTCCATAGAGACGGCTCCTTTATTTTTCTGGGAAGTGCATTCTCAGCGAGATATCGCCCCATGCAAGAGGCTTGGTGAGTTCTTCCACCAGTGGGGCCTCGACTTCTGTACCTGTCCAAAGCTGGTATAGCCAGACAGCATTGGAAAGGCTGGCCTCATTCCACTGAATCTTGGGCAGTGGCTCCCGATTCAGGCCAAGGGAAAGACTGCCGTTCCTTACGTGCAGGTCTACCTCCTTGACGCCGTGCTCCCGAAGTATCTGGATGGTTTCCGGTGGAAGCCTGAGGAAAGAGAGATCAGCGTTGGTGGCTGCTTCTATCTGGCTCAATGGCATCCCCAGGAGTTCCGGCTCTCCGGAAGGCCCATATGTGAGATCCAGATACAGCTTCATGCCTTTCTTCCCCTCGGACATTGCAGAGGTCACTCCCGAAAGAGAGGCTTTTTCATCTCTGAGGGCTATTTTGTCGTGGCCAGCCGCCACCGGGAAGGTTACGACGAAATCCAGCCCTACGTAGCGCGCCCACGGCAGAAGCTTTTTCCATGTTCCGGCATATCTTACGTTCAACAGTTCCAGTAAATCTCCCGCACTTTGCAAGCTTTCTTTGTCCCAGGCAAGATGCGGCAACGGCTGGGCATTCACAAAAAGAAATATCCCATTTTCGTCCGTCACGGTCTCGATATGTTGTATGTTGTGGTCGCTCAGAAAAGCTACCACTTGTGGGTCGAACCTCCCTACGGTCAGCCCGAAACGGTCCAAAACATCGTTGATTGCCACGCCTGCGAAGTGCGGCTCTCCATCCTCGGAGACCCGGACGGTGATCCTGGGAATCTTGAGAAGAAAAACGCCATCCCCTTTGTCCGGTTGGGCAGCAGGGGACGCGAAAGCTGGGGGAACCATAGCCAGGATCAGCAACACTAACAGGAGATTGATAAAAAGCCGGCTACGGTTGCGCATAGTTCACCTCCTCGTGAAACATCTGTGACGGCTCGTCACAGAGAGCCTGGCGGAATAGGCGGGAACTGTCAAGGTGATAATGAGAAACTGAGCAGATTCTCTGTCCGAGCTATGTGAGCATCTCCGGCATCTCTACAATCAAAATTTTAGCACACCGGTAAGGGGATGTCAATGGCCACTTTACGAGAAAGGAGCTTGCTTGCAGCATTTCGGTGGTGTAAAATAGATTTTGGCTTTACAGGGGTGGAGCTGCTTTTCCCCCAATAATAATCTCAGGAGAGGTCGATATGGGTGAATCCGAAATCGCTGTGCCCGAGGATCTCCGGCGTAACGTCTTCCTCAGTACGGTAGATGCGATTTACAACTGGAGCCGAAAATCCTCTGTCTGGCCCGTCATGTTCGGCCTTGCATGCTGCGCCATCGAGATGATCGTATCCGCTTCTAGCCGCTTCGACATGTCGAGATTTGGCATGGAGATCATGCGGCCCTCCCCAAGACAGGCGGACCTCATGATCGTGGCCGGAACCGTCACCAAGAAAATGGCCCCTCAGGTTGTGCGTATCTATAACCAGATGGCAGAACCCAGGTACGTGATTGCCATGGGAGCATGCGCCACTTCCGGCGGTCCATTCAAAGATGGATATAACGTGGTTTCTGGAATTGACAAACTGGTCCCTGTAGATGTGTACGTTCCAGGATGTCCCCCAACCCCGGAAGCGCTTCTTTATGGGTTCATGAAACTGCACGAGAAAATCTCCAGGCAGTCTGTCAAGACCGTACCCTGGTACCAGAGAGAGGTGGAAAGGGAGGTGCCTGTGCCGGTTCTAGGGCCCGATCTTATCGATGTTCGACGTCTTCCTGAGATTAGAGCGAAACTACAGGAACAGAAAGAAAATGCAGACGCGGAAGCCCCCGCGCCGGAATCCGCCTGAGCAATCGGCAGCAAGATTCTTCCTCGAGGAAAGGGAAACCATGAGTAGGGTGGCTGTCAAAGAAAAAACTACCGACATCAAAAACGCTGTGCCCGGCGCGGTCCTGGCCGAGGAGAACGGAGATCTAATTGTAGCCCCGGACAAACTGGTAGCATTCGGCAAGTACCTGCGTGACGAAGCCGGATATGACTATCTGTCATCGGTCACCGGCGTGGACTATCTGACGTATCCTGGCAGGGATGCAAGCAACCGTTTCGAGGTCGTCTATCACCTTTATTCCATCGAACGAGGGGGCGGCCCGCTTGTCCTGAAGGTCAGGGTGCCGGAAGAAAACCCTGAAGTCCCCTCTGTTGTCTCCGTCTGGCCGGGTGCATCCTTCCAGGAGCGAGAAATCTGGGATCTGTATGGAGTCAAGTTCCCAGGTCACCCAAACCTGCGCCGAATCCTGCTATGGGAAGGATTTTACGGACATCCCATGCGGAAAGATTGGAAAGAAGCCTACTACGAGGCGGAGCACAAGCCGTTCAAAAGCCGTAGCCCTAAGGGCGGCAAGCCCTACCACGGCGAGGATATCGCCCCATGGCATGATAACCTGGTGCTGCCGGAAGGTTGGGACCCGGATCGGTGGCAGGAACCCGTGCATGTGGTGCCGCTGCCCCCCACCAGAGGGAGTGGGGCCAGCAGTATGAAGACGGAGAAAGTAGTGGTGAACGTGGGGCCTCAGCATCCCAGCACCCACGGCGTGTTCCGCATGATCATGGAGCTGGATGGCGAGACCATCGTGGCCATGGAACCGGAAATGGGCTATCTCCACCGCAACCACGAGAAAATCGGCGAACGGAACACATGGATCATGAACATCCCCTATACCGACCGCCTGGATTATATCAACTCCATGACCAACAACTTGGGGTATGTGATCACAGTGGAGAAATTGATGGGGCTCAAAGTGGCGGAACGGGCCGAATATCTGCGAGTCATCATGTCGGAGCTGACCCGTATACTGAACCACTTCGTTGCCATTGGTTTCTTGTTCAACGACCTTGGTGCTTTCTATACCCCAATGCTCTACGGACTGGAAGAGCGCGAGCTTATCCTTGATCTCTTCGAGATGGCTTCTGGTTCCCGCATGATGTGCAACTATATGCGGTTCGGAGGTGTGGCAAGGGACGTCCCCGAGGAATTCATCCCGTTCGCCAGAAAACTGGTGAATGAACGGCTTCCCAGGATCATCGACGAGATCAACGAGTATCTGACAGGCAACGAGATTTTCCTCTACCGGGCCAAGGGGGTCGGGGTGTTGCCGAGGGATGTAGCCATTGCCTACAGTGCCAGCGGGCCTGTGCTTAGGGCCTCCGGCGTCAGGTACGACATCCGAAGGGCTGAACCATATTCCATCTACGACCGCTTCGACTTCGACGTCATCACTGAGGATGGCGGCGATGTGTACAGCCGCTACATGGTCCGTCTGCGGGAAATGAGGGAGTCCGTGAAAATCCTGAAGCAAGCTTTGGATCAGATACCAGATGGGCCTATCATCTCAGGACGGAAAACATATTCCTTCCGACCGCCGATGGGAGACTCTTACGGCAGGGTCGAGGCTCCAAAAGGCGAGCTTGGCTTCTACGTGGTGAGCGACAAGACGAATAATCCCTACCGCTATCACGTGCGGGCACCAAGCTTCATCAACCTGACCAGCCTGGAGCCGATGCTTATCGGCTACAAGGTTGCGGACTCGGTGGTTGTCTTAGGAAGCGTCGACATCGTCCTGGGGGAGGTGGATCGCTGATGTTTGGATCGGGAATCATCAAAGGACTGGGCATTACTTTACGGCACTTCGTCGAGACGTATGTTGACGACTGGAGCTCCACACCAACACGGTACGAGAATGGCAAAGAGCTCATTCACCAGGAACCAGATGAGTTTGGGCTCTTCACGATCCAATACCCGGAGGAGAAACGGAGGCTCCCCGAAGCGTTCCGTTATTTCCCAATGCTGCTGTATGACGACGAGACAGGCCTGGAAAGGTGCACCGCCTGCGGTATCTGTGCCAATGTCTGTCCTGCCCAATGCATATGGATCGAGCGAGCCATAGATCCAAAAACAAAGAAACCACAGCCACATGCAGAGAAGTTTTTCGTCGACACCTCCATTTGCCTTTCCTGTGGGCTTTGTGCCGAGTTCTGCCCGTTCGACGCCATCAAAATGAATCACGAGTACGAGCTGGCGGTAGAGGAGCGACATGAATCATTGCTCATCGACAAAGAACATCTGCTGAGGCCAGTCAGCTATTACGCTAAGCTGTACCCCACGCGATACAAGGCTGAGGAAGAGGCAAAAGCGGCCAAAAAGGCAAAGAGGGAGAAGAGGTAAGGCAGAAAGCATGGAGGGCTAAGAATCCGCAGGCCTGTGGAATCGACGGCCCCCTCAGAAAAGAGAAGGCACCCTTCCGGGTGCCTCTGTCATCTCTTGAGTCTGTGGGACCCCATCTATGCTTGTTCTGTGCTTTCTGCCCCTGATGTGTCGTCAGAGGCATCAGGGGATTTTTCCGCGACTGGGGGCTCCGTCTCGGCATCTCCGCTAGCTTCTTCCGCCGTCGTTTCGGCGATGCCCTCGATGGTTCCCTCCGTTTCTGTAGTTTTTGATATGTCACTCCCGGCGTTTTCGGCCTCTGGAACCTCCGCTCCGGTCCCCGCAGCCGCTACAGTTCCTTCTTTGGCGGGTGCCACAGCCTCCTCTGCCTC
>CAZDOZ010000012.1:19492-22689 GCA_964507175.1 uncultured Anaerolineae bacterium
CTTGGCTTCGGCAGGAGCCACGGTTTCTTCCGTCTCGGCTTCGGCAGGCACTGCGGGCTCTTCTGCTTTGGCAGCAGGCTCTTCCGGCTGTGCGGCTCTTTCTGGCTTTTGGGATGCAGCTATGGTCTCCTCCATCACGGTTACAACTTCCCCTTCCTGTGGAGATTCTGCCACGTCCCAATCCACCATAGTGTATTTGTCTTCGGGGACAAGGCGAATGCTGAGGCCGATGCGCTTCCGCTTGGGATCAATCTTGATAATCCGGACGGTTACATCCTGGCCGGGTTTCACGACCTCTCGTGGGTGGTCAATGCGGCGATCGGCCAGTTCCGAGATATGGATAAGTCCTTCGATTCCCTGTTCCAACCGAGCAAAGGCACCGAAATCGGTCAAGTTTGTGATCACTGCATCCACCACCTGGCCGACGGCGTACCGCTCCACCACGCTATCCCATGGGTTTGGCATGGCCCTGCGTATGCTGAGGCCAATGCGTTTTTTCTCCCGGTCGACGTTGAGGACGAATACATCCACTTCCTGCCCAACTTTTACCGCCTCGCTAGGATGTTTCACTCGGCTCCAGGATATCTCGGAGACATGCACCAGGCCATCGGCTCCTCCCAAATCCACAAAAGCGCCAAATGGAGCGATGCTGGTGACGCGGCCATGCCGTATTTCGCCTTTCTGGAGCGTCTCGAGGAGTTTTTCCTTTTGGGCCCTGCGCCATTCGCCCAGGGCAGCTCTTTCGGAGAGGATAAGTCGGTTCCTCTTGCGGTCCAACTCGATGACTTTCAGGAAAAGTTTTTCGCTTACAAGGCTCTTCCACAGTTCGTTGGATTCCCCGTCCGGCTTATGCGCCGGCGCGAGTTGCGATGCCGGCACAAAGCCGCGAAGTCTGCCCATCTTGACGATAAGACCTCCGCGGTTGAAGCCCGCCACAGGAGCCTCGAACGCTTCTCGACTCTTGTACAGGCGTTCCGCCTCCAACCAGTCATGTTCCTGTTCGGCCTTGGCTATCGAGAGGATCAGGTTTCCCTCTCTATCCTCCGGCCTCACGACGTAGACCAAAATCTTCTCCCCTGGCTTTAGAGCTTCCAAGTCCTCTTTGCTCATCCGCTCGACTTCTCTGTGGGAGATAATGCCTTCCGTTTTGACTCCTACGTCCACCAGGATTGCATCTGGCTGAACGCTGACAATGGTGCCTTCCACCACATCGCCCGCGTGGAGGCGGTTCATAGCGAGCTCCTTCACTAGGGCACTCATCGATTCTTCTGGGCGAGAGGTGCTTTCCTCCTTTTCCAGGGTTTCACCCTGCTGTGCCAACTCTTCCATCCTGAGAACTTCCCCTCCTGTAAGATACGCTCCCAATTATAAATGCGCTACAAGAAAACGCAAGTTAGAGCCATCACCATGGTCGAAAAATGTTGAGAATAAGACACATTTACCAATTCTACACCAATAGCTGTACCTACGCAAAGAAAAAATCTTACCGCGCTGGGAATTCGTCCGTCATTGCCTGCCGATTGCACTTGGAATCAGAAGATGCCTGCAACATGGATACAATCCCTGCTCAGCCTCACAGGGCTTGCAGATCGTTCGTGAACGTGCCCTCGCCCTCCAACATCGGAGACATGGGACGATTCTGCCGATAGATCACACTCTGTATAGCAGATCCAGATAGCGCCTCAGAAGCCCATCCACCATGCCGCGGAAAGGCAGGGAAGCTGCCATGCCATATACTGGGGCCATGCCTCCTCTCTCCTCCGGGTGCTTTTTGACGTAATCCACGGAATCCCTCAGGTCCTTCAGGAACCTTTCCGCCACTCCCGGCTGCGTATGCCTGAGCGTCAGGGCAATGTGGACAGCTGGGGGGTACTGGAGTCCGTTCAGGCTCCATCCCCTTTCCGACATTGCATCAAGCACGCGGTAAATATCCAGTTCGTCGGAAGCAAATGCTATGATCCACAGCGGATCGCCGAGGATGCGCAATCCCGGTATTTCCTTTATCCCTTGTTTGATCTTCTCTGCCGTTTCCATGATGAGACGGGTAGCTTCCAGGTATCCGCTGACGCCCATCTTTACCATGACAGCCCAGCAGACCGCGATCAGGCCTCCGGGCCGGCTCCCGGAAACAGAAGGCGAGACGTACAACCCCCCGGGCCAGTCTGTGGCTGCAAAGTACTGATACCGGCGGAGTTCAGGATTCCGGTAAAGCACAACCGAGGTGCCCTTGGCGGCGTAGCCATATTTGTGTGTGTCCACCGACATGGAAGTGACGCCGGGCAGCCGGAAATCGAAAACTGGCACGGGGTATCCTAGCTTCTCGGCCCATGGAAGCACGAACCCTCCCAAGCAGGCATCGGTGTGGAAGCCAATACCTCGTTTGTGCGCCAGATCTGACATCTCTGGAATCGGATCTATGATCCCGTGGGGGTACCCGGGGGCTGATCCAACCAGCACGATTGTGTTTTTGGTTATCGCTTTTTCCATAGCTTTCACATCAGCCCGAAAATCCGGACCCACTGGAGTCCTGATCGACTTGATGCCGAAATACTGGGCTGCTTTGTCGAAGGCAGGGTGAGCGGTCACCGGCAGGACCATCTCCGGCCGGGTAATCCCTCTCTCTTTCCTCGCCCGGTCTCGGTAAGTTTTCATCGCCATGAGGATGCTTTCGGTGCCCCCGGAAGTTACGACGCCGCACACCTGGGCAGTTGGGTCTATCCGCCGCGCCTCCCGTGCGCTCAGCATGTCGGCGGTCATTGCCACAATCTCTGCTTCGTATTTTATAGTGCTCGGCCAGAGGTCGGCATGGAGCGGGTTGCTCTGGGAGTTCAAGGCATAGACCTCGTTGATGAACTCCACGTGCTTTTGATCACCGTGGTACACGGCTCCAGAGGCATATCCCTCTTTCCACCGTTTCTCCTCAGGCTCGTCGAGCCGACGCATCAGGTCCAGGATTTCCTCGCGGCTCATCCCCTGCTGGGGAAGGGATGCGAATTCCGGAGCTTTGCCACGATACGGCTTGAGATTGGGCTCCAACTCTTCCAAGAGCCGGGAGTACTCAGCATCCAGTTTCTGCTTAACCCCTGGAATTTTCTGCATCCCTGCTTCCAAAGAGCGGGCTACAGGACGGGGCAATTTCCCGCCCAGGGTGTTCATCAGCTTCGTGATATCCATCGGTCTCCTCCAGGTGAACCGTT
>CAZDOZ010000013.1:0-22029 GCA_964507175.1 uncultured Anaerolineae bacterium
GGGCGATGCGTCAAGCAATCGTCTTCCCGATGAGAAAGGGGCGAAGCAATGGAAACGTGGAGGAAATGGATCGCATCGAGTCCTTCGGTGATGATGGGTAAGCCGGCGCGATCGCAGGAATACGGATCACGGTGGAACTCATTTTGGAAAAACTGGCCGCTGGCGAGACGGTGGACGATCTACTGGAAGCGCATCCCCGGTTGACGCGAGAGGCGATTCAGGCCGCTCTTGCCTTTGCAGCCGAGGCGTTACGGGCTGATGTGGTGTATCCCATAGAGGTGCCGGCGTGAGGATCTTGGCCTTGGTGAGATCGTATTTCGTCTCCGCAGAGCGGAAATCGAGTGGCATGCAGAGACAAGGCGTGGTAGAGTTGTTGACGAACGAGCTCCGGCAAAACCTAGATCCCATCCGTTCTCCCACTCGTCCAACCCTATAGCCCCATCCCCCCATCCACGACGATCACCTCGCCAGTCATGTAATCGTCTGCCAGGATGAAGAGCAGAGCGTCTGCCACATTTTCTGGCCGCCCGAAGTGCCCAAGGGGCATGCTTTTGGCAATCTCCTCGCGGCGCTTGGCGCTCATGCTCGTGGGTACTAACACTGGCCCCGGCGCTATGGCATTCACACGGATATCAGGGGCCAGGGCTTGCGCCAGCAGCCTTGTCAGCGCTTTCACCCCTTCCTTGGACAGAAAGTGCAACAGGTAGCGTTCCTGGCCTGGGAACCCGCTACTGTCGGCAATCTGCACGATGTTGCCGCTGCCCTGTGCCAGCATGATTTTCGCTGCTGCCTGAGCGCAGAAGAGCGGGCCTTTCAGGTTGATCCCCATGATCCGCTGCCAGGCTTCTGGTGTAATTTTTCCCAAAGGCGTCTGTTCCATGATGCCAGCACTGTTCACCAGAATGTCTAGCCTCCCGAAATGCTCCGCTGTCGCTGCCACAACCCTCTCTGCATCTTCAGAGCGGGACAGGTCTCCCTGGATGGCGGTGGCATCCACCCCAATGTTCCGGATTTCCTGCAGCGTCTCAGACGCGGCTTGCCTGGAGCTGTGATAGTGAATGGCGACGTTGGCCCCGGCCCCGGCGAGTGCCAGCGCCAGCGTTTTGCCCAGGCGGTGAGCGCCTCCGGTTACGAGGGCAACCTGGCTGGAGAGGTCTGGTGGAAGCATGTGGGTTTCCTTACGCCACGATACCGTAGCCGTCGTCCACCACGGCAGTTTGGCCGACGATCGGCTTCAGTCCTGGTTCCTCAAACTGTGTCAAACTGCAGACTTTCTTTGTAGGAAATACGGTACAAACCGTTGGTGCCTTCTGTGCAAATGCTGGTGACCTCTATATCCGCACCCGGGAATAGTTCCTTCAGCATGATAGGCATAGGATTGCAAAGCATCGGGAACCGGAGCGAGACAGCTAGAAAGGGACAATTGTACTGGTAGATTTCGAACATGCCAGGCTCAACTTCTTTCCAGGAGGAAATGAACCCATGTTGGTCCAGAAAATTCACCAATGCTTCTACGCGCTGTGCTCCTGTCTTGCTGCCCAGGGCATCGGCAACACCCTCCATTTCTCTGTGTATAGCTTTTTCTGCGACTGCATTGACACCTTCCTCGCCGTATTCATCCTGGATGACCTCGAGGAGATGAAAGGCCAGGGTGTCGTAGCGCTTGGGGAAGAGATTTTCCGCTTCCTCAGTTAGATTGAAATAGTAGGTGGGTCTTCCCACCGGTTTATGCTCTTGTCTGTGCATGACCAGCTTGTCTAGTTCTAAGGAGGTAAGGTGTCTTCTGATGCCCATAGGAGTGACACCTAGCGTTTCGCTTAGCATCCGCACAGTCATCGGGCCATGTGTCTTGAGCAGGAAAAGGATCTTCTCGCGAGTTGTTTGTTCATCCGACAGGACTTCCATAGAACTATTTGGCATGTTCTGGTTCTCCTCAGCGGTGCTGATAGGCGATGTAAATCATCCTGTTCACATTCGACGGGGATGTGGTGAACCTCTCGTGGGATGAGACGGGCCGCCCGCCAGCATCTGCCAGGTATGTTTCCCAATTAGCGGTGCCGGGTTTGGGGTACTCGAATTTTATGTTGGCATCTTTGTACAGCCCGAGACCAGGCCCGGGCCCGGTCTTGCGGAAGACATTTTCTGATGTTGCTTCCCCTACTTTGGTGCCGTTTCGCAGCACGATGAGCTTGAATCCACCCAATGGAATGTCGGGCTTTGCATATACTTTCACCCATATCGTCAGGATTGGGTTGTTGTCTGGCGTGTAAAGTGGCCCTTCAGTACGGTCGAACAAGATTGGCGGGCGGGGCGTAGCCGTTGGCCGAGGTGTTGCGGTCGGCCTTGGCGGTATTGGTGTTGGTGGGGCTTTCACAACGGGTACTCTGGCCTGGTTGTACGTGTCTGCAAAATCGGCAAATATCCACCCTTTTCGACCGTTGAAGCAACAAAACTGCCACCATCGTCCCCTGGCATCCCTTCCGGTCAGATCGAAGCGTTGCCCTTTTCTCGCCTGCCCCAGAGCAGGATAGTTGGTGCCGGGACCTCTGCGGATGTTGACTTTGTTGTCGTTAACTACCATATATGGCTTTGCCGGTGTTGGTGTTGGTGGGGGGGTGGTGGGTTTGGGAGTTGCTGTCGGCCTGGACTGTGTGGGCTTGAGAGCCACTTGTGTGGAAACAGGCTTGCTCTGTTTCTTTGTGGCTTTGGGCGCTGGCGTGAAAGTTGGTTCTAGAGTCTTGGTAGGGGTGGGCGTCCAGCGTTGACCCTTACCCACCAGCATTCCGCCGACGGAGCACCCCATGATCGATAACATCAGGAGTGCTGCAACTATCGCAAAAACGGGTCGTATTGTTTTCATTGATGGTTTCTCCTCGAATGACTGCAAGATGATGGCTGCTTGAACGCACTTTTTGCCTGTATGACACCAATAAGTATATCACTAAATGAGGCGGAATGGCAATGTGGGCCCTTTGAACTTCAATGTGCGGTGCTCGCTGAGCAATTTCTTTTTGCTAAGATGGGCGTTCGGATGTTATGATATTGATATGCATAGGGAGCTTTTCGAGCGGCTGGTGGAAGAGGCAATCGAGGCGCTGCCGGATGAGTTCAAGCAGCACCTGGATAACGTCGTCATTGTGGTGGAGGACTGGCCTGATCCAGAGACGGTTCGGCTCGCCGGTGTGCAATCTCCTGCCCAGGTTTTGGGGTTCTACCATGGCATCCCTCAGACCCAGCGCACCCTGGGGTACAATCTGGTGGCGCCTGACAGGATTAGCATTTATCAGAAGCCAATTGAACTGCATTCCCGGACGTTCGAGGAGCTCAGAGAGATGGTGCATCATGTCCTGCGCCATGAGATTGCTCACCACTTCGGGATAAGCGACGACCGGCTCAGGGAGCTTGGGGCGTATTAGACTTTATCGGGAATAACGTGAGTGTTTTGGATGGCAGGGGCCGGCATGGGTGACCCGCGGGTTGCCCATACTTGAGGTTTTGACCGGATGCTGCCTGTGTGATACTATGTCTCAGCCAATGCAGTTCTACTGCACATTTCTAGACTGTTCCAAGACATTAAGGAGGTGGATCAATGGAGATCAAGCACATAGGCGTTGTGGGCTGCGGCCAGATGGGTTCCGGCATCGTCGAGGTGGCAGCCAAGGCGGGTTATCTGGTGACGGTGCGGGAGATCAACCAGGAGCTCCTCACGCGCGGCCTGGACAGGATCAAAGGGTCCATGAGCAGGGCGGTTGGCCGCGGTAAGCTCTCGGAGGAGGCGATGGAGGCATCTTTGGGCCGGATCACCGGCACCACCGAGATGACCGACCTGGCAGATTGTGACATGGTGATCGAGGCAGCCATCGAGAACATGAATCTGAAGAAGGAGATCTTCCAGGAGCTGGATGACCTCTGCAGACCGGATGCGATTCTGGCGACGAACACCTCGTCCCTGAGTGTGACAGAGATAGCCGCCGTCACCGACAGGGCCGAGAGGGTCATGGGGGTGCATTTCTTCAACCCTGTTCCGGTTATGAAGCTGGTGGAGCTGGTGAGTACCATTCTTACCTCGCCGACCACCGTGGCGACCGTCCGCTCTGTGGTCGAGAAGATGGGAAAGACCCCGATCATGGCGAACGACACCCCGGGCTTCATCGTGAACCGGCTTCTGGTGCCGTACATCATAGACGCCGTTCGTGCTTACGAGCAGGGGCTCGGAAGCAGGGAGGACATAGACACTGGCATGAAACTGGGTGCGGGTCACCCCATGGGGCCGTTGGAGCTGGCGGACTACATTGGGCTGGACACGATGCTTTATGTGGCGCAGATCATGTACGATGAATTTGGTGAGACCCGGTACGCTCCTCCGCCGTTGCTGAAACGGATGGTGGCTGCGGGGCATCTTGGCAGGAAGAGCGGAAAAGGGTTCTACGACTACTCGTGATAGCGTAAGCCAGATGTACTACACGACAGCGCCTCAAACCAAGGCGCTGTCGTTGTTTCGTGTAGTCGATATTTCAAAGACTGATCACGTGCCGTTTCGCTCGATTTCCTCGATGGCGTTTATGATGTTGGCGACAACTTTCGGGTTCTCCTCGGCAGCCAGGTGCAGAAGATGTCTCACGAACGCCCGCCGGGAGGTTTGGGCCTGGGGGCATTGGTATCCCAGGTCGGGTAGGGCAGCGGCTTTGGCATATCGGGCTATCTCTTTCTCCGGCACCAGGATGAGCGGCCGGATGAGCTTGATTCTCCCGTCGAAGAAATCTCGCCTGGCAGGCAAGTTCTCCAGGCGCCCCGCAAACAGCAGCCCCAGCAATGCAGTTTCCGCCCGGTCGTCCCGGTGGTGTCCGTAGGCAACGGTGTGGCACCCTGCTTTGTCGGCAGCGATGAACAAGGCTTTCCGTCGATACCAGGTACACCGATGGCAGGGGAGGGGACGCGGTTCTTCCGGCCTCAGATCCATCTCCAAGATGTGACATGGCACATTCCACTCGTCGAAAAGAGAGGCCAGAGCACGCGATCGTTCCGTTTCGTGCGGGTCATCAGGCACCCGGACGTGCATCGCTATCAGGTCGTATCGCGCGCCAGCCCTGCGGTGATACAGTTGGAGCAAGTGGAGCAGCGTTAAACTGTCTTTCCCGCCGGAGACGGCCACAGCGATCCGGTCGCCATTCTCGATGAGACCGTATCGTCGGACGGCCTGGTTGACCCGTTTCAACAGATAATATGCCAGTCGGTCAGGATCTGTCTTCATCGGGAATTATCCACAAGATTCCTATTTCTTTCCCTTATATACGCCTCGAAGTACTCCTCAAAAAGCTTCATGAGCTGCCGTGTGATGGGGCCTATCTTGCCCCCGGCCACAGGTGTCCCATCGACCCGTACTACGGGCATGACGTGGCGGCTGGTGCTGGTTATGAACGCTTCCTGCCATTTTGCTCTGTCTGCCAGGGGGATGGATGTCTCCTTTATCGGTATGCCTGCATCATGCGCCATCCTGAGCACCAAAGACATGGTAACGCCGGTGAGTATCTGGTCTTCTGGAGCATGAATCAGAGTGCCACCTTTCACCACGAAGAAATTGCTGGTGGCACCCTCGGTGATTTCTCCCCGGTGGTTGACCAGCAGGGCCTCGTGGGCACCTGCAGCGCGGGCGGCTCTCGTTGCCATCAGGTTTGCCAGGGTGTTGGTGGACTTGGACTGAGGTATGAACCTGACGGCGCGATAGGTCACGACGGAAACTCCCTGGTCGTAGGCTCGTTCCGGTATCTGTGGCAGAGGCCATGTCCAGAGGAAGCATGTGGGCTCTGTGCGTGCTGGTCCTGGCCCGACGAGGAGGATTTTGAGTCGAGCGCGTGAAGCGTGGTTGGCGCTCGTTATTTCGTGTAGCCAGTTAACTACAACCCCCACCTCCCAAGGACAAGACAGACCTACCAACTCCGCAGAGCGCCGCAGCCGTGTTAAATGTTCTTCCGGGTGGAAAATGATGCCATCCCACACCAACAGGGTCTCGTACACCCCCAGAGCGTTAAAGACCACGGGGTTGAAAATTGGAATTGATGCCTCTGTTGCAGGAACAACGTTACCATTCTCGATCACGAACTTCGGAAGCTTCATTAGCCTCTCTCCTCAATCACCAGGTTTGTTACTTCTTCCCTCCGAATCTGTCGGCCACAGCATTCTCGCCACTCCAATCCAGTTGGATAAAATCGTGGGGCAGGTGTCACCTGCCCCGATCTGGCCTGACGCTCAGAGCGGGGTCTCCAAACAGGATGTACTGCTTTGTGATGTCATTGCCCTGCTCCTTTGAAACAGCGCTCATGAACGCTTCACCTACGGTCGGTTCGGTTGCAAGGGCACGGTAGAATTCCAGGGCAAGACTCCGCTGATCTCCGGCATGCCCCTCGCCAGTAGGAGCTATGAAGAGCACCGCACCACCTTTGGGACTCAGGAGCCATCTCTCAGCCATGGATCGGACTTTGGGGTGGACGAAATACCCACTCAAACACGTCCACGCAGCCACCGCGATGGGCTCATCCCATTCCCCAGCATCTTTCGACGTGAGAAATTGTGTCTTCCCCCACACGACCGGACTCCCGTGGCCCACATAATGGAGCCACAGAGGGCCGGATCTTACCGCTTCGATGACCCTCTCGCGAGCATCCTCCCCGGCAATGGATATCCTTGTCGGATTCCCGCCAGCGCCGGAAATGGTCCGAGCTATGTCGTTGGCAAACCGCGAGAACTCCATCTCATCGCTGGAAAGCACCAAAGCCCGCGAAGGCACTCCATTCCACTTCAGGACTTTCTTCACCCACGCCGCGACTTCGTCCGGCGAATCGGCCGGGACGCGTCCGAAAGCAGGCAACGGGTAGTCCCCGCCCATCAGCGTCGCCACATCCGACGGAGTTTCGCCCATGGGACGGGTTCGGACAAAAGTGACCGGGATCGACGTGCCGACCCTGCCATCCCACGGCTTCAGGCCGGCGTCCCCTACCAGGAGCAGGAAACGGGCTGGCTTCCCCGCTTTCGCTTTCCACGCGAGGAAACGACGAAGTGACGCCGGGTTGGGAGACCCATCCCCCCAGTTGTCGTATACTGCCCATGGTGTGACCTGCTCCACCGACATTCCGTCCGCAACCCGACGCTGCACCAGCGGGCGCAATGCTTCCCGGAAAGCATCGTCTGCCACAACCACGTAATCCGCCGACGCCAGGGCACCCTTATCCACACCCTCAACACGGAAACCCTCCGGCGACATCACGTCGGAAACAGTTCCAGCCCAATACTCGTGCCCCAAAACTGTACCGAATTTCACACAACCGCCAGCTGCATGCATTTTCCCAACGAAAGCTGGATCCATCGGCGCGGTCACATCTAGCACCCAGACATCCTCTCCATCGGGAACGCTTAACCTGGCTGAATCCGCCTCAGCCTTCCACACGACTGGCCCGCCCCTGAGGTCGAGCCGCTTGTGGTAGGTCACACCCCAACCGTCGAGATATGCCACTTCAGCAGGAGACCCAGTATCCCCTGGTTCTTCCAAAGACATGGCATTTGCTCCGGCAGATAACATCCCGCCAAACGTGAATGTGTAAACACCGGTGCCATCCCACTTTCTGTCCAGCACCTCTGCACCGTTCCATCGAACCACAACATGATGGTCGGGATTCTGAGGAGCGGAAGAATGGCTCCACAGCCGGATCGTCACCGTGACCGGCTCTGCTGTAACAGCATCGGGGATACTCACGGTCTTGGTCACAACGGAATGAGGGTAAAGAGCATCCCATACCCACGGCTCTGCCAGATTAGCTGTCGGGAGATAACGGGCATCCTCCTCAAGCCACTTCGTGGTCCACGACTCCGTCTGTGGGGAGCCAGCCACTTTCAGCGTGCGACGCGCACCCCGCATCCGGACAGCCCTTTCAGGCTTCCACCGGAGCACAGCTACAGCCACGCGACTGTACCGGTTCGGCTTCACGGCCACGTAGAAAAACGCGGACTCTTTGCCTGAAGCCTTGACCATGAAAACAGGGACTGGCGCCCCTTCCATGGTGATGCTAGGCTCCAGGTACCCAGATTTCGGCACAGAAACCTTGTACAGCCCTGTACTCCGGAAGACAAGGACCGAATCCGCCGTGTTTGGAAGAACACGCTTGCCACTACACGCACACACTGCTGCCATTCCCGCAACAACGGCAAAGACCAGAAGCGCCCACACGGCCCAGGGATGACTGGAACGATGGCTCATCTTTTCCCCAAGGCCAGCAACAGTACCCCAGCCAATAGCAAGATTCCTCCTGCCAGAAACATCCACCCAGATGCTGCTGGCCCGGCCCGTCTGCCGACGTCAGGCGTTACAGTCGGAGGGGCATGGAGGGTAGACACGATGGTGGAAGGCTTTGTAGGTGGCAACGTCGGCGAAAGGCGGATGGGAAATGTCGGCGCGGATTCCGCTCCCGCAGTCGGCGATGGCACCCCAATGAGCGGTGTGGCCGGCAATTCTGTCGGGCGAGCAACGGCACGCGTGACCGTCGGCACGCGCGTAAGCGTGGCCGTGGGGGTGTCGGCTGGCCGTGACGTGGCGGTTGCCGAAGGATGTGGGGTAACGCTTGGCGTTTGGGTCAATTCGGGCGGCGAAGTTGGCATAAGCGTCGGCATTGACATAGCCGATGGCGTAATGGCTGGCAGCGGCATGCTGGTCGGCGATGGTGTGGAAGTGGGTAGGGAGAGACTCACTTCCACCGGCCCATAGAACTCCGATTCCCCACCGGAGGAAATACTCTCCAGGCGGTAGGAATATCGGCTCCCGACCTTCACATCGGAGTCCACAAATTGGTACCTGGCCCCGACCACACTTCCCTCACTTGGGATGATATCTCCGTTGATCCTCGCCTCCGAGCCATCCGGCAACTCCCGACGATACAGATTGAACCCCAGACTGTTTACCTCGCTGGCGGTCTCCCATTGCACCAGCACACGAGTGCCATCTTGCTCCGCCGTGAACGACGTCAGGGTAACTGCCGCAATAGCAGGGACTGCCAACAGCAACACGAAAACCTGAAGAAGCATCCAAAATCTTTTCAGCGCTCGCCACAATACGGCAGTAAGTCTATGGCGGACTACCTGCCATTGCCGCCGCAGGCCTTGCTCCGGCACCCCGGGCACCCGCCGGTCATCCCTGTAGACACCCTGCACCTTCCCCACGAGGCTCGAGGCAGGGCATGGCGGATCGAAACTCCAGCAAGAGTCGCCTTTGGTGAGGAGAAGTTTCTCCCCGCTGCTATCCGCTGTCCAGCCAAGAAAACGATGCATCACAAAACCATCATCCCTTTCGAGAACCACGATATCACCAGGATCCAAAGATTCTGCCTCAACAGGTCGCACCACGACACGGTCGCCCGGATGTATCGTGGGGCGCATGCTACCTCCCCGGACAATCAAAGTGATAGATCCGGGCACTTCTCGAATTGCCAAGCCAACAGCATGGGTATACTTGGTGTCCATTCCGTCCCTTTACATAACCTCGGTCTTCAGCCTCCGTCAGCCGTAGACAAATTGTAGCACATGACGGCATGTCGGTCGAGCATACGTTCGGCGTTTTTTGAGGCAACTTCTTGACACCCAAGGTGGGTGGTGATAAAATTTCATCACTTGTAGTGGTAGCAACACCCGGTCGGCCTTACCAACAGGCCCTGTTGGACACCAATTGGGCTTTCTGAAACAGTTGGAGGCAAGACGAGAATGACTCACAGTACGTCTCTTGGAAAGGCAGTAGCTTCGTAGAATTCCCATCATGAAACAGTAGAGCGCTCGTCTCGGTTTTTCCTGGTCAACACAAAAACAACAAAAGAAACTAGGAGGTAGACTCAATGAAGAACATGCTAGTGAAGGATTGGATGAGCAAGAAGGTCATCACCGTAGATCCCGAGACAGCCCTGCCAGATGCTCACCGCCTGATGAAGATCAATCACATCCGCCGCCTTCCCGTTGTAGACAAGAAGGAAAAACTTCTGGGCATTGTCACTATAGGAGATATCCGGGAGGCCTCACCTTCCGACGCTACAACCTTGAGCGTATGGGAACTCCACTACCTGCTCTCCAAGCTAACCGTGGGCAAGATCATGACCCCTGATCCCATCACTGTAAGACGTGACACGACCATCCGAGACGCCGCCAAATTAATGTTGGACAACAAAATCGGTGGACTCCCGGTAGTGGATGAGGAGAATAAAGTGGTCGGGATCATTACCGAGTCCGACATCTTCCGGCTATTAGTAGAAGAGCTTGCCGAATGCGACGTGGTGGTGGAGAAATAGTACAGCAAGACGGCAGGGAGCGTTTGATGCCTGCTCTCTGCCGGTGTTTTTGGGGTTGAGAGGGCGGTTTGCCCTCGGTGAATGCCCCCGGGTTGTAAGGGGCCAAAAGTTCTATGTTGAGAAAGGAGGAGGGAACAATGCGTAAGTGGTTGATTTTCCTGTTAGTCATTGTCATGGTGGTGCCGCTGGCAGCATGCGGCGGCAAGACTACTCCTGCGCCTACCAAGGCGCCGGCACCCACAAAAGCACCTGCTGCGACGAAGGCCCCTGCAGCAACCAAGGCCCCGGCCGCGGCGGGCAAGGCAAAGACCCTGACTATTGGGTTCACGGCATCGGAGACCGGCAAGTACAATGTGGAGTCCACGGGCCAGTTGCTCGGTCTTAAGCTGTGGGCCAAACACATCAATGATGCAGGCGGTCTGAAGCTGGCCGACGGCAACACGTACAAAATCGCGCTGAAGTATTACGACGACGAGAGCAAGAAAGAGAGAGTGCAGCAGCTCTACACCAGGCTCATCAACGACGACAAAGTTGACCTGTTGGTCAGCCCGTATTCCAGTGGTCTCACCGATGCTGCGGCGGTCATTGCGGAGCAATACGGGAAGATCATGGTGACCACTGGTGCTGCCAGCGATGCGACCTACAAGAAGGGGTATGAGCACGTCTTCCAGCTCTACACTCCGGCGAGTCGCTATCTCACCAGTGTGCTGGATCTGTTGAAAGCCAAAGACCCCAATGCCAAGAAAGTTGCCATTGTCTACGAGAAGAGCAAGTTTGCCACAGCCGTGGCAGTTGGGGCGAAGGCCTATGCAGAAAAGAACGGTTTTGATGTAGTGATGTACGAAGGGTACGACTCTGGGACGAGCGATTTCGGTCCATTCATTGACAAGATCATGGCAGCCAAGCCGGATGCCGTCATTGGAGGAGGGCACTTCCAGGATGGTTCCACTTTCTCGAAGCAAATGTACGAGAAAAAGGTCCCCGTGAAGCTGATTGGTATTCTGGTAGCCCCCTCGAGCCCCAAGTTTGCGGAGTTGGGAGATGCTGCTGTTGGCGTCATGGCTCCTGCACAGTGGGCGATCGGGGCGAAGTACTCACCTGATACTGCAAAAGCAGCCGGTTTTGAGTGGTTCGGCCCTTCCGGTGAGGACGTGGTGAAGGCATTTGCTGGTGCGGGAATGAAGGCCCCGAGTTACCAGGCAGCGGGCGGCTATGCAGCTGGTTTGATCCTGGAGAAAGCTCTCCTGAATGCTGGATCTCCCGACTCTGAGAAGGTCAAGAAGGCGTTGGAAGATATGAAGATCATGACTTTCTACGGGCCGTACCAGGTAGACAAGAGCAAAGAGGCACATGGCTTGCAGCTAGCTCATGACATGGTGGTGATCCAGTGGCAGAAGGTAAACGGCCAGTTGCAGAAAGTGATCGTCTGGCCTGAATCCGCCAAGATGAGAGAAGCAATCTACCCGCTTCGCTCAGGCGAAGCCGGCGCGGCAGCTCCGGCGGGCAAGGCAAAGACCCTGACTATTGGGTTCACGGCATCGGAGACCGGCAAGTACAATGTGGAGTCCACGGGCCAGTTGCTCGGTCTTAAGCTGTGGGCCAAACACATCAATGATGCAGGCGGTCTGAAGCTGGCCGACGGCAACACGTACAAAATCGCGCTGAAGTATTACGACGACGAGAGCAAGAAAGAGAGAGTGCAGCAGCTCTACACCAGGCTCATCAACGACGACAAAGTTGACCTGTTGGTCAGCCCGTATTCCAGTGGTCTCACCGATGCTGCGGCGGTCATTGCGGAGCAATACGGGAAGATCATGGTGACCACTGGTGCTGCCAGCGATGCGACCTACAAGAAGGGGTATGAGCACGTCTTCCAGCTCTACACTCCGGCGAGTCGCTATCTCACCAGTGTGCTGGATCTGTTGAAAGCCAAAGACCCCAATGCCAAGAAAGTTGCCATTGTCTACGAGAAGAGCAAGTTTGCCACAGCCGTGGCAGTTGGGGCGAAGGCCTATGCAGAAAAGAACGGTTTTGATGTAGTGATGTACGAAGGGTACGACTCTGGGACGAGCGATTTCGGTCCATTCATTGACAAGATCATGGCAGCCAAGCCGGATGCCGTCATTGGAGGAGGGCACTTCCAGGATGGTTCCACTTTCTCGAAGCAAATGTACGAGAAAAAGGTCCCCGTGAAGCTGATTGGTATTCTGGTAGCCCCCTCGAGCCCCAAGTTTGCGGAGTTGGGAGATGCTGCTGTTGGCGTCATGGCTCCTGCACAGTGGGCGATCGGGGCGAAGTACTCACCTGATACTGCAAAAGCAGCCGGTTTTGAGTGGTTCGGCCCTTCCGGTGAGGACGTGGTGAAGGCATTTGCTGGTGCGGGAATGAAGGCCCCGAGTTACCAGGCAGCGGGCGGCTATGCAGCTGGTTTGATCCTGGAGAAAGCTCTCCTGAATGCTGGATCTCCCGACTCTGAGAAGGTCAAGAAGGCGTTGGAAGATATGAAGATCATGACTTTCTACGGGCCGTACCAGGTAGACAAGAGCAAAGAGGCACATGGCTTGCAGCTAGCTCATGACATGGTGGTGATCCAGTGGCAGAAGGTAAACGGCCAGTTGCAGAAAGTGATCGTCTGGCCTGAATCCGCCAAGATGAGAGAAGTCATCTATCCACTTCGGTGAGATGTTCTCGTAACTGGTGGACACCGTGAGCCCTCCTTATGAAGAAGGGCTCACGGTCAATTACCAATACAATGCAGAGCCTACGCAGTCGGAAGTATCTCCATGAGAGGTCTCTATGAGAAACTATTCCTGACCGAGGGACTCCTCAGTGCAGACACTTCAGCGAGTATTGGCGGTGGTGGACCGCGTGGCTTCGTGAACCACAGGAGGTTCCAATCTATGGCGATAAACGCTAGTGCATTGATCGCGTCGTTAGTTGACGGGCTCCTGATGGGCTTTGTGTATGGCCTGGCAGCCATGGGACTGACACTCATCTGGGGTGTCATGGAAGTGATAAACCTTTCCCATGGAGCCCTCATCGCACTGGGAATGTTCGGGGCGCTGCTTGCAGTCCAAATTCTGGGTCTGCATCCTTACCTCGCTTTCGTCCTGGTCGGAGTGGTTGGGCTGGTCCTTGGAATGATCATCTACGGAATCGCAATCCACCGGATCCTGGATGCCCCTGATCTAACAACACTCCTATCCACCTTCGCAGTCAGCATGATCATCATTGGAGCAGGCACTGCCGCATTCACAACGACCCCTCGGAACATAGCCTTCGACCTCGGTTCCATTAGCATCGGCAGCTCCACCATCCTTGACACGAAAGTGGTAGCAGCCCTGATTGCAATTATAGTGACAGCCCTTCTGTACCTGTTCCTGTACAGAACCAGAGTGGGGAAGTCCATTCGGGCAGTTTCCAACAACCGGGATGCTGCAGAGCTAATGGGGATACCATCGACAGAGATATTGGCTCTGAGCTTCGGAATCGGCACCCTGCTGGCAATGGGATCTGGCGCCCTAATCGCCACATTGTTCCCTTTCAACATCCTCTCTGGCAGCAGCTACGAGCTGAAAAGCTTTGTAATTGGCGTCCTCGGCGGTCTAGGGAACCCCGCTGGCTCCCTGGTAGGAGGTCTTATCCTTGGCTTCATCGAAGGCTTGATCCCCAACTTCATGGACACCAGCTGGACGCCGGTTATTGAGTTTGCACTGTTTGTCTTGATCCTGCTGGTCAAACCGCAAGGACTCTTCGGATCAGAGGAATAGCCATGAAACGAATAACGAAATCACCTTTTCTATGGATAGGATTGGTCATCCTTGTAGCGTTTGCAGCATGGCCCGTGGCGGCCAATAACCCCACGCTGCGGGAGGATCTCTTCTTGATCCTGATGTTCATAACGATGGCCCTCAGCCTCAACATCATCCTTGGGTTCACTGGGTATGTAAACTTCGGCCACATTGTTTTCTTTGGCTTGGGCGGCTACATGGGGATTTACGTGATGAGCAAGCTCCACTGGGGCATCTTCCCCGCCATGCTGATCGGTGGGATAAGCGCGTCGCTCCTGGCCTTTCTGCTGGGCCTGATCATCCTGAGGCTACGGGGGGCATACTTCGCCCTGGCGACTATTGGCATCAACGAGATGATGCTGGCATTCGTCGCAAATTTCCAGCCTTTTGGGTCCGGTATTGGACTGTCTTTGGACTTCAGCGTTTATAAGACATACGGAGGCCCCGGCAAGGCCCTTTGGATGTCGTTCACCCTCCTGGCCGTGATAACTCTCATTGCATTCGTGGCTACTTTTGCCATTGAAAAGTCGAAATTTGGGCTGGGGCTGATGGTGATCAGGGAGGACGAGGACGCCGCAATGGTCATGGGCATCCCTACCCCTATGTTCAAGAACCTGGCGTACACCGCTTCGGCATTCCTGCCCGGGATCATAGGCGTACTTTACTTCTTCAAAAATGGGAACATAGAGCCCGGCGAAGCATTCAATCTGGAAATGTCCATCGAGGTGCTGGTCATGATCATGCTCGGCGGGTTCGGCACCGTCAGTGGGCCGATCATCGGCGCAGCGCTCTACGAGGAGATACGTAGTTCCCTGATCGTGAATCCGCTGCTACAGAGCATGCACCTGGTGATTGCCGGTCTGCTGCTGCTGGCGATCATCCTCTTCGTGCCCGTGGGCGTCGTGGGATGGATCAGACAGCGCGTCCCGTCAGTGCGGAGGTACTTAGAATGAACGACGAAGTCATCCTGGAAGTGGAAAATGTGACGAAGAACTTCGGCGGCCTGACGGCGGTGGACAATGTGTCGCTGAAACTTCACAAGGGTGAGATCCTCGGCTTGATAGGCCCAAACGGAGCAGGGAAGACGACACTGTTCAACGTCATCAGCGGCGTGTTTCCCCCTTCCGCCGGGCACTACCGGTTCATGGGAAAGGATATAACAGGCATGCCTGCTTACGATATCGCCCGATTGGGGATAGCGCGAACTCACCAGGTGGTGCACCCCCTCAACGAGCTCACGGTGCTGGAGAATGTTACTGCGGGGGCCTGCTTCGGCCGTGAAAATCAGTCACTGGGCGATGCAGAAGAAACAGCTTTGGGCGTCCTGAACAGGGTTGGCCTATTGGGCAAGAAGGATATTCTAGCCAAGAAGCTGAATCTGCCGGAGAAGAAGCGATTGGAGCTTGCAAGGGCGCTTGCTGCAAGGCCATACGTGCTCTTATTGGACGAGGTGCTGGCTGGCCTGAACCCAACAGAGGTAGCCAACATGCTAGAGGTGATAGAAGAAATCAGACTAGGCGGAATTACGATTCTAATGATCGAGCACCTGATGCACGCCATCATGCGGATTTCCGACAGAGTCATCGTGTTGGATTACGGCCAGAAGATTGCCGAAGGGAGCCCGAAAGAAGTGGTAAACGATCCCAAGGTCATTGAGGCTTACCTTGGCGATCCCAAAGTGGCGCAGGCCCTGGCTGCCGAGAGGGAGGGGTGAAATGGGAACGATGCTGGAACTTCAGAACGTATCCTCCGGCTATGGAGAGGTCCAGGTGCTCTGGGACATATCCATGAAAATGGGGGAAGGCGCCTTGACCGCCCTCATCGGCTCCAACGGCGCCGGTAAGACCACCACGCTGCGCACAATCATGCACCTCATAAAGCCATGGGGCGGGAAAATATCCTTCAAAAACCAGGACGTAACCAACAAATCTGCCCATTCCAAGGCTGCTTCAGGACTGGTTCTGGTACCGGAAGGGCGCCAGCTCTTCACCAACATGTCCGTCAGGGAAAACCTGGAGATGGGAGCGTTCTCAGATCGGGCTCGGAAGAGGATGGGAGAAAACATAGAGCGGGTATTCGAGCTATTTCCACGACTGAAAGAGCGGGAGAAGCAGAAAGCAGGCACGCTCTCCGGCGGTGAGCAGCAGATGCTTGCCATTGGGCGAGGCATCATGGCAGAGCCCGACGTGCTGATGTTCGACGAGCCGTCCCTGGGCCTTGCGCCAATCCTGGTGCAGGAACTGTTCAGCATCATCGACGAACTGAAGAAGCAAAACATGACCATGCTGCTGGTGGAGCAAAACGTACACCTGGCGCTTACCGTCAGCGACTATGTTTACGTACTCGCCAGCGGCAGGATAGAAATCGAGGGCGAGTCATCCAAGGTACGGGAGATGGATTCCATCAGGAAGGCGTATCTCGGATTGTAATCAATGCGGGGCAGATGTCGAGGAAAAGGGCAGGCCTGGATGGGCCTGCCTTTTTGATTTTGCCGCTTGACCAGGATTCTTCGGGTCGTGGGTAACTGACAGATTGAACGATCCCCATGAAGCGTGGCCCTTGATAGGGGAGATCGAAGCAATTCCTGGAGGTCCGCAGGGCCCCTAGGATTCCCCAGAGCTGTTACCCCTCTTCGTCAGCCCCATTTGGCAAGTCATGATTTGCGCCAGGCGCGTTGAGAAAGCCCTTGGAACGGCTACGGGCTTTCGATTTGCTTCGAAATCCCTTGATAGTAATACGTTTTGACACATCCGATTGGTGGTTGTACAATGTGTTGCGTTGTAAACAAAAAATCCGGCAGCACGGTGCTGATGGGGAGATCGTCCGGGCCGAACCCAGAAACGGCAGAGCGCCCCCTCGACCCTCCTCCTCAGCCGTGATGGATATCGACTTGTAAGATGCATCAACCCGGCTCGGCCGGGTTCCTCTCCCATGCGATGCTAAACCGGGAACACCGGTTTTCTGGATCGCAGCGGCGGAGCGTGCCTGCCAGTGGCCGCCGGTATCCTGTTGCTGGGCAGGACTTTGTGTTCTCACCACAACGTTAAGCTGGTATTGCGGTCGCCGTATCAGCCCCACGAGGCCCCGAATCGCCGGTAGGAGGGTTGTCGAGGTGCAGATGGTAATCAGGTTCCATGCCTCCCCGGGAGGGGGTACGCTCCCCATCCATTACAATGGCTTGATCCAGGGATGGATATACCGCCACCTGGAAAGCAACCTCTTGACGCAACGCACTCGAAGCCGTTCCTGCTGCTGAGGAGGGGCGACCTTTATAGTCGCCCTTGTCAGGTAAGAAAACGAAAACTGTCGGAGAGCTCCTCCCTCGCCTACCGGAGTGCCAGTGCCGTAGAGTGGGCTTTTAGCCCGCTCAGGTCGGGGCCGGACAAGGGAGCTTCCTGGGAGTGGTTTTTCTCCCCACGCGCGCTGACCGTTCTGACGTGTTCGGCCTTGCAATGTGTGCATGAGCGAACTGAAAGTCCGCTCTACCCCCGCCCAGTGATGGCGGTAGAAGAGGGCCGAAAGCTGTCCCACCACACCAGTTTTGAGCGCCACCAATTCATTTGGTGCTTGAGAACTGTGGGTAGGTGGGATTTCCGAACGCTCTCAGAGTTTCTTGCAAATTCACGCCAGATTTGTTGCGGTACCTGCAACATGCATGTGTTACGATATCGTTGTCTAAAAGGGACGGAAGAGCAAATTGGTGACAGGGAGGAAAACGTAGGAAATGGGAAGAGCAATGACCAAAGCCGAAAGGCTCAGGGAGATGGAGTTGCTGTACTACTCCCGGGCATACAGCGACGTCGAGATGGCTCGGCGCCTCGACGTGGACAGGACAACGGTTTACAGAGATCGTCTTGAGCTCGAAGCAGAGGTTCCGTTTGTCCAGGAATCTCCCGGAAAGTGGCGCATTGACAGGCAGCGTTACCTTTCCAACATCCGCGTGAACATCAGGGAAGCACTCATCCTCTACATAGCATCACGGCGGGAGATCCGCCGCGTGAGGGGTGGATACCGGTTCATGGCCAGTGCCCTGGAGAAGCTGGCGTTCGCCCTGCGCAGTCCGATGACCGAGCGCCTCGTGAAATCTGCGGAGGCGGTTCTGGCCGCGAAAGCGGATGCCAGGCGTGAGAAGGTATTCGACGTGGTTGCGCGTGCCTGGTCGGACCGACTGCGCCTCCGGCTGCGTTACCGTGGGTTGGAAACACGCAAGCCTTACTGGGACAAGGTCAGCCCCTACCTCATCGAGCCGTCTCCCTGGAGCGACAGCGTCTACCTCATCGGGCACAGCGATGTTTTTGCCGGAATCGCTACGTATCGCCTCGACCGTATCCTTGAAGCTCACTTGACGTCAGGGAGCTTTGAGTTTCCGAAGGATTTCGACGAGGAGGAATTGCTCCAGTTCGCCTGGGGGGTGTGGCGGAGCGAAGGAGCCCCTGAGACGGTGGTGTTGAAATTCAAACCGGGGACAGCAGCCAAACGGTTGATGGAAAGTGTATGGCATCCGCTGGAGAAAGTCGAGGTACTGGAGGATGGAAGTCGCATCTGGAGAGCCCCCATCGCCGAGTGGCGGGAGATGCTGCCGTGGATTCGGGGCTGGGGCGCGGATGTGGAAGTGCTGGCGCCGGAGGAGCTACGAGCAGAGCTGCGGCGGGAAGCCCGTCGCCTGAGCAAACTGTACCTCCCGGACGAATTGCACGAGAAACCCGCACGATACCGCCTTTGGGCCAAGGCCCGGCAGGAAAGCGGCGATATCCACCCCCTGGTTTACCACATGATAGACGTGGGCGAGGTAGCGCTGGCCCTGTGGAACAAGGTCATCCCGGACAGCGAACGCCAGCGGATTGCCGATCGCCTCAAGATTCCACAAAGTGATTGCGGGAAGTTCCTGGCCTTCATCGCCGCAACCCACGACCTGGGCAAGGCAAGTCCCGGATTCCAAAACAAGTTCCATGAGTACGCCCGGCACGACCTGATGCCGCTTGGTTTAGATTTCCCGGCCGGGACCGCCCCTCATGGCACCGTATCCACCGCCTCGCTGCGAAAGCTCTTGAGGGAAGATCTGGGAATGGGCAGGTGGGATGCCGTCATGCTGGCGCACGTCGTGGGTGGGCATCACGGTGTATGGCCCAGTTCCGCGGCCGTCCAGGACCTGTACTCCGACGACCTCGGGGGAGATATTTGGGAAAGAGCACGCAAAGAGCTTTTCTCCGACCTCCTTCAAGCCTTCGATCCGCCAAAAGGCGTGGCATTGCCCGGAGATGTTCCTGCCAGGAATGCCCTGCTCACCTGGGTTTCCGGCTTGATCACTGCGGCGGATTGGATAGGTTCCATGGACGAATTCTTCCCATACGAGGACAGGTTCTTCCAGCCAAAGGCGTATGCAGGAGTCGCCGCGGAGAAGGCCGAGCAGGCGTTGGAGAGCATCGGGTGGCTCTGGCAGGGGGCATCGGGCGAGGCAATACCCTTCGAGGATATGTTCTCGTTCCCACCCAATGCCATCCAGTCAGAGGTCATCCGGCTGACGGGGGACACGCCTCATTCGTCCATGGTGCTCATCGAGGCTCCAACCGGCACTGGCAAAACGGAAACAGCTTTTTACCTCGCGGACACGTGGCTTCGGTCCTACGGGGGAAGGGGAATGTACATCGCCATGCCTACCCAGGCGACCAGCAACCAGATGCTCGACCGGACCCGTGATTTCCTCCTGAACCGATACCCTCATGAGGTGTTGAACCTGCATCTGGTGCACGGGAACGCTGCCTGGACGGACCAGATGGCTTCCCTGAAGCTGCTGCCGGTGGGGGAGACGTTGGATGAAGGAGTTGCCGCGATGCAGTGGTTCCTCCCTCGGAAGCGGACGCTGCTGGCGCCTTTCGGTGTGGGAACGGTGGACCAGGCGCTGATGAGCGTCCTCCAGGTGCGGCATTTCTTCCTGAGGATGTTCGGCTTGGCGAACAAAGTGGTCGTGTTCGACGAGGTACACGCTTACGATACCTACATGTCCAGGCTCTTCCAGAGACTGCTGGACTGGCTGCACGTCATCGGCGCCTCGGTGGTGATCCTGTCGGCCACGCTTCCCAGGGAAACGCGGAAGCACCTGGTGTCCGCTTACCTGGGCGAGGAGGGATCGGTGGAGCTGCCGGAGGTAGGATACCCGAGGCTGACCATCGTCAGTCCTCAAGGTGTCAGGGGTTACCCACTGCCCCCTTTGGAAGACCGAACCATCCGTTTGTCCTGGATACCCGGCAATCCTCAGGCGATAGCGGAGTTGCTCAGGTCGAAGCTGAGGGACGGAGGCTGTGCGGCGGTCGTCTGCAACACGGTGGCAGAGGCGCAGGATGTCTACGAAGCGCTCCGGGATGCCGCCCTGGTAGATGGGGAGAACTTGATCCTCTTCCATGCGCGAATGCCCTTCGCGTGGAGGAAAGAAGTGGAAAGGCGAGTGCTGGACGCGTTCGGCAAGGACGGGCATAGGCCTCACAAGGCGATTGTGGTGGCGACGCAGGTCATAGAGCAAAGTCTGGACCTGGACTTTGACCTGATGATCAGCGCCATCGCCCCGATAGACCTGCTCATCCAGAGGGCCGGACGCCTCCACCGACACGAGAGGAAAAGCCGTCCCCGAGGGCTGGAAACTCCGCAACTCTTCATCCTCCGGCCTGGTGGTGATCTGGAGGACCCATATTTCGGGCACAGCGTTTACGTGTACGAGAAGTACGTCCTGTGGCAGACATGGAGGGCGCTGGATGGAAAAGAAACCCTCACTCTGCCTGGTGAGACAGATTCGCTCATCGAGGCAGTCTATGGAGACGTGGATTTCGACGCGCTGCCAGCGTCTCTGTCTAAGAAGCTCCAGAAAGCATATGACGAAATGGAGAAAACGGTGGTAAAATCGTTACAGGAAGCAGAGAACCGACTGATTCCTGATCCTTCCTACGAGTATCTGGTTACCGGATTCACGGAGTTTCTCAACGACGACGAAGACCCGGCAGTCCACGAAAAAGTGAGGGCTTTGACCCGGCTGATCCAACCCGGGGTGTCCCTCGTGTGCCTTCACAGAGTCGACGAGCGTCTGAATGTGGAGCCGGATGGAAGCGAAGTGTGGGTGGACCTGAGCCAACAGCCGTCGCGCTATGTCCTCAAGGAATTGCTCCAGCACACGGTTTCTGTAAGGCGCCGTGATGTGGTCAGGTATTTCGTCCAGCAGAAACTTCCAGACGCGTGGAGCGACGTGCCTGCTTTACGTTACCATTATCCGGTGATATTTGATGGAGGGAAGGCTGTTCTGGAAGGCAGCCATCTCGTTCTTCATTTGACCAGAGAGCTTGGTCTACGTGTAGCAAAGGAGGAAGCATGAAGCGATTCAATCTTGTTGACGAGCCGTGGATACCCTGCCTGCGTCTCGGCGGAAGTGTGGAGATGCTGGGTCTCCGCGATGTACTGGTGCGCGCCCATGAACTGCGTGGGGTTGTCGGCGATACACCGCCGATCACTGCCGCCATCCACAGGTTGTTGCTCGCTGTCGTGCATCGCATCATGAATGGTCCTAAAAGGACGTCCGATTGGGAATCACTGTGGATTGCCGGCAGATGGGACAGAGAACGGGTAGATGGATATTTCAGGCAGTGGTATGATCGTTTTTACCTGTTCCATCCGGAGCATCCGTTCTACCAGCGGCGTTCGGGAGCTGCCAAGGAGAAGCCAGTGTCAGTTTTGTTCCCTGACATGGCGTCTGGCAACAACGCAACCCTGTTCGATCACAGCACTGACGCAACAGATGTGGCCTTGGCGCCAGCCCGGGCTGCGCGGGCGTTGCTTTTCGTACAAGTTGCCAGCTTTGCCGGGGGAGGCGGCCTTGCCCCCAAAAACTCCTCGGATGCCCCTTGGAGCAGGGGGATAGTGTTTCTGATGGAAGGGGACAC
>CAZDOZ010000014.1:0-21901 GCA_964507175.1 uncultured Anaerolineae bacterium
TGTGTCGGTTTACGAAGCGTGCAAGTACGGACGCGATACTGGTTCTTCCACGGAGAGCGACGTGCCTGTGGGGCCGGACGGTCTTCTCCTGGACAATCTCATGAGTTTTCAGGACTGCACTGCCCCGAGAGGGCTGGCGGAGTGCATCGTCGTGATATGGCCTGCCAACATGCAGAAAGGCGAGGCTCTGGCCTGCGCCAGTGCGACGGTGCCGGCGTGTTGGGCAAAGGAGGCTGGCATGTACTGCAGATATCTTGGTCTTTGCATTGGGTTGGGGACGTTGTTGTTCTTGCTGGCAGTGGCTGCTTTCCTGCGGCCGGGGACATTCAAAGCGGAGGGCAAAAGAGGCCGAAAAGCCATCGCCATAGCCGGGGCACTGGCAGCGCTGATCATGACGCACTGCTTCGACTGTGCGAACCAGAGCTTACGGCAGTACACGGCCAAAAGCTTCAACGTGTGGCCGCACCTGATCTCCTATCTGCTGTTCGAATTGATGGTAGCCGCCGTGCTGATCCTGTTGCTACGGTTCATCATCCTGTGCGTGAAGCGAAGCGCCCTGGTGGGATGGGTGCTCCTGATCGGCGGACTAGGTTTGATCCTGTTGCTGCCGGTCTCATTAGCCCTGGAGCCAAGGTTCCCGGTGCTCGGGGCATGGGCGCTGTGGAACCTCGTGCCGGACAAGATGCTGCCCCTCGCTGGAGCAGCCGTGGCGGTCACGGGGATCGTCTCCATCCTGTCGCCGAGGGACGAGACAGCGCCGTCCGGATGCGGCGGACCGCTGGGTCGGGTGGCGAAGATACTCCTCGTGGTGCTGGCGGTAGTGCTGGTAGCGGCGGAAACGACAGCATCGGCCATCGCCATGCTTCCGCCCCAACCCCGAATGGAAGAGCATCTCGTCAGCGTGGACGAAGCGCAATCGCAGGTCGATTTTCACATCCTCGTGCCGCAATACCTGCCCCGAACTTTCAAGTTCCGCGGCGTGCTGGTGGACGAGCAGCCCTCTCCCTCGGTGTCGCTGGCTTACAAGGGAAGATGGATGCTGATAGGGTACAAAGACCTGCACGTGTGGGAGAGAGGAATCCGTCCCCCTGAAAAATGCGGCCTTCCAAAGTACTCCCCGGAGCCCGTGTCCACAGAGACGGTCACCGTCCGGGGGCACGAGGGCGTTTTCACCAGGCACAAGCGCCTACTTTTGCTTAGGCCGACGGAACTGGACTGGTGCGAAGGGAACCTGCAGATCATAATCAGCGGGTTCGAGGGGAAGAAGGCGTTGTTGAAGATGGCGGAATCCATGAAATGACGGGGAGAAGCAGAGAGGCTTTCTCTGCTTCTTTGCAAAACAAGCTCATCCCGCTACTTTTGAGCGCTACCGATGAATTCGCGACAGGCAGGAGTGCAGCGGCACTGCGCCCCTGCCGGGGGCTTGCCAACGGGCATCATTCATCCGGCGAGCAAGCCGCCTCGTATGCCTGCGCGGTCTCCAAAGCGGCTTTTTCCCACGAGAACCGGGCAGACTGAGATAACGCCGCATCCTCCAATTTTTTCCTCCACGCTTTGTCTGCGTCGATGCGCCCCAGTGCATCGCTCCACGCGGAGATGTCACCAGGGGGTAGGAGCACGCCAGCGTTCCCCACCACCTCAGGCAGCGAGCTGGCGTCCGATGCCAGAACTGCCGTCCCGCACGCCATCGCCTCCAGCACCGGCAGGCCAAAACCCTCGTAGCGTGAGGGGAATGCAAATGCCAGCGCTGCGGAGTAGACCGCAGGCTTGTCCTCCTCCGCAACCCACCCCGGAAACACCACGCCGTCTCTTATCCCAAGTTCCTCCGCTTGTCGACGTGGGTCCGGCGTAAAGTCAGAGTCTGCTTCCGGAAGTTTTCCCGCAACGACCAGCGGAACAGGGCTCTGCGATTTCTCGGCATACGCCTTCCATGCCGCCAGGAGCGTCCCAACGTTCTTCCGGATGTCGAAACCACCCAGATAGAGAAAAAAACGGTCGGGAAAGTGATATTTCGAAAACACTTTTCGCAGGATGGTTTCGTCTCGCACCGGGCGGTAGTCGGGAGATGCAGCAAGCCACACCCGGCGGACTCTTTCCGGAGGCACGTGCAGCCTCAGGAGGATATCCTGCCGGGACGTGTCGGAGTCGGTGAGGATAAGATCGGTTCGGCGGGCGGTTCTGGAAACCAAAGCCGTGTAGAGCCGGCCGAGAAGGCCACCGCTGTACTCTGGCAAGAGGAGCGGGATCAGGTCGTGGATCGTGACCACCGTGGGGGTCGAATGGAATGCCGGCGGTGCCCAGTAGGGCACATGCAACACATCCACCCCCAGTTTTCTCGCCAGTGCTGGCAGGGAGACCTGTTCGAACCATACTTTTGCCAGGTTTGGGGAAATTCTCTCAAGGGGGAGCGGAACGGAAGCGGTGCCGCACGGGGTAGGCGTTCCTTTTGGCACCGCCAGGATGGTCTCAACATCCGGGCGGACACGGGGGAGCGTCCGGCACAGGGCATGCAGGTACTGACCGCTGCCGGTGTGTCCTTTCCCCCAGAACCACCCGCCGAGAAGTACCTGCATCAGGCCGCCGGGTGCTCCTTGAAATAATCCACAGTCATCCGCAGCCCGTTGTCTAGAGACACGGTGGGCTCCCAGCCAAGGGTTGACCGCGCTTTGGTGGCGTCCAGGTATATCCGATAGACCTCGCCTTTCTTGGGCGGACCGTAGTTCGCATCCAAGGAATACCCCGCAAGCTCCTTGAGCTTCCGGTAAATGGTATTCACGTCTACAGGAATGCCAGTCCCCAGGTTGTAGATGCCATTGTCTCCCCGGGTGAGGGCCAGCGTGTTGGCCTTGGCCACGTCACCGACGTATAGGAAATCCCGCTGCTGGGTTCCATCGCCGTTTATGGTAACCTTCTTGCCCTGGAGCATCCGCTGGGTAAAAATGGCAACCACGCCTGCTTCGCCGAACGGATCCTGCCGCGGGCCGTACACGTTCGGATACCTGAGGACCACATAGTCCAGCCCGTAATTAGCATGGTACAGGTAGAGATAATGCTCGACGGCATGCTTGCTGGCACCATACGGGTCCAGCGGGTTGATAGGGTGCTCTTCGGTTGCAGGCAGATACACCGGCTCGCCGTAAACCGCTCCACCAGTGGACGCATAGATGAATCGTTTGACGCCGGATTCCTTGGCTGCCTCCAGCAGGTTGATCGAGCCAATGATGTTCACCTCAGCATACACATCCGGGCGCACCATAGACTCCCGCACGTTGGCAAGAGCCGCCTGATGGTTGACAACGTCAAAGTTCTCCTGTTGAAAGAGAAGCCGCAACTGGGTCTTGTCCCGGATGTCCAGCTTGTGAAACTGGATGTATGGCGGCACGTTTTCCTTCTTACCGTGGGACAGATCGTCCACGACTACCACTTTGTGCCCTGCTGCCAGGTAAGCGCTCACCACATGGGATCCGATGAAACCTGCACCGCCTGTCACGAGTATTTTCATATTCCCTCCCTGACCACGTGTTTAGAATCGGGATATCTCACTGCTCGCGAATCGCCACTAAAGTACATCAGCATGGGACAAAAGTCAAGCAGAGGGCAAGGCGTCTTAGCAACTACTCCCAGATGCCAGCCAATCCACAGCCGGAACTGTAAAAATCGGCGGTTTTGTGATAAAATAACATCGAAAGTCATGCGACGACATCACAAAAAACATGGGAGGCGCTATTCCTTGAATATCATAGACGCACTGCGTGAGGGATTCGAGGCTACCAATCGGCGACTGTGGCTGTTAGCCTTTCCGGCATCCCTAGATTTCTGGCTCTGGTTGGGGCCCAGGATATCAGCGAAGCCGGTGATACATAGAGTGATAAACGAGATATTGGCAGCGTCCGACACGCTTCCGACCCAGAATTGGTACAAAGGGGCGGAAGAGGCACTCAGATCTTTGGAATCAGTAAACCTCTCGTTACTGCTGGCAAACGAATTCATCGGATGGCCCAGCTTCGTCGCTACGGCTGGGAAATTGTTCCTGCCGAAGGGCTGGAACCCTCCCACAACCGTGCTGAGCAGCGGCACGACGCTGCTCTGGGCCTCGTTCGGCCTCTTCGTCTTGGGCATCCTGCTGGCAGCGCTCTTCTTCAAAAGCGTCGTCACTGGCCTGACAGAGGACGTCGGGCGCTTCGGCTTTCTCCGAGGCGTGGTGAATACCTGGGTGCAGGGCATCCTCTACATCCTGATGTTGGCGCTTATTGCGTTCGCCCTTTCCATCCCAGTGAGCATGTCCGCTGCTTTCCTGACACTCATCAGCCCATCCATGGGGATGGCAAGCATGGGAGTGCTCCTGATGCTCCTTTCCTGGACGTTCCTGGGAATAATGATCCTGTTGGCTTTCGTGATGGATGCGGTCGTGTGGGATGATGTGAACGTATTGCAGGGGGCGGTCAGGAGCCTGAGGGTGGTAACGCGGAACTTCTGGGCCACTTTCGGGCTCATCCTGCTGAGCAACATCCTGGTAGCAGGGTTCGGTGTGATCTGGGAGCGACTGGCCCACTCCCTGGTCGGCGTGACGGTTGGAATCCTGGGAAACGCCTATGTCGGCACCGGCGTCATAGCCGCAAGCCTGCTTTTCTATCGCGACCGCTTCACCAGGCTGCAGGCTGAGGCAGAACAGGCCGAGAACGCCCAGAAGTAAACACTCAGCGAATCAACAAATCGGCAGGGCACAACCATGAGAGCTGATTCGATGATTCGCTCATTGGAGGTACGATCCGTTTGGCTGAGAACAACACCCATTACACTGCGGAAGACATCCAAGTCCTGGAGGGGCTGGAGGCGGTAAGACGCCGTCCAGGAATGTATATCGGTTCCACGGATGTACGCGGCCTGCACCACCTGGTGTACGAGGTGGTGGACAATGCCGTGGACGAAGCCCTGGCCGGATTCTGCGATCGTATAGAAATAACAATCCACAAAGACAACACCGTCACCGTCACCGACAACGGACGGGGTATTCCGGTAGGGATGCATCCGAAAGTGAAAAAACCGGCCCTCGAAGTGGTGATGACGATGCTTCATGCCGGCGGTAAATTTGGAGGAAGCGGGTACAAAGTGGCATCCGGCCTGCACGGCGTCGGAGTGTCGGCGGTCAACGCCCTCTCGGAGTGGCTGGAAGTCTGGGTCAACAGAGACAGCTACAAATACCATCAGCGGTACGAACGCGGCAAGCCGGTCGGCCCTATGGAAAAGCTGGAAAAGACAAAACAAAGCGGAACAACCGTCAGCTTCAAGCCAGACGCGACCATTTTCACGACGCTGGATTTCCGGTTCGAGACGCTGGCCCAGCGGTTCAGAGAGATCGCGTTCCTCACCAAGGGACTGAGCATCCACCTGCAAGATGAAAGGGGCGAGGGACAGGAAATCAGATTCTACTTTGAGGGGGGAATTGCCTCTTTTGTCCGCTACCTGAACAAAAACAGGGGTGTGTTGCACGAACCGTTCTTTGTCTCCAAACAGGTGGGCGATACCTATGTGGAAGCGGCAATCCAATACACCGACGGCTATGCCGAGTCGGTCTACGCGTTTGCCAACAACATCAACACAGTTGACGGCGGCACCCATCTGACCGGATTCAGATCAGCGCTTACCAGGACATTGAATGACTACGCCCGGAAGATGGGCCTGCTCAAGGAAAACGAATCGAATTTCTCCGGCGACGACGTGCGTCAGGGACTGACGGCGATCCTCAGCGTCAAGCTGAAAGAGCCTCAGTTCGAGAGCCAGACCAAAGGAAAGCTAGGAAACGCCGAAGTCAAAGGCCAGGTGGAATCGGTGGTAGGCGAGGCGCTCGCCGAGTGGCTGGAAGAACACCCCGCGGCGGCCAAAGCGATCATCGCCAAATGTCACACATCGGCCCGGGCCCGCCTCGCCGCCAGGGCGGCAAGGGACCTGGTGATCCGGAAAAGCGCTCTGGAGACGATGACTCTGCCGGGCAAGCTGGCAGACTGTTCCGAGCGCGACCCATCCAAGACGGAAATTTTTATCGTAGAAGGGGACAGCGCCGGAGGCTCGGCGAAGCAAGGACGTGACAGGCGCTTCCAGGCAATCCTGCCGCTCCGGGGCAAGATCCTCAACGTTGAAAAAGCCAGACTCGACCGGGCACTGGAGAGCAAGGAAATCCAGGCACTGATCACCGCGCTGGGGACAGGCATTGGCGATGACTTCAACACGGACAACCTGCGATATGCCCGCGTGATAATCATGACGGATGCAGACGTGGATGGTGCCCATATCACAACCTTGCTGTTGACTTTCTTCTTCCGGTACATGCAGCAACTCATCGAAAACGGGCATCTGTATTTGGCGCAGCCACCCCTTTACCTGGTCAAGTACGGTAACAAGCACGAATACGCTTACACCGATGCCGAACTGGAAGGTGTCCTGGCAGCACTGAAAAGCCAAAAAGTGGCGATCCAACGATACAAAGGACTGGGGGAGATGAACCCGGAGCAGCTCTGGGAGACCACCATGAATCCAGAGCGGCGGGTGTTGCTTCAGGTGACGCTGGAGGACGCTGCGGAAGCCGATAGAACGTTCAACATGCTCATGGGAAGCGAAGTACCCCCCAGACGGCGGTTCATCCAGACCCACGCAAAGCTGGTCCGCAACCTGGATGTCTGAGGCTGCAAATTCTATCGCGGTTCAGAGGCTGGGTATAGAAAACGCGAAGATGCAAAGGACCGCAAGGCACAAAGAATTTCAAAAAGCCTTTGCGGCTTTGCTTCTCTGCGTCTTAGCGTTAGACAAGCAGTCTCATCGCTGATACGTCTTTGGAAGCAGGTTCAGTTGGTTTTCGAATAGGAGGTGGTATTCTGAAATCTTTGGACGTGGCCAATCGAATAGTGGCTCTAGCAGAGGAAAAACAAGCAGAGGACATCCTCCTGCTGGATCTGAGGCCGGTCTCCATCATCGCAGATTACTTTCTGATCCTTACCGTGGACTCCGAGCGTCAGGGAGATACGATTGTCGAATGGATCTCCAAAACGTTGAAACAGGAAAATCGGATACTTCCCCTTCACGTCGAAGGCACCGCCAGAGGGGGGTGGGTCCTCATGGATTACGGCAATGTGATCGTCCACATTATGACGCCCGACAGACGCTCGTTCTACCAGCTGGAGGAGATCTGGAAACAAGCTCCGGTCGTGCTCAGAATCCAGTAAGAGCCGCCCTCCGATCCCTACTGAATCAGCGGGAAGTCCTGTGCGAGAGAGCTTCTCGCTGATTTGCTTTATCCACCTATTTTCATCGTTCGGCGGACGCTGCCAAAGTGCCCGCTGAACGGGACGGCGCCCGGCTTCCACCATAGCAGTTCGGATGCTCGCTCCGTTTTCGTCCGCCGAACCACTGCCCCGTTATGTGGTGAGCTGCCATTCATAGCGACTGCGTCGATGCCCCGATCTCTCCCTGGACAGAGATCCCCACAAGGTGACCATTCTCGAACAAGAGTTCCGCTTGCAGAGGCAGAGAGGCAATCTCTGTAACGACATTGCGTTGTTCTTGCGGGTCCCCGAAGCAAATCGAAATCCCTTTTGTGAGAGAATTTTGCATTTTAAAGGCAGATTCATTAAAATACGGTATTCTATCAATCGACAACCGACAATCGGTTTTTGCACTCCATTCCAGCCGTCTGCAGCGGCTACAGGTAGGAGGTAACCACCATGACGACAGGCGCTCGCAGGTGGGCAATAGTGTTCGCCCTGCTAATGTTTTTGATCCTGCTGCTGTTGCTCCAGGGACATACCAGCCAAACGAAAGAAAACCCATCGCCGCTTCCAAGGCGTTCGACGGCACTGTCCGCCAAATCTTCCACCCCCCACTTCACGGCGGCTCTTCCTATCCCAGAGATAGCAACGCCAGTTCCTACGCCTTCCCCCAGGCCCGACGTCGCTCCCGCACCTCCTACTGCCACTCCTGTGCCCCCGGGGAAGCCAATTACCGTTACCATCTGGCTCGACTACCCAGACGTGCTAATGCCAGCATTCGACAAAGCGCTGACCAGGTACCGGGACGAGCACCCAGAGGTATCAGTAGTGGTGCAGACAAATGTGGATGTGATCGGAAGGCTCACAGGAGCGGAAAATTCTGCCAAACGCCCCGACCTTTTCTCAATCACTTCCGACCGCATCGGCGCTATAGCGGAGGCGGGTTTTATAATTCCCCTGGACGAGTTCGCCCCAAAGTACGGCCCACAGATAAGAAAAGAGTACGAGCCTTTGGCAAAGAAAGCTGTCGAATACGATGGCGAGTTTTGGATGTTCCCTCAGGCGATGGGCGGCCTGGCACTGGTTTACAACCCCCGGCTCGTTCCCAGGCCACCCGATACCATTGCTCAGTTCATCTCCGAAAGCAAGGTATTCCGACAAACACACCCGCAAGATGTCTACTTCGATTATCCAGGCCGTGGGAATCCCTACCTCAATGCCCCGTGGTTCTACGGCGCCGGAGGATGCTATATCTCTGACGAGAAAGTAGGGGTGGATACCAGTGGTGGAAAGTCTGGGGCTTCGCTGGTCCAGAGCCTCCGAAAGCTGATGCCAAAGCAGGACAAAACTGCGCCGGAAGAACGGTTTGCCCAGGGGAAGCAGGCGTGGCTCATGACAGATGGCACATTCTTGGAGAATCTGAGGAAAGGAAAAACCACATTCGATCTCGCACAGTGGCCCCTGCTGGATAGCACCCACCGTGCCAAACCATTGGTGGTTGTGTGGGGTCTGGCAATATCACCGGCAACGCACCATCCCGCCGAAGCAGCGGATCTGGCACATTTCATGTCAACGTGGGAATTCGCGTCCGCCATGGGGAACCAACTGGCATTCATCCCGGCTTACAGGGCTCCCAACGATTCATGGCTCCGGTATCACAGAAACTCAAAGCTCGCCAGACGCATTCTTCAGGTGAGGGCCGGAGCACCGTTCCCGAACCACCCCGCTATGGACCTGCTCTGGATGCCGCTATCCAACATGTGGGAGGCCATATGGCAGGGAGGGGATGTGTCACCTCAGCTCAGGAAAACACAGAAAACCATGGAGCAACTGCTGAAAGCAGGAGGATGGCAGAAGTAGTGACCTTATCCTTACCAACACGTTGCATGCTTCTAATGCTTAAACATGCTTTGCGAGGTGTCTAGAAGTCCGTGTAATCTGCGTAAATCTGTGGACTGGTTTCTGGCTCGTTCAGGTTGGGACACATCCAAAACAAACCGGCTCCTCACCGCACCCGATAGACGGTAACGCCGGGGTTACGATACACGATTTCCAGCTTTCCCGACCGGACCAATGCATCGAACTTCCCTACCCCCTGTGGGTAAGCGCCCCGCTCGATCTGACCAAGATAGACATACTGCACATCCAGTTTGCGCATGATCTCCCATGCGAGATGCGGATCGGCCGTGTCGAAAAGCTCCGTGGCGTCCTGCTGTCTTGGGAGCACCTCACCCCACGACCTTTGCTCCGGCTCGTGCTGGCCTAGAAGCGTGGGGAAACCTGTAAACGAAGAAACCCGCAGCGCCCCCGCCCGGTAGTAGTCCAGAGGCGCCTCGGCGACCACCGACATGTCGCCAACGTGCTCCCACAGCCAGTTGATCGCTTCGTAGTCGTACTTCAAGTCTATCGTCACGTCTTTCCAACGATAGACACCCACAGACATGTACGCCATGCCGTCGAGGGTACCAATGGCAGGACGGGCCCCCGGAAATCGCTCAGTCACCCTGGCGGGGGTCCCAACGAGGAAGAAAACACTTCCCAGCGCCAGTGAAATCCAGATCACCGAGCGGAAAACCGCCTGCTTCCCGGGTTTCCATCGCCGGTCCAGACGGAGCATTTCGGCCGTACCAACCCCGACGCCTACACCCAGAAACACCCACGCCTGTATCCCAAACTTGAACAGAGTGTTCATCCGATACCAATCTCCGCCGTCCAGGAAATCCCGCAGGTAGAAGAATTCCAGGAAAAAGAGAATCCCAAACGCGGAGAAAATGAGGGTAGCGACGAAAGCCCGCTCGTGGTTTCGCCACCGCCAGAGGGCCACGGCAGAGACAAACCAGAGCAGCAGCAAGAGCGCCGCCACCACGTAGCCATCTTTTGCCAGGACGATGGCCGTGCCGCCAGCTGCCAGGGCGAGCAGGGAACCCAACAGATGTCCTCCGCTCCGCAGCGGGCGAGCGGGGAGAGCCAATCCCAGCAGGTAGCACCCTGCCAGCAGGACGAAAAGCCCCCACACCTGAAGCCAGGGCCAGGTGGGGTTGCCGCCGGGAGCGAACCCGACACCATGGCTGCCGACCGGATTGTAGTGCAGGAAAAATGGCATGTAGAGAACCGCCGAAATCACCAGAGATAGCACTACACAAAACAGCAAACTGGCGGATACTCTGCTTCGCAGCATGCGCAGCGACACCACCAACAGAAGAAATCCCACCGCCACCGGGAAGTCCCAGGTGTTGCTGGCAGCCAGCATCCCCAGCACGAACCCTGCAGCAGTGGAAATGAACAGACTGTCGTTACCCCGCCATACCTCCCACGTGAGCGCCAGATAAAGGATCGTGAAAGGAATTGCAATGAGATGGGGGTGCAGGTCGGCGAAGAGAAAACTCCAGTACGGAAACTCGTTGATGGTATGAGGGATGACCCGGCTCACCGCCCAGTAACTGTAGGGCAGAGCGAGGTGCCCTCGAGCTGCCCTGAGAGCAGTGACAAGCTGGACGAATCCGGCCAGATTCCCCCAGATCGCTGTCATGAAAGCCGCCAGCGCCCCCGCCAGCAGTCTCCTCCCCCGGCCCAGAGTGTAGCCAAGGGAGAATGTCCCAACAACAGTGGAGGCGAAAAGCGCCGGAATCGCCAGGTTGAAGGAGACCCGCGGATAAATGCCGCTCAGTCGGCTCAGGACACCCACCAGGTAGAGGCCGTAGTAGTAATAGTTGAGTACACCTCCGGCGAAATATGGGTCGTAAGGCGGGAAATGGGGCGTGCGGATGGTTGCGTGGAGGAACGCCAGCTCCATGAACTTCTCGCCGCCGAACCAGGGCTGCCACAGGTCGGGGTTCAGGATGCGCAACACCAGAAAAAAGATGAACGACGCCAGCCAAATCGCCTCCTCCGTCAGGACGAGGCGGCGGGAGCGACTCCATGCACCCCGCACCTCAGCACCCCACACCCGCCAGATCACCAGGTTCGCCGCCAGAAGCAACGCCCACGCAGCCAGGAGCACAGGGATGCTGTTGGTCGCCAACCCCAGGCTGGCCAGGAGCCAGTTGACGTAGGCGATGAAGAGCCACCCCGCGAGGCGGGCAAAAGCCCAGCCACGATCTTTCATGTTGCGGAAAATCATCACCGTCAGAGGCCAGGTGCTCAGTCCCATAGCCAGGAGCAAGAACCACCAGGTGAGGGCCGCCAGCAACGGGTTCCGCTCCGCCGGAGCATTCCACGACGCCGGAGGCCGCACGGTGGGCGGAGGGACGGTACGCGCCAGCCCGGGGACACGCCCGCGCCTGCCCACTCCCCATCCCGGCGGGGTGAGAAGCCGCTTCATCTCTTCCTCCGACAGCCACCGGATCTTCCTGAAGATCATCGGGTGGGGATGGTCGTAAACCACGAAGCTCTCGTCGGCATTGGTGTCTCGGATCATCAGGGGGCCCAAGTGAGGGTACTGACTGAACTCAGCCACTTTCTCGAACCCAAGCTCGCCGGAGAAAAGCCGCCGGTAATAGAGGTTCATCAGTGGGTACTTGCCGGGCAAGCGCCCCACCACTCGGTATATCCGCCGGGACGCAATGGTGATGTAGTCCGTGTCTTTCAGTAAGGAGACTATTCTGTCGCGTTTTTCCGGCGTGTCGTCGTCGTATGATGGGAGCTCGATAAACTTGTACTCAGGCTTCTCGATCTGGATTCCGGAGGCGTCCAGGGTGAGGGGAAGCGCGTCATCCCAGTCCTCTGTCAGGATGGTGCTGCCATCGGGCACATGCTCGTAAATCCAAATGGAAGCCTGCACCCAAGTGTGGGGCTGGTCGTAGATGTCGTGGAACGCCAACGCCCAAAGCCCCGTCGCCACCAAAGAGAGCGCCACAACCGCGCCCCAGGCGTAACGCCACCTCCGACGCAGCAAATTGAAAATCTCCACGGAAAACCACGCAGCATACAGGGCCAGAAAAGGCGTAATGGGAGCCATATACCGGAGGAACTTCACGTAAAAACTGCCTGTGGCCAGGGCGGCCGGCAGAACCCACGCCAGGATGACTGCCTCTTCGCCGGATATCCGCAACCTGACGAGCTTCCAAGTCTGCCAGCCAAGGCCAGCGAAAGCAAATAGCGCCAGCGGCACGCCCATCCCCCAGAGAAGAAGCTGTTTCCCCTGGTACAGGTACGGCAGAGTACCAGCGTACTGCTGGGTGTAGGGCACCTGCCAGATTCCCCGCACCATCGCCCCCTGGTCGGCGATGTTCATGGCGTAGTGGCGGAAGTCGAGGATAGCGTACGGACTCGTGACGGCGAAAGAGGCGAGAGCGACCGCCAGCGCCAGGAGACTCCACTCGATCGTTCGCCTCCAGTCCTTCCAATGCACCAGCAGCACCGCCAGGAACAAAGGCAAGGCAGCGACTATGGCGCTGAATTTGGAACTCACGCCCAGGCCGTACCCAATCCCCGCCAGGACGAGATGCACCGACCGTCGGCTCCTCAGATACGCTACAGACCAAAAAACAGTCCAGGTGGCCCAGAAAGTCATCACCAGGTCGGTAGTGGTGAAATGGGCAAGCTGGATGTGAAGGACGGTGAACGCCAGAAACGCCGCTGCCAGCAGCGCCGTCGCGTTTCCATACAACTTCCGGGCCAGCATGGCAATGAGGAACAGCGTGCCCATGTCGAACATGGCAACCATGGGGCGGCCCACCAGAGGCATGTAGTTGTACTCCGTCAGGTGCGGTGCCACAGAGAGGAAGAAACCCCGATGGGATGGAGGGAACAGGCGCATCAGATAAGGCGCTGCCGCTCTCGCGCCATGGGCAGCGGCAACCAGCAGATACAGAGGAAAATGGCCGTAGGCGTAGATGCGCTCCTCACCCACGGTCTTGCCTTTCTCCGGAGGCCAGCGGAAAGGGTTCATGGGCGATCGGTCGGGATCCAGCGCCTCCTGCAGGCTGTTGGGGCGATGGATCGTCTCCGCAACCCAGACGATGTACCGCTCGTCCGGATGGGCCAACTGCAGCATGTCCCATTCGACCGGGACGAAGCGAAACCATGCCGCCGCCAGCAAGATCGCCGCCAGAACGACCCAGAAAGCACGTTCGTGGATACCGCCAGGTTTCCTGGATAATGGTAGGAATGGCACTTTTGCTCCGAGAACAGTTATGATTACGTTAGATTCAACAAAGGCGACGCGTGCGTCGCCTTTGCCTCAATAGGTGATAGTATCGCCTGAGGTCTGACTAGTACGCCTTGCCGAAAATCGCTATCCGCGCAGCTTTCTTGCCGGTGTAGAAGCAGGTACCGCCCTCGCCCTCAGCATCAAAGGGGAAACAGCGGATACTGGCTTTGGTTTCCTCTTTCACGCGCAATTCGTCCTCGGACGTGCCGGCCCACGGAGCGCGCACAAAACCACCAGCCTTGATGATCTCTTTGAACTCATCGTAGTTCTTCGCTTCGTAGATATTGCTGTCTCTAAACCTGGTGGCGCGATCCAGAAGCGAGTGCTGCACGTCTACCAAAAGCTGACGGACGGATGCAACCAGCCCTTGCATGCTGACGCTTTGCTTCCCATCCCGGCCAGGAACGTCCCGACGGGCCAGCATAACGGCATCGCTATCCACATCCCTCGGTCCTATCTCCATGCGAACCGGCACGCCCCGCATCTCCCAGTCGTTGAACTTGAAGCCAGGGGAAAGTTCCGGGCGGTCGTCCAGCTTGACCCGGACGCCTGCATCCTTCAGTTGCTGGTAGACTCTCCGAGCCACGGGCAGGACTTTCTGTTTGTCCGCATCCTTCCGCCAGATGGGGACCATAACCACCTGGATCGGAGCAAGCCGCGGCGGCAGCACCAGCCCTTTGTCATCGCCGTGGACCATTATCACCGCACCAACCATCCGGGTGCTGACCCCCCAACTGGTCTGATAGACATACTCCAGCTCGTTGTTCTTGTTGAGAAACCGCGTGCCGAATGCCTTGGCGAAATTCTGCCCCAGGTAGTGGGAGGTGCCTGCCTGAAGCGCCTTCTTGTCCCCCATCATCGCCTCGATGGTGGAAGACCAGACCGCGCCAGCGAATTTCTCGATCTCACTTTTCATTCCGGATATCACAGGGATTGCTGCCTCGTTGACGGCAAAGTCGGCGTACAAATCCAGGATACGCCTCGCTTCCTCCTCAGCCTCCTCCCGGGAAGCGTGGGCCGTGTGCCCTTCCTGCCAAAGGAACTCGGTAGTTCTCAGAAAAAGCCGAGTCCGCATCTCCCATCGGACCACATTGGCCCACTGGTTTATCAGGATTGGAAGGTCCCGATACGACCTGACCCATTTGGCGTACATGGCATTGATGATCGTCTCCGAGGTAGGACGCACCACCAGGGGCTCTTCCAGCTTCTTCCCACCTCCATGGGTAACCACCGCCAACTCCGGCGAGAACCCTTCCACATGCTCTTTCTCTTTCTCCAGAAAGCTCATCGGGATGAAGAGAGGAAAATAAGCGTTCACATGCCCGGTGGCCTTGAACCGTTGATCAAGCTGGTCTCGAATGTTCTCCCACAGGGCATACCCATAGGGCCGTATGACCATACATCCCTTCACCGGGGAGTAATCTGCCAGTTCTGCCTTCAGGATGACTTCGTTGTACCATCTGGAATAGTCCTCGCTTCGAGGGGTAACCCCTTGTCCTGCCATGATTTTACTCTCCTGATTAGATGATTTGTCTGCGGTGTCAGTCAAGCAGCCTGCTGAGGCACTCGAGCGCCTCCTCCGGCGACGAGACAGTCACTGGCAGCGCCAGTACGCTCTTCCCAATTTCCGTGTGGTCGCCGATACAACGTACCAACGGTGGCCAGTTACCGCCCACAAGGACCAGGGGCTTAGGCGTCCTCCCCTGCAGTGCAGCGATCTGAGCAACGTTCCACGCCATCGTCACCTCAGCCAAGGTACCTATGCCGCCCCACATGGCGACGAACGCGTCACCTTCACCAAGCATCCGCTTGATCCTGAGGTGGACATCTGGCGCCCTCCGCTCCTCGCTGAGCCAGCGGGAAGGCAACAAATTGCCAAATTGATCGGTGGTGTACCCGATCACGCGACCGCCGGCCTGATATGCCCCCCTGCTCACCGCCTCCATGATGCCTCCATAGCCCCCACTGCCGACAACGTAGCCAGAGCCAGCCAGCAGGCGTCCCATCTCCTCCGCGTTTCTCAAGCGCTCAGCGTCCCTGGTGCGAGAACTACCAAATACCACAACTATTCTTGACATAAAAATTTCCTCTTTGAATGAGTTGGTAGCCCCCCTTAACCGTAGTGGCTACCGAAAGCGCTTTTACCACCTGAGATGCAGGTCTGGAGTGCTCTCCGCTTACCAGATATTGGACCGTGGAGCAGGCCTGCGGCCTGCTCCACGCTTAAGTGCGCTCCTACCAATGAATTCCACCGGGGAGGACGCTGAAATCCACGCCACAGACGCAAGCACACACCACACTCGACTGCCGAGCTAGGACGGCGTTGGCGTGGGAAGCGGCGGTGTAGCCGTTGCGGAAACGATATTTCCTCCCTGAACCTGCCAGACCATGCTGACTACTTCACCAGCGGTGCCTAGCGGTGGCAGGGGCTGGCCGTTCATGGCAACCGTCACGTTCCCAGCGTCTCCCACTTTCAGCTCCACCCTGGATTTCGCCGTCCACGATCCGCTGAACCCAGGCTGTTTCACTTCCCCAGGTTGCACTTCCGCGCCATCGGCAATCACCCTGATCCAGCAAGGCCCACCACGCACGTTCACAGTTAACCGGATGGTCGGCGCTGGCGTCTCGGTAGACGTCGGCGTGGCAGTCACGGTAGGAGTGGCTGTAGGCGTCACCGTGGGTGTCGCTGTGGGCACAGGGGTTACCGTGGCGGTAGGGGTAAAGGTCGGCGTTGGAGTTGCCGTGGCTTCTCTATGAAGCAATGGCACCTCCGGCAGGGTAAACGATGGAAAAGTCAGACGGCCGCCGCGATACAACCACCACCCACCGACGACCGCGGCGAGGACCAAGACGAAAACTATGTAAAATGTACCCGATTTTCTGCCTATGGAGTCCCGCAGCTTGACGTTGACATCGCCTTTGCCGAAAATGTCCTCTGCCCTGCCAACGGTCACGGGGATAGGGGCCTCTTCCTGTACCTCCTTCCGGTACATCTCCAGGATTTCGTCAGGGTTCAGGCCCAGGTAACGGGCATAGTTCCTGAGAAATCCCTTGGTGGTAACCCTACCTGGAAGGTCCGAAAACCTTCCATCCTCCAGCGCCTGGAGATACTTGGGGCGAATGCGAATTTCTCCGGACACATCCTCCAAGGAAAGGCCAAGGCTCTCTCGCGTGCTGCGTAGTCGTTCACCCAGCTCACTCATCGGCTTCTCAATCCGCTCCCAGTGAAATAAAAATCGTCGCCCTCAGGTGTGGCGCTCCCGGGGGCGTACGTCCTGCTGACGGGAGTATCTATCCTCCCGGATGCTCCGCCGAGGCATAGATTTCCGGCTTCAACACCCCAATGTATGGCAAATTGCGGTAAAGCTCGTTGAAATCCAGACCATATCCTATCACAAACTTGTTCGGCACCTCAAACCCGACATAGTCGACGAATACCGGCACCTCTCGCCGCTCCCTTTTGTCCAGAAGCGTCACAATCCTCAGGCTGGCTGGCTGCCTGTGCTCCAGAATCTCCAAGAGATAAGAAAGTGTATGACCGGTATCTATGATATCCTCTACAATGAGCACGTGCTTTCCCATAATCGGAGAATCCAGGTCCTTCAATATCTTGACCACACCGGTGCTCTCCGTAACATCACCATAGCTGGATGTCGCCATGAAATCTATTCTATGGGGCACGGTCAGATGGCGCATCAGGTCGCTAAGGAAGATCACACTCCCTTTCAAGACGGCTATCAGCGTTATCTCCAAGTCCTCGTAGTCGGCGCTGATTTCTGCCCCAAGCTCGGCTACCCGCTTTGCCAAGACATCTTCAGGGATTAATATCTCGGCGACATCGCCCTCGAGCTCCTGCATCATTCCTCCTCGGCAAATGCCCACAGCATTCAGAAACATGTTGGGCTGGCGGAAACTCACCGACGACGACTGAATCAGGCTATCAGCCACTCCCCACCGCGAATCAGAACATCGCCATCCACAACCAGGGTGGGCCGGGGCTGGACGAAATCCTCATGCAAGTCTGCCTCCACCAGGCCCCCCATGTGAATATCATCCCCGATGGCTATGTGAATGGTGCCCTTGATTTTCTCTGCTTCCAGGACATTATCGGGCCTGTGAGCGTTAGGGTTAGTGCCGATGCCTAGCTCGGCCAGATTCCGCCGAGACTTGTAAGGCTCTTTCTGGTTTCCCGTCTGCAGCACCGCACGGAAATGATCGCCTACCCTGCCGCCGCCTTCTATCCCTACCACTTCCCCTTTGGAGAAAACAAAAGTAAGGTCCTCTTCGAGTCTGGGATACCACCCACTTGGAACGACCAGCACACCCTGACCAGTACCCTCGACAGGCACGATGTAGGTCTCGCCCGCAGGCAGGTTCCCAAACTTACCCTTTGTGTTGTAAAGCCCGTCGTCCACCTGGCTTTTTCTGCCGGCAATGCTGAACTCCAGGTCAGTCCCGTATGGAGTGGTAACGTGGACTGCGCTAGCAGAGCTAAGCCGAGATGCAAACAGGTGACAGTCCTTTGATACTTGCATGTAGTCCACCATCATTGGACCGCCTTCTTCCAGCATCCTCGCCTCGAATCCGGGCATGCTGGCGATGCGGGCGCCCGACTTCGTGGCATTCTGGCGGGCGTTAGTGTGGGAAAGAGAGTAAGTGGTGATCGCCAGGATGACCTGAGGCTTCCTCATTAAAGCGGCTGTGCTGCCATCCGGTTCCCTGCCGTGACTGCCGGTCACAGAGAAGGGATGGAACGCCACAGGGTTGTCTGGGAAGAGCCCTGCCGTTGCCTCGGCCACCAGCTTTGCAAGCATTGCCCGCTCCGATACCGATGTGAGTATGTCCGCTGGCTTTTCCTGCCAGAATTTGCTCGTAGGAATGTCGGTCAGGACAAGGATAGCTTCTCCGGGTTCCAATCCCATGTTGACGCGGAGCATGTTCTCCACGCCGGAAATGATTTTGCTCTTCTCAGGCCAGGACATTCGCACCTCCATTCGGGTTGTACGTCCGAGGGCTTCTCTGTCCCTCGCGTTGCACAAGAGAACCGCTTACTCGCCGATGAGATCGAGCGGCTATGGGGAATTATACACCACCGGGGCCAAACCCAAAAGCAAGAAAGGCGCAAGGGATTTCGAAGCAAATCGAAGCCCAAAAGTGCTCCTGGAGGCCCTCCCGCTCGATACAGGGCTTGTTTCGCCCCTGGTGCGTCGAGAAGGCTCCTGGGACGGCTTGGGGCTACGGGTGCCACGCTGGCTGCCAGAGCCGCCGAAGGCAGCTGGGATGAAAGATTGACGCACAAACACCGCGTAGAGAAACGGTACCAAATCGCGTCTGCTCGAAAAGTAATTCGCCCTACAATATCCTGACCAGCTTGCCGATCAGGTTGCCTACGAACCCTTCCGCCGCGATCTTCCTGGCAGTTTTCCCGTACCGAGAGATCAAAATGTTCCCGACCCCTTCGTCACTCTTCTCGTATGCCAGACCGCGGATTAGAACCGCGGGTATCCCTTCTGCCGATTGTTTCATCATCAATGCCGCTGCAGCGCTGATCTCGTCCACGATGATGTCCAAACCGCCAAATTTCGGTCTCCCATACAGGTCCGGCGATCCGAACTCCCTGGAGATGGACATGATCCCGCTGGCTCCAACTGCAAAATCCATCGAGCCGAATTTCCCATTGGACAGGGTGAATTCCGTGTCGGTGATGACCACCGCTATGTCCACGCCAAACCTGTCCTCTAGCTTTTCCCTGGTCTCCCTGGCTATCGAATCGAAATCGGCGGTGTTTACCACCGCGTAGCCCGGAGGTATGTTGGAATAATCGAGCCCTGAATCTGTAGTGATGAACCCATTCCTGGTGATGGTGAAAAGTACAGCGGGCTCCGATTGCGCTGCTCGAGCGGCCAGGGTTGCATCCTTCCCAATCTCGCCTGTATGCTCTTCCACGAATTTCGTCGGAGCATAAAACAGCACTTTCCTGGCAGCGTCCAGGATCATCTGCACCTCCACAGGATCTTTGCCGGTGAGCTTTGCAATCGCTCTGGCGCGAAATTTTGGCTTGACGTCAGAGATTTTCACCATATCTCCCCTGGCTTTCAACACGTATTTGGAAGTTATGACCACTACATCGCCTTTTTGCAGCCCATATCCTTCCTCGTCCAGGCGTTCGGCAAGTACCTGGACAAGGTCGGTCGGAGAATCTATCACTGGGAGCGAAAGCGAGTAAAGCTCGATTTTGCTCATGCCTCACCTCACGAAGCCCATTGGACAGATGCAAGACCTGCAGGTCGCCCCACTTCCGGCGAGGACGCAAGGGAAGAATCCTGCAAACAAGGCACTCCCGCCAAGCAATACCACTATCCAGGTGACAATCCCCAGCACTCGTATCCACCGTGGTTCAGTCCGTAGGCCCCTCTGCGGCATCTGTGCAAGCATCGCTCAGCAGAATGCACATTCATGTTATCACAATCACTCTTCCCCGGTCAATTGCCTTTTGCAGAGTGCACCCAGACCACCTCGTGCCGCGTGCTGAAGACTTTTTGCCACTCAGGGCTCATTTCCAGGACGGAATTCAACGGCATGTTCGGAGGGATCAACACCGTGTCCACTCGCCACTTATCCAACACAGATTTCCATCCAGGCCGAGCGCTTACTGCGTCGTAATAAGCCATGACAAAGCCGCTGCCGTACACATCCGCCCTTCCATCAATGAACACCTTGTTCTCCGGCCAAAGTCGATAGATCAGGTATCCTCCCCACCTGTACAGGTTGAACAAACGCGCATGAGGACGGTTCTCCTCCAGCCAATCGACGGCAGCAGCGGGATAATATGCTTTTCCATCAGTCCTGGGGAGATCGAAGGTTTGCAGCCTCCCCCGGTGGTACAAATGCATCAAAAGGATGCCATACATCAATATGACCAACACGAAAGTCAGACAATTGCGCCGTGCCTGCCCGCGTGTCACGAGGATGGGCCCTTTGTCCTTGCGAGGCCACTGCTTTGCAAACCACTTACCTTCCACTGCAACCCAAGTCAGGCAGAACAACGGCATGTACCGAACCGAGTATAGGGTGGCAGCTGTTACTCCGGCCAACAGAGTAAACGAGAACATATCTTCCTTCTGCCATGTCAGAGCAGATCCCATGGATATCAATATGCATATGATCAAGGGGATACCGTAAGTTGCGTGAAAATTGGGCGATTGCCATTCCTGGATGAGTCGCAAAGAAGGATTATGCCCGCTGAGGTATGTAAACGGGTAAATCAGACCTTTGATCCCATGCGGTGTAACCATAGAGGCGACCAACGTAAGGAAGAGAACGACTCCGACTTCTTCCCATCGTCCTTCCTCTTTCATCATCAACGGACGAGCTACCTCCGCGAGCCAAAGGATGAAAAGAATCACCAATCCTACGATATACCCGGCATGCATGTTGCACCAAGGCAGCATGAGAAACGGCAAGATCCAAATGGAGGTCGAACGCCGCTCCCAGTAATCTAAAACTTTCCGAAGAAATATGGAGAAAAAAAGGATTGTGAATATCCGAGGACGAACGGTGAGGAATGACATTCCCCCCGCGCTTCCCAGCGCTATGACCGCCAGGCGTATCGTCGGCTGGGTGCCGAGAACATCCAGGTACTCGTAGAGAATCCAGAAAGCGGAAACAAACATTATGCCGAAAAGGAGAAGTGTGCCCAGGTAACCGACCGTGCTGACCAGCAGATAGATTATGAGCTCGGCTACCCATTCGTGGCTGATCCAGGGCTTTCCATACGCGGTGAAAGAAAATGGATCAGTGTGCGGCACATGCCCGCTCTCATAGACCAGCTGGCCGGTGCGCAGGTGCCACCAGAAATCTGGGTCGGTCAGGCCTACCAGGGAGAAGACAATCACCCCTAACAATATCAACACTATCCCCAGACTCCACATATCATAACAGCATCCAGAAAGAAACCGACCAGCCACGCACACTCTCTTACTCTGCATCTCCTGGGAAGTAGTCAATGCCATTCGTCTTTTTTCTCCTACCATGTTAGTACCACCCCTGATATTCGGACAAGAAGTTTGGACATGGCGGGTAGCAGCGCATTGTGAGCAGAGCAACGTTCGGCCGGTACGGGTGCAGCATGCTGCACCCGTACCGATTCATCCCAGCGAAGAAATGTTGTCCGGACTCATGTCCAAAGCCCAGTAGCACTCCCCTTGACCGTGGTGGCTACCGGAAGCACTTTTACGATCCAAGGCATGAATCTGGAACCCTGTCCGCTCACCAGATGTGTGGGCGTGCTCCTAGCACCATGTTCACCTCATTTCATAAAAAACCTCCCTTTCACGTTTTACCCTGCTAAGAGAATACATCCACACCTAGTTAGGTGGAATACTGATTTTCACGTAGCCCCAGTGCGACAAAATCGGGATACCACCCTCTTCTTTCCAGAGTTATACTGTGGCTAGATGCAGGGGAACAAGGCAAAAACATGCCAATGCCT
>CAZDOZ010000015.1:0-21752 GCA_964507175.1 uncultured Anaerolineae bacterium
CACATGCTGCACCCGCACCGACTCACTCCGGCGAAGAGATGGTGTCCAAAGCTCAGTTGCTACCAGCTACCCTTGGGAGTATAATGTATTTGGTTGGAAACAAAAGACCAGAGACCGACACAGCAAAAGGGTCGGGCTTGACATTCAAATTCAAACGGGCAAGGTGCCCCCTTGCCTTTATCAGGAGGTCAAGGAGAATGGATTGGAAGACAGGCACATTTAAGGTCAAGGCTGGGCTGGCAGAGATGCTCAAGGGCGGCGTCATCATGGACGTCACCAATGCGGAGCAAGCCAAGATCGCGGAGGATGCCGGCGCTGTAGCAGTAATGGCACTGGAGCGCGTGCCTGCGGACATCCGTGCCCAGGGCGGCGTGGCGCGCATGGCCGATCCCGAAAAAGTACTGGAGATTATGGACGCCGTGAGCATCCCTGTGATGGCAAAAGCTCGCATCGGGCATTTCGTAGAAGCACAGATATTGGAAGCGCTCGGGGTGGACTACGTAGACGAAAGTGAGGTCCTTACTCCAGCAGACGAGGAACATCATATCAACAAATGGGGATTCAAAGTTCCCTTTGTGTGCGGCGCCAGGAACCTGGGTGAGGCTCTCCGGCGCATCGGAGAAGGCGCTGCGATGATCCGCACTAAAGGGGAGGCAGGCACCGGAAATGTGGTGGAGGCAGTCCGCCACGCCAGGGCAGTGCTCGGCGAAATCCGCCACCTGACCGCTGTTCCGAAAGAGGAGCTGATGCGGTACGCAAAAGAAATCGGCGCCCCCTACGAACTGGTGGTGGAGGTCGCGGAGACCGGCAAGCTGCCGGTGGTCAATTTTGCCGCGGGCGGCATCGCTACACCGGCCGACGCAGCGCTGATGATGCAACTCGGCATGGATGGCGTGTTCGTGGGTTCCGGCATTTTCAAATCGGGGAACCCTGCTGAGCGTGCCAGGGCGATTGTCATGGCAGTAACCCACTACAACGACCCGAAGATCCTGGCTGAAGTGAGCAAGAATCTGGGCGAGGCGATGGTTGGGATCAACATTGACACAATTCCGAAAGAGGAGCTACTGGCACAGAGAGGTTGGTGACCCATGCGTATCGGCGTTCTTGCTCTGCAAGGTGCTTTCCGAGAGCACCGACTCATGCTCGAATCCCTTGGCGCCGAGACAAAAGAAATAAGGCTGCCGGAACACCTGGACGATCTGGATGGGCTAATCATTCCAGGGGGCGAAAGCACCACAGTTGGAAAGCTGGCAGTGGAATTTGGCCTCATGGAACAATTGCGGCAGCTGGCTCGGTCCGGCTTCCCCATGTGGGGAACCTGCGCAGGCCTAATCCTGCTGGCAAAAGATGTCGGACGAGACCAACCACTCATCGGCGGGCTAGACATCGTAGTGGAGCGCAACGCTTTCGGCAGGCAGATAGACAGTTTCGAAACGATGCTGGATGTGCCGGCGTTGGCAGAGGTAAGCGACACCACACCACCGGCTCCATTCCCCGGCGTCTTCATTCGAGCGCCCATTGTCCGAGAGGCTGGCCCCGATGTCGAGGTTCTAGCGCGACTGGAGGACGGACGCATCGTTGCCGTGCGCCAGGGGAAGCTCTTGGGCACGGCATTTCACCCGGAACTCTCAGGGGACGACAGGTTTCACCGATATTTCTTGAAGCTTGTAGAGCGTAAGTGACAGACTGGCAATCAGGTGCGACGCATTTCGGAGTGCGCCGCACCTGCACATTAATGGACACTCAGAAACAGACGAACCCTCACTTTCACTTCTTGTGACTCTTCACTTTACGTTCCCACTCTTTGATACGATTGCGATTTTCCTCGGTATCCCAGGGCCATTCCTCGTGTAGCTCGCCCCATTCCTCTCTGGACGGTACTTCAGGGATGGACTTCCCTGTTATACGGGCCCGTATGTCCTTGAAAAAATACGGAGTCCCGACTTTGACCCGCTTCCAATTCCAGAACAACGCCAGCAGTAACCACACGAGGAAGACGAAAGCCAGAGGGGGATAGAAATAGAACGCAAAAAAACCGGCGGTCAAGTCCACCGGACGCATAAAGGCAATAACAACAGTCTTAGACCCCTCCTCGTGAGCACATACCAGGAAGGCAATAACCACATAAGCAACTGCAAGCCACAGTGGGACGAGAGATGCCAGGGTAAGGTAAATCAGCGTGGCCAACGTGAGAGTGGCATCTACGACAAAATCATAACGCCCCAGCTTCGTCCCCGGCACCGATGTCCCCGACGCCAGCCTGGCGGCCTTACCGTCGAAAAAATCCCCCATCCATGCCAGCATAGTCATAATGACAACCCAGGAAAGGGCTCTCCTGCCGTACACAATCCCCAAGACCACGATTAAGAACGCCACGAACAGCCGAAAACCCGTGAGCAGGTCGGCAGCTATGAGAAGAATATGACGGACGAAAGCGTGTTGTCGTAGCCTTGCTTGAATATCCACTAAAAATGCTTCCTCAATGTGAGTGCGTCCTTATCCATGCGAGAAAAACTGAGGTAGCGTTCGGATTTCGACAATTAATTCTGACGACGGTTGTATTGCCTGATGTGGCTTTGCCGCCGCCACCCAAAACACTCATCTTTCCCCCCGGGAAAGAAGATCCGCATGTCCGGGGATGGATCCCCACAGGAAAATAGCTTGCAGAGTCCATCCCTCCGATGCAGAAGGCCGCATCACCAGATGCGGCCTTAGATTAGCCGTTTGCCAACATCATCACCAAGCATGCTCTCCCGCCCGAGGCCCGTCCTCAACATCAAGTGGAGGCTCCACATGTTTTGGGCGCTACCAGCTATTCCTCTTTCCTCTCCTCTTCAGACTTCGACTTCCTCTCGACGCCTTTCTCTTCCTCCTGAGTTGCTTTGCGGAACTCCCTGATACCCCTGCCCAGGGCGCCCCCTACCTCCGGCAGACGTCCAACGCCGAAGACTATGATCACAATCACCAAGACTATCAACAGTTCCGGCAACCCCACTGAACCCATATCGCTCACCTCCAGCCGCTAGATATCGCTGATTCGACACGTCGCAACACCCGCATTCGGAAGCAACGCTCCGCTCGACCGCGGTGCTCTCAGCGCTTCTTTCGTCGCTGCTGTGCCAAATGCCGATCTCTACACATCGACCCATACAAACAAAACCATTATAAACCATCCCAGGTCTTAAGCAAAGAACTTGCCACCTCAACCTCCAGCCCCCTGATTCTTCCCGCTTTGCACAGCCTCGTAGCGATCCATCTCGGCCCTGGATTTATCCAACGGGTAACGGGCTTCTACCTTTACCATAGTCTGCTCCAACGCCGATTCCAGGTCTATACCATACTGATACGCCAGCTTGAACAGCATCATGATCAAATCGCCCATTTCCTCCGATAGCTCGCCCAATACCTCGTCCTGGTCTTTGGATCCCTTGTACCCCTCCAGCATTAGGACGCGCCGGGCTACCTCGCCTAGTTCCTCCATTACATGGACTAATGTGTGGGCTGGCTCCACTCTGTTCCAGCCTCGCTCATAATCCCAAGCTGCAAGCCATTTCTGGAACTCTCGTATCTCCATCACTTGCTCCCGTCTGCCTGCGCCTGCAGCCGGCGCAGGAATTTCGCCGAACGAAGGCCGCTCTCCAGATGATAGGCAATATACCGATCAAGGAGTCCGCCTACAGCTTCCAGAGACGACGGCCTCACATCCAAAGCCCTAACCTCATTGTATTCGCTGCGCTGGAGAAACCTGAGCAATTTGAACGTACCCAGGGGCAGCGGCACAACATCGTCCCTGCCCCGGCCACACTCCGGACAAAGAACCCCCCCTCTCTCCACACTGAAGAAGCTATCCACCGGCGTCAGTTCTTTCCCACAAACGACGCATTGGAACAGCTCAGGCTGATATCCCTCCAGGCTGAGCAGGTGGAGGTCGAAGAAACGAGTGAGGAGATCCGGCCTGTCGCCGGCATCCAGACGGCTCAGGGCAAGGGATAGGAGCTGGTAGAGAGGCACATCGGCCTCTCCTTCGCTGCCGAATCTGTCCACCATCTCGGCCATGTGGGAAGCATACGCCAACAAACGCAAGTCCTCCCGAAGCCGGATAAAAATCTGGACTGCCTCGGCCTGAGTGACGATATCCCAGGTATGTCCCTTGGCCAGCAAAACCTCCACACGCGTGAAAGGCTCCAGGTGACCCGCTTTGCGGCTGGTTGGCTTGCGCACGCCTTTCGCCAGAACCCGGACCTTCCCCAGATCGGGAGTGCACATAGTGACAATGCGATCCGCCTCTCCGTACTCCAGATGCCTCAACACAATTCCCTCGGTACGATAAAGACGGATCCTACTCCTCGCTTGCATCATCCTTTCACCGATCCGTCAGCCTCCACGGACTGTGTTGTACCGATACGGCCTATTCCAATTCTCTGCCATCTTCTTCTCGAACAGATCGTCCGCATCCAGGCCCAGAGCGGAAAGCAGGTGAAATATCCGTATCACGGCGTCTATCAGCTCCTCGCCGATCCTCTCAGAAGATTCGCCCTTCTTGTAAGCATCGGTAGCTTCGCATACCTCCGTGTGGATTAGGGCTACCATCTCCCAAAACCGCTCCGGGGTGGAAGAGAATCCTTTGGCATCCACCAAATCCCGCACCTCTTTCACCCGGACATTCAGGTGCTGCTCCGGCATCGTTCCCTCCAAGTCACAAAGCGCCGCCAGGATTGACCCTGGTCAGATTTTCCCCTGTAAAAGCCGCAGGCAACAACTCTCCCATGGAAAAGCGGCGCAGCAGCGATTTTCCATCGCATACGAGAACCAACATGTTCTCGTCGCCGAATTCCGCCATCACCTGGCGGCACGCCCCGCATGGCGTGCTGCCGTCCTCTGTGGCCACTGCGACAGCCAGGATGTGCCTTTCCCCTTCAGAGACCGCCTTCCAGATGGCGACTCGTTCGGCGCACACAGTGAGGCCGTAAGACGCGTTCTCTATGTTCACCCCGGTGTAAACCCTGCCGGATTCTCCCAACACCGCAGCCCCAACCCTATACCCGGAGTACGGGGCATAGGAGTTGCCCCTGACGGCCTGAGCCGCCTTCACAAGATATTCTTCTTGTTGCGTAGTGATCATCTGTGCCATCCCAAGATATATTTCCCTAGAGCGCCAGAATCGAGAGGAAACCCTCAAGCCCGGATTTGCTATCCCCTGATCCGTCGCTATCCGAAGAGTCCTCGACAGGCTTCTGTACTCTGATTTTCCCGATCCGCCTACCGGAGGTAGAAAGGACTTCTAGCGTCAGGCCGTCATACTGAATCGACTCACCTGGCTCCGGCACATGACCGAAGCGGCTGTAAACGAAGCCTCCCAGAGTATCGTTCCCCTCGCTTTCCAGTCGAGTGCCCAAAACCTCGTTGACATCCTCTAGGAGCACGCGGGCATCAAAGACGAAAGTGCTCTCGTTAACCTGGTGAATGTATTCCTCCTCCGGCTGATCGTACTCGTCTTGAATCTCCCCGACAATCTCCTCGAGCAGGTCCTCTATGGTGACCACGCCTGCCACGCCGCCGTACTCATCGACCACTATTGCCAGATGAATGTGGGATTTCTGCATCTCTCGAAGCAAATCGTAAACACGCTTGGTCTCCGGCACGAAGTAAGGAGGCCTCAACAAAGGCTTCAGATTTTGGCTACGCCTTTCCTGCTTGAACCACTGGAGCAGATCCTTGGCATAAAGTACCCCTACGATTTGATCTATCGACCTGTGGTAGACAGGCACACGAGAATGGCCTGCATCCAGGATGATATCCAGAGCCTCCTTTATAGTTGTGTCGTCCGACAGCGCCACGATGTCCAACCGAGGGACCATGATCTCCCGGACTATGGTCTCCTTGAACTCGAAGATGTTATCTATCATCTCCCGTTCCCCCTCCTCGATCACGGATTCGCTCCCTTCTTCCATCCCGAGCAAGAAACGAATGCCGCCCTCACTAAGGAAAAGATTTTCCACCAGAGAACCAGAACGTTCACCATAAACCCATCGTTCCGCCTGCCAGAAAAGCCAGGAAACGGGAGTGAGGAAAAGCGAGACAATGTGAATCAGAAAGCCCAGTCGGGCAGAGGTGCCGGCAGGGCTACGAGCTGCCAGGGCCCGCGCCATGATGTCCAGAACGGCACCTAAGAGCAGCACGGCGACTACAATCCACCACCGCCACGGCCACAGTGCGGGCTTCGCCGATGCGATATCCATAGCGTAGATCGCCGCCACAGCAATGGCGGCTACCTTAAGCACCAGTGCAGTCAACGTTATCCTTTCCGGAGAGCGCAGAATCTTGACAAAATCTTGCTCTCTTGCAGCGGAAGCGAGGAGGGCCCCTTTGATCTTCTCTCTGGCGGTGAATATAGCGGCTACTTCAGCGGCACTGGCGAACGCCAGTAACAACATGGAAAATGTTATGCAACATAATGGGACAACATCATTGTCCATAAACTAAACTCTCACCTCTGTAAAATAAATCACACAAAAAGCATCCAAATGCAGTATGTGTTGTGTCGAACGCCCACTTAGCGAGTACCGTCGGCTCGCTGTGATATCGGACAGGCCCATTACTCTACTCCAGCGGCCTCTTGACTTTCGCCGGCACGCCATATGCCAGGGATTTGGGCGGTATATCTCTGGTCACCACGGAGCCAGCTCCGGTTTTGCTTCCCTCACCGACCCTCACAGGGGCAACCAACATGGTATCGCTCCCTATGAAAACGTCGTCCTCGATGTACGTGGGGTTCTTCCGCTTGCCGTCGTAATTGCAAGTAATAGTTCCCGCACCAATGTTGACATTGTGTCCAAGGGTAGCATCGCCGATATAGCTGAAATGCCCCATCTTGGTGCCAGGGCCCAGGTAGGAATTCTTCACCTCTCCGAAATTCCCCATATGAACCCGTTCGGCCAAGTGAGCGCCTTTGCGCAAGTGGGCAAACGGCCCGATGTCCACCCTGTCCTCGACGGTAGCACCTTCGATGACGGAAAATCGTATCTGACACCCGTTCCCAACAGCACTATCCCGGATAAGAGTCCCAGGGCCAATCTCGCAATCCTCTCCGATGACCGTCTCGCCCTGAAGATAGGTATTTGGATACAATACAGTATCCTGCCCAATCCGGACATCCGACCATATGGTGGTAGTATCAGGGTCCACGATGGTCACGCCTGACAGCATCCATCTCTCGTTAATCCGACGCCGGAGCTCCTTTTCCGCCTGTGCCAGGTGAACCCTGGTGTTTATTCCAATCACCTCCTCTGGAGCGTCCACCGTTATCGGGATAGCAGGAACACCTTCATCTGCAGCCATCCCGACCAGGTCCGTCAGGTAGTATTCTCCCTTAGGACTCAGAGGTAGCCTGGGAAGGTGACCCCAGAGCCAGTGGGCATCGAAGATGTACACGCCAGCATTGAGCTCCCGTATCTCCCACTCCTCAGGCGTGGTGTGATCCTCCTCCACTATCCGCAGGACGCCGCCAGATCTGTCCCTGACCACGCGTCCGAAGCCATGAGTGTCATCCATTTTCACGGTCAGCATAGTGATTGGAGATTTTCCTTTCTCGTGAATCTCTACCATCTTGCGCAATGTTTCCGATCGGAGTAAAGGCATGTCACCGTAAGTGACCAAAATCGCGTCTGCCTTTTCCTGAAGCAAAGGCGCTGCCTGAGACACTGCATGGCCAGTACCCAACTGCTCTTCCTGAACCGCGTAGAGAACCCCATCCTCACCGATAGCTCCGCGCACTTCCTCTGCCATGTAGCCAATAACCACCACTGGCGGGGTAGGAGACACGGAACGAGCGGCAGATATGCTGTAAGAAAGCATCGGCCGCCCAAGAAGCTGATGCAGAACTTTGGGCAACTTGGATTTCATCCTCGTGCCCTTCCCAGCAGCCAATATGACAGCACCCAGATCCATAGCCTGACCACCCCCGATCAAGTTTACCGCGCTAAAGGGCAGAACGCCGATATTGCAAAAGCACACCCACCCTATTGAAATTATATGGCAAATCGCCGTAATTTTCCAATACCGCCGCACCAAACGGGCAGGCCACTTTTAGCGCATTACCAACCATGTGCCGACCAAGAGAAGCATCATCCCTACCACGCGCTCCCATGAAAGTGGGATCGTGCTCTGTCCCACGGCTCCAAAAGTGTCCACCAGGAGCGCCGTAACCATCTGCCCGGCTATGAAGACCGATATAGCAGCCAACACTCCAATATGAGGGACGATGAAAGTAGAAATCGCTACGATCACCACCCCCAGCACTCCCCCTAAGAGGCTGTACAAAGGTGCCTGGAATATCCCTTGCCAATGTCCATCTCCGGCCGTCAGGACAAGAACTCCAGCCACAGCGGATCCCGCCAGGTTCACTACCAGAATCCCCTCCCAAAACCCGATGTATCTTTGGAGCACCGTGTTCATGGGGAGCTGGAGGGAAACCAGTACACCTCCCAGCAGACCTAGAAACGCCCACAACAAAGCCTGCAAGCTCACATTTATGCTCCCATCACCCTCCAGCAGCACCACATTCAACCATGGTACTACCTGCATTTCCTCCGTTATCCTGGATGCGGATGCGCAGCAAGCCACAGGTATGCTACACGTCCAAATGTGATCCTACTATCTTTCGCATCCTGGCCTTGATCTCGGCTTTCTGCCCGTCGGTCAGTTCGATTTCAGGAGGCCTGACCTGGCGCAGCGGCAACCCCATAGTCTTGTGAATGATGTATTTGGTGGTTGCCCTCATAGGGTAAATGCTCAGGAGTTCCCGCAACCGTGTTATCCTGTCTTGTGCCTCGGCCGCTGCAGCCTCGTCCCCTGACGCCACCATTCTCCGGAGTTCCTGGAGCCAGTCGGGGACTATGTTTGCCAGAGCAGAGATAGTACCTGCAGCCCCAAGGCCATATGCCATTTTCGCCAGCCTATCGCTCCCGGCAAAAATCCGCAGATCTGGATATCTGGAGATGTACGCTCGCAGGCTGTCCGGGTCGCCGGAGGAGTCCTTCACGCCCCAGATGCATTCGGGATGGCTCTGCAACAAACCGTCCAAAAGCTCGTGGGATATGGCAACGGCACTTACCTGCGGGATGTTGTACAGGATTATCCCTTTTCCATGGGGGACCGCTTCGTCGCAGAGCGTCCTGAAATAGGCCAACAATCCATCCAGAGATGGCTTTTTGAAGTAAAACGGCGGAAGCATCAGCACAGAATCCGCACCGGAGACGAGGGCATGTTTCGTCAGCGCTATCGTATCCGTGAGACTGGCACAGCCAGTGCCCGGAATCACCAACATGCCATCTCTGTTCTCCAACACTGTGTCTATGAGCCGCCGGCGCTCGTCCAGGCTCATGGATGGGCCTTCTCCATTGGTACCAGAAGGTACTACACCATCCACTCCTCTTTCCTTGATCATCCGCATATGATCTACGATCCACGGGAGATCAATTTCGAGGCTCCGGTTCATAAACGGGGTTACCGTAGGTGCAAGAATGCCGCCGAGGGACTCTTTTCCACTGCTCTCTCCCATTTCCAGTTCTCCTTGAAGAGACATATCCATCGTCCAGGACGTAGGCGATAGAATATCGTTGACACATCGCACTTTGCACGCAACAGCAATTTTACCATACTATCTGACAAAAGCACAGAGGAGGAGACCGTTCGAGACCGGGCAGAGATGGATTTCCTCAGCAATTCCGATTCTGATTGCACTGATATACCGCCGAGAACGCGGGGCTTCAAAACTAGCGAACCGGCAATAAGATTTTCCCCGAAGCAGTCCGTTTCGCTGATTCGACCATTCGTTGATTCGCTGTAGCGGGTTCCGATGTGAGAAAGCTTCTTTCAGGAGAGTCAACCTTGTGATATAATTCTGTTGGTTCTTGGGTACGCCGCTGGTTGATGCTAAGGATGTGAGCTTATGGAAGCACAAAAATCTGATAACCTATGTGGCAAGGAACTCAAGAGACTGGCGAGTGTAGTCGAGACGAGTTGTGCCCTCGCCGAAGATGCTGATCTGAGCTCTCTCCTGCAAAGGATAGTTGACTCGGCAGCTGAGCTTACAGGTGCGGAGTTAGGCGGGCTGCTGGTCTTAAATCAGGAAAATACAGGCTATGAGTACTTTAAGGTAACCGGATGCTCTGACAAACCGGAGGGGTTTCCCACAGGAAACGGCATCCTCAGCATCCCTTACAAAGAAGGTATCCCTTTAAGATTAGATGATGTACGCAAACATCCCCGAGCGGTAGGCACTCCTCCTGGTCACCCTGAGGTACAAGCGTTTTTAGGAGTGCCTTTGCACATCCGCGATAAAGTGCTTGGCTCGTTGTTCGTAGGGAAAAGGCCAGGGAGAGAGCCTTTCTCAAAAGAAGATGAAAATTCACTGATGGCTTTTGCTGCTCAAGCAGCTCTAACCATTGAGAACACCAGACTATACGAGCGTGCTAAGGAGTTAGCAAGACTGCAGGAGAGAAAGCGGCTCGCCCAGTCCTTGCATGAAACGGTTGTACAATATTTGTTCTCCATCGAATTGGAGGCCAGCAGACGCCTGGGGCCGGCAGAACCTTGCTGGAGAAAACTGCTCACGATACAGCGCTTGGCCGAACGTGCCGGTGACGAGCTCCGTAGTGCAATTTTTGCCCTCTCTTCTACTCTGTCTGCAAACGAAAAAGGGCTATCAGCGATATTAAAAGACCTGGTGCAAGGATTTGAGGAAACTTCCGGAGTCCAGGCATCAATGCTACTTCCGCCGGATTTGCCGGAGACCCCTCCCATTATCAATGAAGCCATTTACAGAATTGTGAGTGAGGCCCTCTCCAACGTTAGAAAACACTCCCAGGCATCTGCCGTAGTTGTCACTCTCTCTTACGACAACTCCTCTGTCTCAATAGCCATTCAGGACAATGGCCATGGGTTAGATTTAAGGAAGAAAGTGGGGCCACATTTTGGTTTGCTCACGATGAAGGAAGTAGCCAACAATGCCGGCGGAGAGATCACTATTGCAAACAACAAAGATGATACCGGCACAGTGGTCCGTGCCACTTTTCCTCTGAGTAAGGAAATAGGCGTAAAATGAAAAAAATCCGAGTAGCGATAGTAGACGATCATTGGGTCGTAAGAGCTGGCCTCAGAGCTACTCTGGAACCCGATCCTATGTTCGAAGTAGTCGGCGAAGCTTCCGGCGGTAGAGAAGGGCTGGAACTTCTGCGCGAGAAGAGCCCCGACGTGGCATTGGTAGACATAAGGTTGCCGGATATGAGCGGCACAGAATTGTGCCAGAGAGCCACAATGGAAGAAATACCCACTGCCATAATCATACTCACGGCCTTCGTCAATTGGAAGCTGGTGCAAAGCTGCCTCAAGGCAGGGGCAAAAGGCTACGTACTGAAGGAGACAAGAGAGTTCAATTTGAGAGAAGCTTTGATATCAGCAGCGCGCGGTGAGGTAGTTCTCTCTCCTAAAGCGGCCGCTCTAGTCGCAAAGTACGTGCAGACCCAAAAGCAGACAGACAACGAACTAATACTTTCCATGAGAGAAATGGAAGTGCTGCGTCTCATGTCACAGGGCATGAGCAACAAAGAAATAGGCGAGCATCTCTTCCTCAGCGAGGGAAGGATAAAAGACTACGTGAGCAATATCCTCCATAAGTTGGGCGCCAAGAACCGTGTAGAGGCGATTTTGATAGCTGTCCGGCTCGGGTTTCTATAAAAACCAACCACTTGTATGCCTCAAGTCCATCCAGATGGCTATTGACACACACTACCTTCCCTCTTATACTTTATTATTGAATCTACAATTTCCCTACAGTCAGATAGCGAGCTATTAGGAGGGTTGACTATGAAGACAGTTTTCGTGAACCCCGAGAAGTGCATCGGGTGTAGGCATTGCGAGGTGGCATGCGCAATTGAGCATTCTCAAAGCAAAGACTTGTTCGGAATGCTCGAAGAGGTACCGCTCTCCAAACCCAGGATTCACGTGGAAGTTGGCGTGAATTTCCTCACCTTTCCCAATCGTTGCAGACACTGTGATCCAGCACCGTGTATGCAGGTCTGCCCCACAGGCGCTCTCCATCGGGACGAGGAAACCGGTTCTGTCCTCGTCAACTACAATAGCTGCATCGGCTGCGCGATGTGCGCCATGGTATGTCCTTTCGACGTCATCACTTTCACCAAAGTGTGGAACGTGAACTTCGCCCACGAGGTCAACGCCAAGTGTGATCACTGCATCGAGCGCCAGCGGGAGGGACGAGAGCCTGCATGCGTCGAAGCATGCAAGACGGGCGCGCTGGAGTTCGGAGAGGTCAATGATCTAATTCGAGCGGCCAGGAAAGACTTCACAGTGAGGATGACTAAATCTCAGGGAGCTGAAGTGGAAGTCCCAAAGATTCCGGCAAATGTCCAGTCCTTTAGAGACATTATGGCACAAGTGAGCGCAATAGGCCCATTCCAAGAAGATTAGAAGGGAGGAAAGAATGTATGTAGATCCGTTGGTTGCAAAAAAAGAAGCTGAAAAAAGGGCTCTGGATAAGACCGACCAGGAAATCATCGAAAAAGCAATGCACGATGGTCTTGAAACAGCCTGGGATAGGCTTGCAAAGCAGCAGCCTCAGTGCGGGTTTGGCCAGCTTGGCGTTTGCTGCAACAGATGCGCAATGGGGCCCTGCAGGATTGATCCATTCGGAGATGGACCGAAGAGAGGTGTATGTGGTGCAACGGCAGATTTGATTGTCGCGAGGAACCTGCTAGATGATCTTTCTGTCGGCGCGGCCGCGCACTCGGACCATGGAAGGGAGGTTCTGGAGGTTCTCTTAGACACAGCAGAAGGGAAATCGCAAGGATACCAGATAATAGACGAGGAGAAACTAGGGGGCATTGCTGCTGAATTTGGCATAGGAACAGAGGGAAGGAGTAAAGAGGAAATAGCAAAAGATGTCGCTTTGGCACTGCTCGAAGAGTTCGGAACAATAAAGAACAAAATCCAGTTTGCAGAGAGAGCGCCAGAGAAAACGAAAGAGATGTGGAAAAAAGCAGGCATCACACCGCGGAGTGTTGATAGGGAAATTGTGGAAAGCATGCACAGAATCCACATGGGTGTCGGTGCAGATTACGCAAATATTTTGCTCCATGGGCTCCGCACCTCTCTTTCCGATGGATGGGGCGGCTCAATGATGGCAACGGATGGTTCCGACATCCTATTCGGTACACCCACGCCAACCAGTTCCTGGATAAACCTTGGTGTTCTCAGCAAGGACGAGGTAAATGTAGTGCTTCATGGTCACAACCCTATCCTTTCCGAGATGATTGTGAAAGCAGCAAACGATCCCGAATTGATAAAACTTGCAAAGGAGAAAGGCGCAAAGGGAATCAACCTCGTAGGCATGTGTTGCACAGGAAATGAACTGCTCATGAGGCATGGGATCCCAATTGCAGGGAATATGCTGGACCAGGAGCTCGCCATCGCGACTGGTGCGGTAGAAGTAATGGTCATCGATTACCAGTGCATATTCCCATCAATCACAGCGACGGCAAGCTGTTATCACACAAAGGTCGTTGCAACCAGCGAAAAGTCCAAAGTCCCTGGTGCAATCTACAAGGAATTCAAGCCCGAGACTGCCCTAGACTCGTCGAGAGAGATCATAAGAATGGCTATAGAGAACTTCCCCAACCGGAATCCGGATAGGGTGAAGATTCCTGACAAACCCATAAAGATGATGGCGGGGTTCTCTGAAGAGGCGATCAGAAAAGCTCTAGGCGGGAGTTACAAGCCTTTGATCGACGCCATCGTAGCCGGCAAAATCAGAGGCGCAGTAGGTATGGTAGGGTGCAACAACCCCAAGATCAAGCAGGACTATGGCCACGTAACTCTTGGTAAAGAGCTCATCAAGAGAAACATCCTGGTTGTTGAAACGGGTTGCGCTGCTATTGCAAGCGGAAAGGCTGGCCTGCTTCTTCCAGAAGCGGCTGATATGGCAGGAGAAGGGCTAAAATCTGTCTGTAAAGCGCTAGGTATCCCGCCGGTGCTCCATATGGGCTCCTGCGTCGACTGCTCAAGGATCCTTATGCTGGGCGCAAATATTGCGAAGGAATTGGGTGTAGGCATTGAGGATCTACCACTTGGTGGTGCAGCCCCCGAATGGTACTCCCAGAAAGCAGTATCCATAGCGTCGTACTTCGTTGCTTCGGGAGTTTACACAGTGCTTGGAATTCCTCCAAAGATCTTTGGCAGCGCCAACGTTGTCGACTTGCTTACGAATAAACTCGACGGGGTGGTTCACGCCACATTTGCAGTGGAACCAGACCCTGTGAAAGCTGCAGATCTCCTCGAAGCAGTGATCGAGAAGAAGCGAAAAGCGCTCGGGATCTGAACATGCCATGCCTGGCGTAACGGTTGCGTGGGGGCGACTCGAAGCCGTCCCCACGCAGTGTTTCGCGCCGGGAACAAACTGGAAACCGTTCAGGAGGAGGGAATAAACCTGCTGGTCATGAGGATCGTGATCCAGGCTGTTGTGGGCTGTCTGTGCCTGATGCGGTGATGAACTACATTAGTTTACGGGAGGGCGAGGTCATCCTCATGGACACGCAGGCGGGCGCGGGCCCAGGGGTTCAAGCAGGCAGTCATACTGACAGAGCCCACTTTACCAGGTCGCCCGGCAACTCGACATCCCCTGCGTGCACCTGGCAATCAACAAGGTGCGCAGCAGCCAGGATGTGGAGAAATTGAAGAGAATCGCAGGCAAGAGCCTCGATTATTTCGACGGGAGCTTCATCCTCCCCTACGACGGGCAAATACTGCTCACGGAGCCCGATGTCTCCTTGCTGCTCTGGCAAGATTCGCCCTACGTGGAAGCGGTTAGAGAGATGGTCTGGGTCCTGGATAGATACGGAGTCGAATCATGAAAAAAGGTGTCGTGATCATAGGCGCTGGCCCCACCGGAGTCACCACAGTGGAAACTCTGCGTTCCCAGGGATATGAGGGCCCTATCACCATGCTCACCAGGGAACCCTTCCCGCCCTACTCCCCACCCCTGATGGCAAACTACCTGGAATCCCGCGGAGGAAGCGACCTGATTTTCTGGCGGGGCAGGGACTTCTGCGAAAAGTTCGACGTACGTTGCCGCACCTCTGCCGAAGTTGGAGGCGTGGAGCCGAAGCAGAATCGGGTCACGCTCACCAGCGGGGAGCAGATCGGATACGACTGGCTGGTCATTGCTTCTGGCGGGGAGATGTCCATACCCCTGCGGTGCGAATGCGCGCCCGGCGGCAAGAAAGAGAAACTCTACAACTTCAAGTCTCTGACCGCCGTCAGGAACCTTCTGGAAGAGGTAGAGAAAGGGGCAGGCAAAGCGGTGATAATCGGCGCCGGGTTCATCGGCATAGAGATCGCCATCACGCTCCGGGGGATGGGGCTGTCGGTCATCGTGGTAGAGATGCTGGACCGCATCCTGCCCAGGATGCTCACCAAAGACGTTGCCGAACCGCTGGAGAAGATCGTGCGCGGCATGGGGATAGAGCTTCTGCTGGAGCACAAAGGGGAGCTTCTGCGCGGCGGCGAGACGGCGGAAGAGCTTCACCTGTCCAACGGCAAGGTCATCAAAGGTGATCTGTTCATTGCCGCCACGGGAGTCAAGTCGAACATCTCCTTCCTGGGAGGAAGCGGGATAGCCACGCGGCGGGGTATCCTGGTGAACAGATATCTGCAGGCGACTTTCGAGAACGTGTTTGCCGGAGGGGATGCCACGGAGGTGCCCGACCTCGTCACCGGCACGGTCTACCCCCATGCGATCTACCCTGTGGCCGTGGAGCACGGCAAGATCATCGGGCTCAACATTCTGGGGCGCCGGGTGGAATACGAGGGGAGTGTCAACGCCAACAGCCTTTACCATTTCAAGCTCCCTATCATCACCGAGGGGGCGGCCATCGCCGACGGCAAGGCCGACGAGGAAGTCGTCTTCAAGCAAAACAGCGTCCTGCGAAAGATCGGGCTGAAGGACGGGCGCATTCTACGGTTCAAGCTCATCGGAGACAAAAAAGGCGCTGGCCTTCTGCGAACCTTAATGATCCAGAAGCGTGATGTCTCCCGGATCAAGTACGATCTGGCGTCCGGGAGGTACAACCACGCGACGCATTTCATGAGCTACCTGTAGTCCGGCCGAGACCCTCTTTCATGTGCGGAAGAGGGCTTTTTTCCGGCATTCTGGTTCTGCAAAAAGTTGCAGAAGCAACAACTTGCGACCATAATTGGGTGCAAAATCGTACCGAACGGAGGGCAAGCAGTAGCGGAGGAAACTCGACCTGCGAGCGCATCATCGGAACACTAAGGAAGCACGGATTTCGCATCACACCCCAGCGGAGGCGGTGCAGGATTCAGAGGGAATGTTACGCGCCCAACCCACTTGCAGATTATGCATATGAGAAAAATGGATCCGCAGCTCAAATTGGACTTTCGACAAAGCGAAAACGGAGCTTTCTGGGGCTCCACGCTTGGTACATGACTGGGAAGAAAGGGTATCTTTTGTGGTCGGGCTTCGCCCGACCACAAAAGGAGACTTGTCTCTAAACAGGGAATATCTGCTAGAATAAGGAGAGGTGACAGAAGATGAGTGAAAGCGAAGAAAGAAGGGGAAGGATTTTCGATACAGCAAATAAGATAAAGAACAAGACGCCTAAGCGGCAAGAGAAGGGGTTCAGAGTCGTCATAACCGGCAAAGGGGGTGCAGGGAAAACTACCGTGACCGCTATGCTGGCACGCATGCTGAGCAGAAAAGGCTACAAAGTGCTGGCGGTAGACGAAGACCCGCAGATGAATCTTCCCTACGCCCTGGGTCTAGAGGCAGAGCGATCGGACAAAATCGTGCCGTTGACCAAAGATCTGGATTACGTCGAAGAGAAAACCGGGGCCAGGCCTGGAGAAGGATGGGGGCTTATGCTACGCCTGAACCCGAATGTAAGCGATGTCGTGAGCCGGTTCGGCGTGGAGGGGCCAGACGGTGTTAGCATGTTGATTATGGGTACCGTGGTACAGGCTGCGACAGGATGCCTCTGCCCAGAAAATGCGCTCCTGGACGCCGTTGTGAAATACATCAACCTGCGAGAGGGAGAGGTGATCCTGATGGATACCCAGGCAGGCGTGGAGCACTTCGGCAGAGCGCTGGCCCAGGGCTTCCGCCAGGCGGTGATCATGACAGACGCTTCATTTAACGCCATGCAGGTGGCTTTCCATTCTGCCCAACTGGCCAACCAATTGGGTATCCCATACATCCACTTAGTTGTAAACCGTGTGCGCGGCGAGAGAGACGTACAGAAAGCAAATAGCAAAATTCCTTCTGGCCTATTCACTACCATACATTACCTTCCCTTCGACGAGACTTTACTGGATTTCGAACCAGATGTGGGCCCACTCCTTAATACGACTCCTACATCGCCGTTGGTGGAGAAAGTCAGTGGCCTGCGGGAAGTCATCGAAAAATATGGCCAGAGCGATTAAAATATGGGGCGTGATAGCCTGCTCTGCACAGGACAGCGCTGCCACCATAGCTGAAACGCCATGGCTCAAGAGTATATCTGTACCCTCCATCCAAGTGCTGTGACTCGGGGCCGCATTGCCGCACATAAAACACACCCGGCTACAATGCGGCTCCCGAAGCAAAGAATGCAGTCAACCTGAAGCGGTTAGACCAACCAGCCATGGGTCAGGGGGAATAAAAGAGATCGGGTGCGACCTGCATGCCCCTTGTCCCATTCAAATTTGCGCTTCCCGTAGAGAAGGGGTATGATTTTATTTGTTTTCTATGCTGCAACCTTTTGCAAATACTACTTCATGCGCAAAGATAGATATGGATGCGATAAAGCCAGACTGCGAGAAGATACTCGATAAGTTGCGAGAACAGAGATTCCGCATCACGCCCCAGCGGAGGCGTGTCCTGGAGATCCTGTGTGAGACCGACGGCCACATCAGCGCCAGCGAGATATACGACCAGGTACAGGCTCACAATCCTCAGGTCAATTTATCCACGATTTACCGGACTCTGGAGTGGCTGGAAAGCGCCGGCGTGGTAACGCGCTCCGACCTGGGAGAAGGACATGTGATTTACGAACTGGCAGCTCGAGGCATGCACCATCACCTGGTCTGCGACCGCTGCGGAGCGATCATCGAAGTTGGAGACGATATCCTGGATCCGCTGAGAAAGCTCCTTCTGGAGCGCTACGGCTTTCAGGCGAAGATAAAGCATCTGGCAATCCACGGTTTATGCGACAATTGTAGACCACGAGGAAGCTAACGAAACACAGACACGAGCAGTGGAGAGTGCCTTCTTTTTTATCTTTTGCTGTTGCAAATATTTGCATATGCTATCAAATGCAACAGAGAACGTATGCGTACATAGCCGAGACACGGAATATGGCTGGCGTCCTCGGATATCTCTCGTACGGTGACCTGTGTTGAAGGAGATTAGAGAATGGCAAGATTCATGAATCCAAGGAAAGAAATCGAAGGTCTCATCAGTAAAGGAGATTTGGAAGGACTGCTCAGGAAGGCGGGGGAGCTCCACGGTCATTTCTGTCCTTACTTAGCCCTCGGAGTCAGGGCAAGCTACATTGCCCTGAAAGCTTTGAGGGCCGAGCAGAGCACAGGGATGGAAGAACTGGTTGCCATCGTGGAGACCAACAACTGTTTCAGCGATGGGGTTCAAATGGTGACCGGCTGCACCTTCGGCAACAACGGCCTTATCTATCGCGACCTGGGAAAGACGGCGGTGACGGTGGCCCAAAGAGATAGCTCTGCAGTCCGCGTCGCCCTCAAAGCCGAGTATGTAGATAGCTTTGGTGCCAGGTACCCTGAGGCCAGTGCCCTGTTCGAGAAGATCGTCGTCAAGCATGAGGAGACAACCCAGGCCGAGCGTGAGAAGCTGATGGAGCTCTGGGCTGAGAGCTCATTCGACCAGCTAAAGCTGCCAGAGGATGAAGTCTTCACTGTCAAGCATGTGAAAGTCGAGGTTCCGCCTTTTGCCCCCATCTTTGCTTCAGTGAAATGCTCCGTCTGCGGGGAGAATGTCATGGAGACGAGGGCCAGGGTGAAGGATGGCAAGCCCATCTGTCTGGAATGTGCCGGTGCCGAATACTACGTGCTTGATGGGTCGGGAATCTCGGTTGGGAAAGGAGGGGGAAAACAACCAGAAAGACCGCTGCTGTAGTACTTATGGTAAACCAGCTCGACAAAAGACAGGAGGTACAAGATGCTCAAGAAAACATTGAGACAATCCATATTGGTAGGACTGGTAGTCCTCTTGACACTGAGTGCGGTGCTGCTTGGGGGATGCGCTGGGGGAGCCAAAGCACCATCTTCACCAGTTCCAACTGCGCCCCCATCGAGTACGGCAGCTCCTTCGCCAACCACGGCAAAACCGCCGTCCCAGATGACTGTCACGGATATGGTTGGCAGAACGGTAAAACTGCCGGCGAAGGTAGAGAAAGTTGTCTGTGCCGGCCCGGGAGCCCTTCGGCTTGTCGTGTACCTGGGGGCCACCAACAAGGTTGTGGGGGTCGAAGACGCCGAGAAAAGATGGGGTGCCACCGGAAGGCCTTACGCAATGGCCCATCCAGAGCTCAAGAACCTGCCATCCATAGGTCCAGGTGGGCCCGGAAAGCTCCCTAATGCCGAAGCTTTGATCAAATTGAGCCCAGACGTTCTGTTTATGACCTACGTCGACGCCAGGACAGCCAACAACATACAGAGCAAGACGAATATCCCCGTAGTGGTTCTAAGCTACGGAAAGCGGGCCACATTTCTCAACAAACCATTGTTCAAATCTTTGAGCCTTGCGGGAAAGATATTGGGAAAGGAAGAAAGAGCTAAAGAAGTGATAGACTTCATCACAACGACCCAGGGAGATCTGGACGCAAGAACAAAGGGGATCCCGGATGCGCAGAAGCCAACAGTCTACGTTGGCGGAATCGGCCATAAGGGGGCGCATGGGATAGAAAGCACCGAAGCCAACTTCCCACCTTTCGTTGCAGTACATGCCAGAAACGTCGTCGATGAGCTGGGCGGAGCGCATCATTTCGTAGATAAGGAGAAGCTCCTCAAGTGGGACCCGGATGTAATTTTCATTGACGAGGGTGGATTCAAGCTCGTGAAGCAGGACTACGGGAAGAATCCAGAGTTCTACCGTTCCCTGAAGGCCTTCAAGAATCAAACCATCTACGGGACTCTGCCCTTCAACTTCTACACGACTAACGTTGGGACTGCCTTAGCGGACGCGTACTACGCAGGAAAGGTTCTCTACCCTGACAAGTTCACAGATGTCGAACCGGAAAAGAAAGCGGATGAAATCTATACTTTCCTGGTGCGAAAGCCAGTGTACGACGGCATGAAAAAAGGGTTTGGCGGCTTCGGGAAGATAGACCTTGAGAAAAGCAAGGCTCAAGAAGGTTTGCCGGTTTCCCCATGAGCATGAGAGTAACGGAAAGTTACAAAAGATATACCGCCAGGCGGGCAACATTCGGGGCCGTTCTGCTTTCCCTCATTATACTGGCATCCATCTATGCCCTGAGTGTTGGCCCCTATTCTTTATCCCTTGGCGACACCATAAAAGCCTTGTTGGGGGAGAACGCGAAAGCGGGGTTGGTTCTCTGGAGCATTCGCTTGCCACGCATAGTAGCGGCTATAATAGTTGGGGCATCCCTGGCCGTTGCCGGCGCAGTGATGCAGTGCCTTCTCAGAAACCCCCTCGCCTCACCTTTCACCATGGGGATTTCCCACGGGGCAATGTTCGGAGCATCCCTGGCTATAGCTCTGATTGGAGCAGGAGGGGCTGAGAGCAGCGGAAGGATCTTCATAAACAATCCTTATGCCGTGGTGCTCTTTGCCTTCTCCGGCTCCTTGCTTGGAGTTGGAGCAATACTTCTCCTGGCAAGGCTCAGGGGCTTAAGCCCAGGGGCCATGATCCTGGCCGGGGTGGCGATGAGCTCGCTCTTCATGGCAGGGACCACGCTGATCCAGTATTTCGCCGAAGAGGAGGAATTAGCGGCCATGGTCTACTGGAGCTTCGGTGACCTCGGCAGGCCGGTATGGAAGGAAATCTGGATAATGGTCATAGCTCTCGTGCCTTCGTTCGTCTACTTTCTCTTTGAACGTTGGAACTACAATGCCATAGAAAGTGGGGACGAGGTAGCTAAGTCCTTGGGCGTGAACGTCGAGGGCGTCAGGCTGGTCGGAATGCTTCTGGCTTCCCTCATAACCGCCGTGGGGGTCGCGTTTGTTGGCATAATTGGGTTCATTGGGCTTATATGCCCTCACGCAGTCAGGCTTCTAATAGGAGGGGATTACAGGTTCTTGATCCCGAGTTCGGCACTTTTTGGTGCTCTTTTGCTTCTCCTTTCCGACACGGTAGCACGGACGATTATCAGCCCGACACTCCTGCCAGTCGGCGTTCTAACCTCGTTTATGGGAGCACCGATGTTCATCTATTTGCTCGTGAAAATGGAACAGAGAGTTTGAGATGATATTGGAAGTAGATGGCGTCGAGTTTTCCTATGACAGTGCCCCTATCCTCAAAGGCGTAACGTTTGAGGTCAGGAAAGGGGAAATGGTAGCCATTCTGGGGCCTAACGGCGCTGGAAAGTCCACCTTGCTGAAGTGCATAAACGGAATTCTCAAACCTAAAGGCGGAGTGGTCATGGTTGAAGGGCTACCGGGTGAATCATACGGAACTCATGAGATGGCCAAAA
>CAZDOZ010000016.1:0-16350 GCA_964507175.1 uncultured Anaerolineae bacterium
GTCCCTTGAGCTAAATTGGGCGTGCGGATCGCCCACCATCCGGCTCCTGGTGCAGTAACGGCAGTAACTGGCGCACTGTGTCGTGACCAGCATGAGCACTCTGTCGGGGTAGCGATGGACCAGGCCGGGGACGGGGGAATGAGCGTCTTCACCCAAAGAGTCGACCATGCCTGCATCGTAGGGAACGATCTCTTGCGCGGTTGGCACGACCTGGCGTCGAATTGGGCAGTTTGGATCTTTCGGGTCCATCAGACTGGCGAAGTAAGGGGTAACGCCAACACGGAATTCGGCAGCCATCAGGCCGGCCTTTTCTTCTGGAGTTAGATGCAGTACCCTGGCAAAGTCCTCCAACGTGCTAAGGCGGTGGCTTAGCTGCCACCGCCAATCGTTCCACTGGTCAAGAGGTACCTCCTCCCAGGGTTGAGGGGGTTTCCCGTCTCCGAGGGTTTCTTCGGTACCCTCTTTGGTTTGTACTTCATAGTTCATATTGATACCCCCTGCTGCTTACCCCCAGTCTTCATCTGACTCAGGGGTGGGTTCCTCAAAATCCCAATCCAATTCTGGAGGGTCCAAATTGATGACCCGAAGAGATTCGCCGCATGAGTGACACACCACTCGCTGGCCCACCTTGGGCTTGGGGCCCAACCTCACCAGTGCTCCGCAACTCGGGCACTCTGCCGTTACTTCTGTATTGTGTTGTGCCATTTTTACTTCCTCATCCCATTAACTTGATTTTCCCAATTCCTGCTGCACCAGCAGGTTTAAGACAACCGAAGTGTAGTGCATTCTGGTTCAAAAAGTATGGAGCAGGGGTATAAAAGAGGTAGTAAAAAAGAGTTCCATGTGGAAATTTCACCACGCCCTGCAGGATCTGGTCAGGGCTGGTACGCAATATTCGGGATCAGACCGCCTGTGTGGGGGAAGGGACCGCTAGTCGGAGCCGCCACAACCAGGCAGCCGTTATTCCCATCACCAGCGCTGCGATGGCAAAAGAGGTCCCATAGCCCCACGCGTTCGCCGCATATCCCCCTGCCAGGCTGCCAACAATGCCCGCAGCCCCGATCACGGCGTTGTACAGCCCCATGGCTTTTCCCCCCAAACCCTTCGGGGCAAGCGTGGCCACAGCAGTAGTGCTGGACACAGAGATAGCTGCCCATGTGACTCCAGTGAAGAGGTGCACAGCAATCGCAAAAGGGATGCCGATTCTCCCCGGACGTATAATCGCCAGCATGGCGAATGCAAGAAAAATACCCACACGGCCGGCCACGGCGTGCGCCTGTATCTCGATACTTGGATGACGTTGGATAGCGCGTGCCATGGGCATGTAAAAAAGAGCGTCCACAGACGATTTGAGTAGGGATATGAGAAAAACCTCTGCATTTGTCGCTTTCAACACATCGGTCAGAAAGAGAGGGAATGGCACAAACCCCTCGTTGATGGCAAAGAACAAGAGAAATGAGGTCATGTAATACTGCGGCAGAGCGTCCCTGAGATAGTTACGGGCGTCTCGTAAGAAAGTTGGCCGAAGAATAAAGTAAAGTGTGTAGGGAGGGAACAGCAATGCCCTCTCCACGACCACAATCGCTGCCTTTCCGACTCTGGACGGTGATAGCCGTCTTCTATCGCGGACGGCAACCGGTTCGTAGGCCCACAATTGTGCCAGAAATATGCTGACAGAGGCTACCAAAGCAGCGAAAATAAACAGGCTGCGTATGGATACAGCATTCCCCCATCGTGGAGGGAAGAATTTTAGCCAAAGGGTGCCTGCCAGCAACCCGCCTACGAAGCTCCAGCCACCAATCCGGCTGAAAGAGCCGAACGCTTCAGGAAGCTTTTCTGCAGGCGTCGTGTCCACCACCAAAGCTGTTGCCACCGGACCAATTGCCGAGCTCAGCAAACCACCCACTATGCTGGCTATTAACACAACCTGTATGCTGTGCGCTATGCCAATTAGTGCGGTAGAAAGAGCAAAGCCCAGAAATCCGAGAAGCAAGAAAGGCTTGCGTCGCCGGACTTTGTCCGAGGTATTGCCCCAAAAGATGGATCCCGGTACCGCTGCCAGGGCTGCGGCAGCCGATATCTCCCCCACATCGGCAACATTGCCCCCAAGCACTTGAGCAACGAACAGAGGCATTAACGTGGAAGTTGCACCTCCACCGAGTTTTTGGGGGACTGTGCTGTAGAACCAAGAGAGATGAAAATTGCCGCGCCGGTGTATTTTGTCATGCTTCTCGCGGGTATCCATCTGTTGTTACCCTTCTTGCTGGCCAAAAGTGTATCCCACGCCCGGAACGGTCAGGATGTACCGGGGAGCGCGGGGATCTTCTTCTATCTTGTTCCTGAGGCGGCTGATCAAGCCCCGCACCAGGTCACGACTGCCCGTATCTGTGTACTCCCAAACATGTTCCACGATCACATCTACAGGCAAGACCTGGCCGCGGTTGATCATCAAAGTGTAGAGAAGACGAAACTCCAGGTGGGTCAAACGCTTTGGTGCCTGTGTCCCGACCCGAACCGTGCGTGTGGATGGGTCGAGAGTGAGACCTGCGATGCTGAGGGTAGGGATGCTGAAAATAGGGATGCCCCCGGCGCGGCGCAAAAGGGCACGAATCTGAGCAATGAATAACCGAACTCCAAACGGTCGGGTAACGATCATATCCGCTCCCTTTTCCAACAGGTCTGCTATCATCCCTTCCGGCAGGGGATCCACAACGAGAATCAGTAAAGCGCTAATCTCCGCTCGCACCCTACGCACATAGGACACGGGATCTTGATTTTCATGCAATGCCAACAATAAAAGATCAGCCGGACGTTCTGACCAGCTTCGTATAGAGACATCCAGGTCTTTTCCTGTGGTAACGGCAAGGCCGGCCCGCTGCAATATAAGGGAAAGGATCGACTTCTCATCGAGATCGTCAGCTACAAGCATGGCATACACGACAATGCCTCCTGTTTCAAATGCTATCCACTCCCAGGATTGCTTTACAGAAGCCGATACACCGTATCGCTCCTGCCGCCGCATTATATGGCATTTGCGCTAACCGTTCAAAACACCATCATCTCCTATGCGGGTACAGCACCTCCCCTGACCACGGATCGGGAGCGTATTTACGATACAAGATACAGCTCTGGTGGCCTGTCAGACTCGTCTCGGTGGGTGGTGGGTAGGCGGAGCCGTACCTTCGCCTACCCACGAGCACGTAACTGGGCCCCAGGACCCCCGAGATCTGCTTCGAAATCCCGTATGCATTGATTCTCTGGCGTGTTCACTATTCAGACTTGACGTACTCCAGAAGCTGTGGCATTTTGTGTCCAGATCGAGCGTGAGCGAAATAACCGGCCGGTAGCAGGTAAGGCACTGCTGCTGATGCAGATTCCACGGTAATTGGAGTCATGGGAGGTAGTCATGGGAGACGAAAGCCACTATCGGGCGCTCGAAAACATGTATCTAGCAGCGCCGATAAATCGCTTTTACAAGCCAAAGATCATCGTATCCTACGAGAAAGCCGAGATAGAGATAAAAGTCACCGAAGAGATGTTTCACTCGGCTGGAGCTGTCCATGGATCTGTTTACTTCAAGATGTTGGACGATGCAGCGTTCTTTGCTGCTAATTCAATCGTACTCGATTTCTTCGTACTGACTACTTCGTTCACTGTTTACCTGACGAAGCCGATCTCCTCGGGCCTCATGCGGTCGGTGGGGCATGTGGTTAGCAGGACAAGGTCACGGATCATTGCCGAATCCATAGTGTACAACGAGAACGGCGACGAAATTGGTCGAGGAATTGGCGGCTTTGTCAAAGGGAAACTGCCTTTGAACGATGCGATGGGATACGAGGCTTCAGGGAGGATCTTTGCGCAATAGAGGCGGAGTCATTGCAGAGAGAGCCGATATCGTATCTCGCCGATGGGCTGCCAACGGGTTACTGCTGCTAACCGCTGTGGTGTGGGGACTGGCTTTTGTGGCTCAGCGCGTGGGCATGGATTATGTAGGGCCGTTTACTTTCAACGCAGCGCGCTTCGCGTTGGGTGGCGGGGTGCTGTGGGGGATCATTCGTCTCAGGGAGGCGAGGAACGGTCTGGGGGATCGGGCAAGGAAGAACCGCCGCCGCAGATGGTGGGAAGGAGCGCTGTTGGGGACGGTGTTATTCGGCGGGGCGTCATTGCAGCAGGTTGGGCTGGTGTATACGACCGCCGGCAAGGCAGGATTCATCACCGGTCTGTACGTGGTGCTGGTACCCCTGGTCGATGCGTGGATGGGGGCGCGGCATGATGTGAGCGTATGGGTCGGGGCGATGCTGGCCCTGGCCGGGTTGTATCTGCTTAGTGTGACCAGTGCATGGCATATCCAGCGAGGGGATCTCCTGGTACTGCTCAGCGCTCTGTTCTGGACGGCACATGTGCTCCTGGTCGATCGCTTGGTAGCCCATGGCGATAGCTTGCGTCTGGCTGCACAGCAATTTAGCATGGTGGCTTTGTTGAGCGCATTGGTTGCCATGTTCGGGGAAACGATTTCTTTAAATGCACTGCGGGGAGCGCTGTGGGCTATCCTGTACGGTGGGTTGATCTCGGTAGGGGTAGGTTACACATTGCAGGTGGTAGCGCAACGATACACCCTCCCTTCGCATGCAGCGATCATCCTCAGCCTGGAATCTGTGTTTGCCCTGCTAGGCGGTGTGCTGCTTCTCTCCGAACCGCTCGCCACGCGCGGCGTGGCAGGAAGCCTGCTGATGCTGGCAGGAATGCTGGTCTCGCAGAAATCCGGGGGCTTTTCCGAGCAGAGATAGCAACTTCCAGGAACGAAAGATTTACTCCAATCCATTACCATGCCTTCCGGATTATACTTTCACAAGTGCCCACTTGCCGCTGCGGAACCGGAAGAAGTTCAATGAGCCACGTACAGCTATATCGATCACCATTGCCAGCCATGCACCGTTGAGCCCCCATCCGAACTTGATCGCGAAGAGGTATGCCAGCGGCACCCTTACAGCCCACACGGACAACCCGTTTATGAGCATGGGGAACCGTGTATCGCCAGCCCCACGCAAGCTATTGGAGAACACCAGGGCCGCTGCCAGCAAAGGCTGAGCGATTCCTGCGAGGCGCAATGGCGTGGTTCCGACAGCGATGACGCGGGGATCGTTGCTGAAGATCCCCATGATGTCACCGGCGAACAGGACAAATACCACACCCATCATTGCCATGAAAAGAGCGCCAACCTTATAGCTCAAGTACCCGCTTTTCCGCGCTCGATCTGGCCAGCTTGCCCCCAACGATTGCCCTACCAAAGTGCTGCTCGCGACTGCGAAGCCAAAACCAGGCATGTACGAAAGTGCTTCGCCGTTGACGGCAACCTGGTGAGCTGCGTAGGCGATGTTACCCAGGCTGGCGATGATGCCGCTAAATGTCATCATACCGATGCGGAAAGAAAAGCGCTCCACTCCGGATGGAAGCCCGATGTTGAGTATGCGCTTGATCATTTGAAAATCTACGTTCAGGTATCTCAGACTCAGGCGGAGGTTCCCCTTACCGCGGATAAGCAGGGCGGCGACCACCACTCCACCGACGACCCGCCCTCCCATATCGCCCAACGCCGCTCCCAGTACCCCCAGCTGTGGGAAACCAGCGACGCCTCGTATGAGCACCCATGCGATTCCAACGTTCACGAAGTTTACCACGATCATGACCAACAGGGGGGTGGTCGTGTCTCCCGCGCCTCGCAATGCCGCGTTCCCCACCGTTACGATGCCCCACAAGGGGAAAGCGATAGATACAACCCTGAGGTACACGGAAGCAAGCTGCACCGCTTCCGGCGGCGTATTCAGCACGGCTATGGCAGGGGAATACCAGATCGACAGGACAACCGTGCCGATAAACCCCAGGAAGATGCCAAGCAATATCGATTGCTGTAATACATGCTGGCTCAGGTGGGCGTCTCCAGCACCTGTAGCTCTTGCAACCAGGGCCGTGGTGCCGACACTTATCCCTACCAGGAATGTCGTCGAAATGAACATCACCCATTGATTGGCTATCCCGACAGAGGTAAGGGCAGCTGGACTTAAATGTCCTATGAGGTATGTGTCTATCAGCCCCGCGATCAGGCTGAAGCTTTGCTCACCAGCGGCGGGAATTGCCAGCTTCCACATAGAGAGCATCAGGTCATCATGTCCTGGACGGCAATGGGCATCCTGGTTGTGATGCTCCACCGCATGCTTTCTTAGAGGAGAGCCCATTCATTCCCCCAGTTTCTGGAAAGCAGACGAGAGTCGTTTTATGGTCTCTTTGTCAAGGCTATAAAATTTTTGCCCCCCACTGCGTCGTACTTTCAGCACGCCGCTGCTCACCAGCAAGCGCAGGTGACGTGAGACCGCCGCCTGGGAGACATCCACTGCATCCACTATCTCCTGAGCGTACATCTCGCGCTGGCGGAGCAATGAGATGATTTTCAACCTTGTTTCATCTCCCAATGCCTTCAGTGCCGGATAGAATTCGAGAAGTGGCTGTTGAAGGGTCCGCTTCTGTTCCTCGGACAGAGTAAGCTGGGCGTTGTAGTAGAGGTACAGCGTTTGCTTGTCCCAGCAGTAAACGACGTATGGCCCTATATGCAGCATCGGTATGGCGATCAAGGCCCGCACGTTGTCGGCGTCCCGCTCGAGGGACATTGGCAGCGGCCTGTTAGCAAGCCGCAGGAATATGCTGCGGAAAGTCATAGGCCCGCTATAGGCCCCTAGCGCCTTTGCTGCCTGGCGGAGAATGTGCTCCTCCCGCTGGTATTGGTCGCTGTATACCCTCTCCCAAAGGCGCCGTAACCCGTGGTGCACCAGTTCTTTGTGCATCGCTGGATGTCGCAAGAGTTCAAGCGCCCTTTCCATGTTGGATGGTGGGTGGTGGCTGCTCTTCAAATGCTCGATTAGGACATTGGTGTCGTCTAGGGAAAGAGAGCCATCGTGGCCCACCGCCCGTCGTAACCATTCAGTCCATTGCTCCACGGGAACCTGGGCCAGAGCATCAAGGAATGATTCTGCCGACCCCATCATAACGTTGGGGGGCATGTGTACGATCATCTGCTCCGGTAAGCGATACACGCCACCGGTGGCGGAGAGGGCGTCGACGAGATCGTTTAGTGCATCGTCTCCAAGCTTGTGCCTCGCTTCCAGAAGCCACGGATCTATCCCCTCGTATCGTGGGGCAACGACCAGCAACCCGGCAACGCCGAGCAGCAGTAGAGGTTGGCTGTACTCCGCTTTCAGTTTTATCGGGCTTTGTGGAGCTATGAGTCCTGGCATATTCTCCCTCCGATCGACACGCTTATAACAATACCATTATATCATCATAATAGTGATTGGACAAGAGGGCGTGGGTAGGCATGCCAGGGGCCTCGAGTTCTGCTTATTCCTCTGTCTCGGAGGATTCCCACAGGCGGCATATGGGGAGCTATGGCGCGAATCCGGACGTTCGATGTCCGTTGATCCGGGATGCTACTCCCAATAGGAGTCTGAGGTAGCTCGTTTCGGAGGCAGCGTGGCTGGCAGGGATAGACCGGAAGGTGACGCCGCACGCCCCGTGCCGAAAGTCAGCGAGATGGCCGACTGGAGCTGACGGAAAAGGTAGAAGTGGGGATCTTCCAGGTTGCAGTCCAGCATTGACTGACGTGATCAGCCAGCCTGAGCCAACGTTCCATCAGGTTTCAACAAGGGGCCTTGCCGAACGATTCCAGTTTGTATACGCGTACACCCTCTCTGTCTCAGCGCACGCCAATTACCTTCCCCGAAGTAGCTTTAAGCAAATCAGCGGGTGACAGCTTAAACAGGGCGTGGGGCGTACCGGCAGCAGCCCATATCTCTTCAAACTGAAGCAGGTCTTCGTCGACGAACGTCGGTATCTGCTCCAGATGCCCGACCGGAGGCACGCCACCTATGGCAAACCCCGTGTGCCGACGCACGTAATCAGCGTCAGCTTTGCAGATATCCTCACCCATCAGTGCAGCAATCCGTTTCTCGTTCACCCGGTTTGCCCCACTGGCAATCACCAGCACCGGCCTATTGGTATGGCACGTCCTGAATATCAGGGACTTGGCGATTTGGGCTACGTCGCATCCCACCGCCACAGCCGCCTCGGCAGAAGTGCGCGTGCTGGACGGTAGTTCTACCACCTCCAGGTGCAATTCGAGGGCATCAAGAGCATCCTGAACCCGTTTGGCGCTTGGACTTAACGAGGACATGCGTCAACCTCCTCTTACTTTCACGTGGAAAGCCATGTACTCTGGGTACTGCTTCCCCATCCCTGTTGCAGGCTACAGCAGCGCGCTATGTTTTTCGGACGATCGTACAGTTCTGGCTCCAAGAGGACCTATGCCCTGCAATATCCACCCATGGGCAATCTACCTCCCATTACATCTTATACACAATAATACACCGGCATGCGTACGGAGGGCAACTGGGCCAATGGTGGTTCCATGTCGGCGTGCACCCCAGCGGCCTGTAGTGCCCCCCAGGATTTGCTTCGAAAGCCCGAGTGTGTTCGGAATTTGATAACTCGGAGCATCTATGGTATAAATTACAATGTTCATCAATCTTAGACTTTTGACAATTGGGCTGCTCTGCTGGGCTAAGTTCTTCGCCTTGAAGGCAGGAAAGAAAGGGTACCAAGCGTGAAGCCCCCAGAAAGCTCCATTTCCGATTTGTCAAAAGTCCAAATCAATCGTGAGCATTGGTGATTTCTTTTACAACTCGTTTCCGTCAGTCCAACTTCGCCAGGAGAAGCACCGACGTTCTGTTTCCGACCATCTTGGCGGAGTCCAGCAAAATCTACTCAAGGGGGTTAAAATGGGTACAAAAGGAAGAGAAATCGTTAATATGGATGTGGGCAAGCTTATCGAGCTGCTCAACAAGGCCTTCGCGGATGAGTGGCTGGCGTATTATCAGTACTGGGTTGGGGCCAAGATTGCCCAGGGTCCTATGCGGCAGGCAGCTGTCGACGAACTGGAAGAACACGCATCTGAGGAGCTTGGTCATGCAGAGAAGCTGGCAGAGAGGATCCTGCAGCTTGGAGGTCAGCCTCTGTTAAAGCCTGATGACTGGCTTGCTAAGAGCAACTGTGGGTATGAATCTCCTGAGGACGCCAGCGTGGAAAGACTGTTAGAACAGAATATCAAGGGTGAGCAATGTGCTATCGATGTGTACCAGCAACTCCTGTCGGTCACCAAAGAGGCTGACCCAATTACATATCATCTTGTTCTCGAGATCCTTGCGGATGAGGTCGAGCATGAGGAAGACCTCCAGACTATTTCCGAAGATCTCAGGTTGATGAAAGAAAGAAACGGTTGAACTTGCCAGGTGGGAGCTCCAGTACATCTGGAGCTCCCCTGAGACCTGTACTGTAATTCCCTCGTGAGCCTCTGCAGGCTGTACATCCCCAAGAATTCAGGCTTGACGGCGTAGCACTGCCCCCAGGTCTTCGATGCTCTTTTTGATCTCAGTCTCACTCTCGGGCGTGACAAGCCCTTTGAACTCCACCACGTCAACCAGATTGAACGAAGTCTTCTCGATAGTGGAACGCAGCTTCTTCCCAGCCGCAGCCGCCCATCCGAAGATGGCGATCAGCAACAGTGGCTTTTCGTACTCGACTTTCTTGATCATCTCGTTCAGGATGAATTCGGCATAAGGAAAAGCATCTGATTCGTAGGTCTCCGTTCCGAAGACAATCGCCTCGCTGTCCGCCACGTCGCTCAGGATATCCGCCAGAGAAGAGTGATAGTCGTCCACAATCTTATGCACCACCGGCTTGTAACCCTGAGCTTCTAGCTCTGCTATGGCAATCTTGATGGCTTTTTCCACGAAACGGTACATAGAGGTATACACGACCACAACTTTACCCTTTTGTGGCTTCCCCTCGCCCCAATCCAAGTATGCCTGGACAATCCGCTGTGGATTCTTCCTCCAGAGAAGCCCATGAGCTGGGAGAATCATTTTCGGCGCGATGTTGAGTCGTTCCAGCTTTTCCAGGTTCTTGGCGATCTTGTCTTTGTAATGCCCAATCACTGTGATAACGTACTTCTTGGAGAAGCGGAGGTAGTTTTCTACATCCGCTTCGTCGTCAAAAGTACCACTGGGAATCGAGTATCCGCCGAAGATGTCACCTGTCAGAAGGATTCCCTCGTCGGGCATGTAGGTCACTATTGTTTCCGGCCAGTGAAGCCATGGCGCTTGGAAGAAAACGAGCTTTCGGCCACCAATCTCCAAGGCGTCGCCGTCCTTTATGGCGTTGAAAGTGGGCGATATTCCATACAGTCCTTCTATCAAGCGTTTGGAGAAAGAGTGTCCCCAAACATCAGCCTTGTTCTCGCCAAGTTCCAGGATTTTCGGCAGCGTGCCACTGTGATCCGGTTCCATGTGGTGCACGACTATGTGCCTGATCTCCTTCGGATCGACCAGGCTGGACAAGGCTTCTACAAATTCCTCTTCGTAATTCTGCTTCCAGGTATCAAACAAAACAGCTCCATCGTCCGTTTTCAACAGGTAGGCATTATAAGTTATTCCTTCTGGGATTTCCCACACGGCTTCGAAGTACTTGACATGGGTATCATCCATTCTCAAGAGGTAGAGATCCTCGGCAACTTGTTTTATCCTCGCCATTGATATGTTCCTCCTTTTCTCAACATAATGTAAGAGCCAGAAGCGGCCCGCATTCTTTGGACCACGAAACGCCCAAAATAAGGTGGAGAGGTAAAAGGCACAAGAGCACGGATACCCCACCCTCTTCCCTACAAATGTAGCATAATACTTTACAAAGTATACCCCTGAACATTCTCCTGGTCAAGGTACGACAGCTGAAGGGATTTCGAAGTAAATCCTGGGGCCCCCAGGATTCCCCCCGCTCCAGTAGCGGCTTCCACAGGCCGGCGGAAGGCCAAACTGGCAAGGTATAGCCAACAATCCAGAGATGCGCTACCCTTTGAGGGAGGGGCTCGTTTCTTGCCCTGCAGGCCTACAGGTGATATCATTTTACATGCCACCGACCGGGGAAACGGCGGTGAGCAGCAAAACCGATCGAAATAACAACAGGACGCTTGGATTGCCCGGCAACCGAGACGGCCAATGGTTCGCAATGCCTTCTCTGCGCCCCTGGGATGCGTCCTGGGGGCGTTTTTACGTCCGGGCCTGCGTGAAAAGAGGCCTATGGCGAACCTTGTAGAACTGCACAGCGTTTCGTACACTTACGAGATACCTGGCGGGAGAAGCATTCCCGCCGTCCGCGGCGTGGATCTTGCCATCGAGCCTGGAGAATTCGTCGGCCTTATCGGCGCCAATGGCTCCGGCAAGACCACCCTCGTGCGACTCATCAACGGCATCCTTATCCCCACCCGTGGAAAAGTGCTTGTCAATGGGATAGATACTCGCCAGAAAGCGCGCCTGCAGGAAATCCGACGCACAGCAGCCATGGTGTTCCAATCGCCCCGGGATCAGATCGTCGGCTCGACAGTGGAGGAAGACACAGCATTTGGACCGGAAAACCTGGGCGTGCCTCAAGAGGAAATCGTCCGGCGTGTCGAGAGTGCTCTAAAGAAAGTTGGCGTGTGGGATTTGCGTGCCCGCCCTCCTTTCCAGCTGTCCGCGGGCCAGGCACAGCGAGTCGCCATCGCCGGGGCAATGGCGATGTCGCCGAAGATCCTGATCCTGGACGAAGCCACTTCCATGCTCGACCCAGCCGGACGAAAATCTGTGCTGGAAATAGCAAGAAAGCTCAACCAGGAGGGGATAGCCATACTCCTCGTCACTCATTTCATGGAAGAAGCCGCTCTTGCAGACAGATTGATCGTGATGCACCAAGGCAAGATTGTAAGTGAAGGAAGCCCTAAGGAAATCTTCTCCGACAGAGGTCGACTGCTCCGGTGGGGGTTGGACGTGCCGCCTATCACCAGAATCGCCCACAGGCTCCACGAAGTGGACCGACGGATCGCCAGGGACGCGCTGACCGTGGATGCCCTCGCCGAATCCGCCGCGAAGGTGCTGGCGGTAAGACCAATCCGGCCTGCACCGATCTTGGGCGAAGCAGGTGATCGCCCCGAAAGAACAGCCTTTCTGAGAGCAGAAGAGGTGTGGCATGTTTACATGGCAGGCACCCCCCTGGAGACGGTTGCGCTGAAAGGGGTGGATTTCTCCGTTCCTCGCGGTGGTTCGATGGGGCTGATGGGAGGCACCGGGTCCGGAAAGAGCACCCTGATGCAGCACCTGAACGGGCTCCTTTCCCCACAGAGGGGACGGATACTCGTGGATGGAATGGATATTCAGCAAATGCGAGACCAGATCACATCCATCAGACGGTCTGTAGTGATGGTGTTTCAGCAGCCAGAGGACCAGGTCTTCGCCAGATTTGTCGGCGATGACGTCGCCTACGGGCTGCGGCAGCTGGGGTTGCCCAGGGAGGAGCTTCGGCAACGTGTCCGCGAAGCAATGGAAGCCGTGGGGCTGGATTTCGACCTGTACAAGGACAGGTTCACATACACGCTGAGCGGTGGTGAGCGGCGGCGGGTAGCCCTGGCGGGCGCCCTGGCACTGAACCCGAAAGCGTTACTGCTGGACGAGCCGACTGCCGGCCTCGATCCTGCCTCCCACAAGGAGCTGCTCCAGAGACTCTCCCGCTGGAAAAAGGGAAAGGGACTCACCCTGGCGTACTCCTCCCATACGATGGAAGACCTGGCGGAGATGACGGAGGATGTGGTGGTGATGGACTCCGGCAGGGTCGCCATGAAGGCCAGCACCAGGGAGGCATTCGGCCGTCCTGAGATGCTTGAATCCCTCGGCCTGGACGTGCCTGTTGTCAGCAGACTCGCCTCCGCACTACGAGACCGGGGAATCCCTTTGCCAAGGGGCATCCTGACTGCTGGCGAGCTGGTTCATGCCTTAGAATCCGCAATCCGCAGGCCAGCAGCTCCGTCGACCCGCCGGTTTGCCAACTCGCCGGTTTGCTGATTCTGGACGGCACACGATGGAAGATTTCGAATTCCTGCGAAAAGTGAACATAGGCATATACCTCCCTACCGGGTCGCCGATCCACAGGCTCGACCCGCGGGCGAAGATCATCTCGTTCCTGCTCCTGGTGGCCGCCGCGACGCTCGCTCCTTCCATTCCAGCCAACCTGGGGATGCTATTCCTGACTTTGGGGCTGATCACCGCCGCCCGGATTCCTTTTGGCTACGCCATGGCGGGGATCAAACCTGCGGTCCCCTTCCTGGTCGCCATCGCCTTCCTGGATCTGATATTCGCTCCGCATGTGGCTTCCGGTACCGGATGCATAATTCTCTGGCATTGGTGGGCATTCTCCGTGAGCAACTGCGTCCTCAGGCTGATAGCGCTGATCTTCATCCGGTTTGGGACGCTTATCCTCCTCACCAGCCTTTTGACCTCGACGACTTCCACAGCGGAGATGGGCCGAGGCATGGAAAGCCTCCTCCTGCCGTTGAACCGATTTGGCGTTCCCGGGTACGAATTGGCGATGGTCTTTTCGCTGACGTTTCGGTTTGTGCCCTCCTTTGCGCTGGAGGCGGAACGGCTGGTGAAGGCACAGCTTGCCAGAGGGGCAGATTTCGGCGAGGGTGGGAGATGGAAATTCACGCGGCGCGCCAGGGCGATGCTTCCACTGATGGTGCCTTTCTTCCTGATGGCTCTCCAGCGGGCAGAGACGATGGCCCTTGCAATGGAAGCACGCGGGTTTGCAGGGGGAAAGGGACGGACGCACTACCGGAGCCTGCATTTCCGACGCCCGGATGCGCTGGCTATTGCCGCCAGTCTGGCGGTGGCGGTCCTGGCTGTTCTGGCAGGGTAGCGCCCAACAGATGAGGCAGGAATCCGCCCGCGGCCAAGCGCGGATGGGAAGACATAGGGGGTGCGAAGCAAATCCTGGGGGCCCTACAGGCCCCCAAGAGCCCCCCTTAACTGTCGTCGGCTTTCATCAACCCTAATGGTGACTCGTAAGACTCCCGCCAGATGCGTCGAGAAAGCTCCTGGGGTGGGTTTGGGCTTTCGATTAGCTTCGAAACCCGGTATATCGCACAAAAAACGAAGGAGGTTGACATGACAGATTTGCTTTCTGCGCGCAAGATCACAGTAGCCGCGGCACTATCTGCAATAGCAATCGTGCTCGGCGCAACACAGCTGGGGTTTATCCCGGTCCCGACCCCAGCGGGGCATGCAACGATCATGCACATCCCCGCCATCCTTGGAGGAATCCTGGAAGGGCCTGTGGTGGGGGTTATCGTTGGGGCGATTTTTGGCATCTACAGCTTCCTGGACGCCAGCACGCCTATCTTCAAAGACCCTCTGGTGGCAATTCTGCCACGGCTGTTCATCGGGCTGTTTGCTTACTATGCCTACGCTCTAACGAAGCGATGGGGTATGTCGCTTGCCGTAACAGTGGCCGCTATTGTGGGTACTCTGACCAACACCGTGCTGGTGCTGGGAATGATAGTGCTGCGGGGGTACCTGGATGGAAAAACAGCGCTGGCGGTCGGAATCACTCATGGCTTGCCAGAAATCGTGGTAGCGGTTATCATCACCTTGCCAGTGGTGCTTGCATGGAAAAAGGTGGAAACAGGCTCTGGCAAGTCTAACCTGTAGGAGGTACAAATGCTCCTCGCGATAGACATCGGAAACAGCGAGATAACTCTGGGGGTCTACGACGACATGAGATGGGTCTCCCGATGGCGGCTGCGAACCGTCCGCAACGCCACGCCGGACGAGTACGCGATGTGGCTCAAGGGCTTGTTCTGGGACCGTCACATTCCGCTGGAAGAAGTCGCCCGGGTTAGCATGGCGAGCGTGGTACCGCCCGTTACCGATACTTTCGTCGAAATCGTGCAGAAGTATCTGCAGAGCGACCTTCTGGTGGTGAGGCCCGGCATACGGACAGGAATACGCATTCTGGCAGACAATCCAGCGGAAGTGGGAGCGGACCTGGTGACGATTGCCGTTGCGGCTTACGACCGGTTCCGGGATGCGTGCATCCCTATCAGCTTTGGCACAGCCACGGTCTTCACTGCAATCTCTGCATCAGGCGATCTCCTGGGTGTGGCTATCGCGCCCGGATTGAAATTAGCGGCATCAGCACTGGCGGAAAGAACAGCCCAGCTTCCGGGGATCCAACTGGCAGCTCCTCCCGCGGCCATTGGGAAGAACACTGTCCACTCCATGCAAAGCGGGCTCATCCTGGGGTACGTGAGCATGGTGGAAGGGATGGTGGGACGCTTCCGGCGGGAAATGGATGCAGAAGCCCACGTGATCGCTACCGGCGGGCTCGCGGGGCTCATCGCGCCCCATACGGAGGTCATCGAGGCGGTAGAGCCGTGGCTTACCCTGGAAGGATTGAGGATCCTGGCCGAGAAGAATCTATAGGAAAGCAACGGTCGTCTGCCTATCCTATGCCCGCTACTCTACCAGGTAACCTCGCGCCCGCAATGTCTCACGGGCCCGTTCCAGGAGCTCGGGCCTGCGGGCCTCCAGCGTGTGGAGGTGTAACCCATCGGTGAGTTCGCTCAGCAAGCGCGCGCCGGTGTCCGACCATTGGGACATGAACTGGCGCACGTCCTCCCGGCTGGCGATGTGGAGGCTACCCCGGAGTTCGCCATACATGGCATGTTCGACGATGACATCCACAACCTCTACCCCCAGATCGACCAGAGTCGTGAGCTCGTCCTCTGTCTGGTCAGGCCTGTGCCGTACAGCCACCACGGCCCGGTAAGTTCGCCTGGGATGGCTGATCAGATAGTAGCCGCGGGGGCTGGCGTGGATATCCTTACCCGCGGCGCGCAGCACGGCGATATCCTGGACGATCACCTGGCGGCTGACACCGAATTGCTTCGCCAGTTCCGTGCCCGTCATGGGGCGCGCAGTAGATTTCAAGGCGTTGAGCACGTGCGCTCGTCGTTCCTCAGGTTTCATCAATCCCCATTCCCTCCTCCTGAAATGCGCACTACGTATTGCGCATTACGTGTTGCGTACTGCGTGTTACGCTCCCGCGCTCGATAGTATAAATGGCATCGGCTATCGGCGTCAAGGGCCTCGGGTCTGACTCGGAAACCAGCAAAGCTACCCCTCGGCTTTGCAGCGTCCCGATAACCTCTGACACACGACACGCCAGCGCCGGGGATAGGCCTTCGAAAGGCTCGTCCAGTAGCAACAGACGCGAGCCTCCCATCAGCGCCCGCGCCAGGGCCACTAATTTTTGCTGGCCGCCGCTCAAATCGCTGGCACGGCGCCCGGCCAGGGCCGCCACTTCCGGCATAAGCCCATAGACACGTTGCAATCGGCTGTCCTTTTTCCCACCTCTGGCCCAGTGCGGCAGCAACAGATTCTC
>CAZDOZ010000016.1:16450-20794 GCA_964507175.1 uncultured Anaerolineae bacterium
AGGTGCAACATCGTCACCCCTCCGTTCCCTGCCAGGCCAGGGGAAGGACCGGTGCTCCCTCCAAAACCTGCTCAGGGGTGCCGTCGGCCACAACCCGGCCACGCTCTAACAGGAGCACGCGCTGAGCATACCGCTTCACCACTTCCATATCGTGTTCAACGAAAATAACTGTCACCCCTGATGGGCGCAAGGCCGAGAGCAGTGTTTCCATCACCTGGCTTGTTTCCTCTGTCCCTACGCCGCTGGTGGGCTCGTCCATGAGCAACAGCTTAGGTCGCAGCGCAAAGGAGACGGCGATGTCCAGCAGCTTGCGCTTTCCCTCTGGCAATTCGGTAATCGGCCGCTGAGCCTCGCTTTGTAAGCCGAACTGCGCCAGAAGTGCCATTGCTTCGCTTTCCAGGGGTCGTTGCCGTAACGGCCGCCAGAGGTTCAGCCCCTGTCCCTCTCGAGCGGCCAGCGCTACGAGAAGGTGCTCCAACACAGTCAGCCCGGCGTAGAGCTGGGGAACCTGGAAGGAGCGCGCGATGCCAAGTCGCACGATGCGACGAGGGGGAAAGCCTGTTATCTCCCGGCCCAGGTACAGCACGCGCCCACTCTCAGGCTTGAGGTAGCCAGTGATCAGGTTGAGAAAAGTGGTTTTGCCGGCGCCGTTGGCCCCGACAACGCTGACCCAATCCCCCGCCTGGAAACTGACAGTGATCCCCTCAGCGGCACTCACGTGTCCGAAGTGTCGGGTTAGTTCGATCGTCTCCAGCACCGCCGTCATCGTCGCGCCCTCTCCCTTGCTTCCTCGTAAATGGAGCTCAGCCCGCCCGGAGCAAACATGATGATAGCCAGCATGATCACCCCTAACGCCATCTGCCAGGTGTAGGGTACAATTTTGAAGGCGTAAGTGCGGATTACATCGAAGAGCACCATGGTCGCGATAGGTGCCAGGACACTGCCCGAGCCGCCCAGCACTGCCACAAACACGAACTCCCCGGAAGTGGTCCAGTACGCCATTTGTGGGGTGATATGGCCAAGGTTGAGGGCAACCAGGGCTCCACCCACGCCGCTGATGGTTCCTGACAGCAAGTAGGTAAGCAGGACGGCCCAATACGTGGAGAGCCCCAGGTACCTGACCCTCACCTCGTTATCATGGATGGCCTGCATCGTGTAGGCCAGGGGGGAATGAAGGTAGTGCGAAGCCACGTACATGATGCCGATAACCCATATCGAGGTGAAAAGGTAGAGCGAGATTCGCATCTTCCCCGGCGGCGCGGAGACACCCAGCAGAGAGGGTGAGAGTATGCGCATGCCGTCGCTACCTCCGGTGATATCGTATGCCTTCACTATGAGCCCGTAGAGGACCATGGAGAAAGCCAGGGTGAGCATGGCAAAGAAGATCTCCCGGTAGCGGGCTATGAGTAGCCCGGTCAAGAGTGCTGCCAGGAACCCGGCCGCTCCGCCCAGGAGCACTAGCGCCAAAGCGTCTTTGACCTGCCACCACTGCATGGCGAAGCCTACGGCATACGCCCCGGAGGCGAAAAAGAGCCCGTGACCGAAGGAAACCAGCCCGGCTCGCAACAAAATCATCACGCCAAGCACCGCCAGGCCTCTGGCCAGGGCCATGCTCAACAGGAAGGTGCCCCAGTCAGGCAGAACCAATCCGAGCGCCAGCAGAACCAGCGATGTGCCCGCGAGCATACCCCATTCCGACCTCATATCCGCCGTTCCTCCGCCCGTGCCAGCAAACCATGGGGCCGGACCAGCAGCACTGCTGCCATGACAAGGTATACGGTGAACAGTTCCATCTCGGGGGCCAGATGTATGGCTGCTGCACGGATTATGCCTACAATCAGTGAACCAAGGGCAGCGCCGGGCAGGCTCCCCAATCCGCCAATGACAACGACGGCAAAAGTCAGGACGATCACCTCTATCGAGATGCCGGGTACTACCGAGATCATGGGCGCGGTGAAGGCCCCGCCCAGGGCGGCCAGGGCCGTCCCCAACGTAAAGGCAACGATGAAAACACCAGCCACATTCACGCCCATAGCGCTACTGATCTCTGGGTCGTAGGTCACTGCGGTTACCAGGTGGCCAAATCGGGTATGGTCGACAAACAACCACAATCCGATACCGGTGACGAGGGCGACTAGAAAAATCAAGACATTATAGCCGGGGTAGGAGATGCCTCCAATCCGTATCTGTCCCAGAAGGGTGTAGGGCCTGTAAGCGTAGTAGGGATTCACGCCCCAGACGAGCTTGATCACGTCTTCCAGGATCAGAAAGAGCGCGTAAGTGGCCAGAAGCGGGACTGCCGGGTCCCTGCCGTACAGCCAGCGGAGGACGCCACGCTCGACCAGGGGACCGAGCAAGAGTCCCACGGCTAGCGCAGCCCCAAGCAGCAGCAGGTAGCTGGTGTAGGGCCACATCCCTTGCCGCATGACATGGAGGACCAACCAGGCTGCTGTGTATGCTCCCAAGGCGTAGAAACTGCCATGGGCGAGGTTGAGGATGCGCAGCACGCCGTAGACGAGCGTCAGCCCGGACGAGATCAAGAAGAGCCAGGCGGCAAAGATCAGGCCATCAACGACGATAAGGATCAGCGTGTCCATTGTGGCATCTCCGGATCAGCGCGAGGATGGGCGGAGCATGGCCCCCGCCCACCCTCGCATGGTTCAAAAGAGCTATTTTCCATCCTTGACAAGTCTACCGAGAGGTCACGGCTGACTAAGCCACGGAATGATGCAGATTTACACGGGAATTTTTGTCTTTGGTCTTTTCCGTGCATTTCCGTGTTATTCTATGGCCTCCTTTCCGGCCCTATTTGTCAAGATTGTTTCGATTCGAAATGAAGCATGCCCCCACCTCAAATTTCATCCCTCAAGGACATTTGGCACCTGGGAACCCTTTGGCGATCCAATCGGCTCCGGTCATGCCCGCCGGAGGGTTTACGCACTCGGCCGGGTAAGTCACCACGTCGGTAAGAATTCGCTCCCCGGTTTTCGGGTCGAACTTCCCGGTGGTGCCAAACGCCACCGGCTCTATCGCCTGATGGCCGTTGGCACGCGCCATTGCGATAGTTCCGCTGGGGGTATCGAAGGAGAGGTGCTCGAAAGCGGCGATAACCTGATCCTGCGTGGGCCACCGACCGCCGTTGTCGGCGATGGCTTTCTCGAAGGCTGCTTTCACACCCAGGATGGAGAGGGCCATGTGGTAAGCGGTGTGAATCGGGCGTCGGTGGAACCTTTCACGATAGGCGGCCTTGAACCACCGGTTCAGGGCGTTGTCCGGGGCCAGCGCTCCATGGGTGCCCTCCGCTCCGATCAACATTCCCTCCGGCACATCCTTGCCCAGGGATGGGAGCATCGCTTCGCCGATGATGAGCATCCCTTTGCTCTGGTGGTAGAGCCCGCGGGCCGCCCCCTGGACGACCAGTCCTTCCAGGTCGCCGCCCCAGAAGCTGGAGTGGACGACATCCGGCCTGGCCGCCAGCAAAGCGCTTATCTCTGCGCCGTAATCACCGGCGAAGAGCTTTGGGAATTGTTCACTCACCACCTTGACATCCGGCTTTAGCTGCAACACCGTGTCCCGGAAAGCCGTCCATGAATCATGTCCCCATGCGTAATCCTGGTTGATGCCGGCGATCTTCTGCAGGCCAGGGTCCACGTGCAGGACGTAGCGTGCTGCCCCCACGTTGTATGCCAGTTCGGTACTCTTGGTGCGGAAGACGTACTTGTAGCTGCTTTCCTCGAAAATGCGATGGGTGGCGCAGGTGTACAGCACCGTCAGTTTTTGTAATTCTTCCGCTACCGGAGCCACGGCCAGGCAATTGGCGCTGGAGACGTAGCCGATAACCAGGTCCACTTTCTCGTCCATGACCAGGCGACGATACTCGGATACCTGTGTGTCCGGCCCGCCGGCCTCATCGACGTAGATGGCGCGGATGGGAACACCTCCGATGCCGACTGTGTTGTAAGGCGATGGAACCTTTCCCGCGTTGAGGCTCGAGACCAGGAGATCCGCGGCGTTGCGTGATGGCTCTCCAAAGAGAGAGCCAGGACCAGAAAGGAATGTCACAATGCCGATTTTCAGCTCTTTCGGGGCCCCTTTGGGGAGAGGCGGAGATGGCGCAACCGTCTTTGTTTTGGTGGGCGCAGGTGCGCCTGGCGGGGCGCAGGCCACAAGTAACATCAGGAACACAAGGAGCACGCTTAGGGAACGGAATATTCTTGATCTGCTCATAGTTTTTCCTCCATTTGAAAGGGATTAAAGCCTTTCTTCAGGGGTTACTATAGCAGGAAATGATTGTCTTGTCAATTGACAAGACAGCTTGAAGAACGAAGTTACTCCTGGCGACCC
>CAZDOZ010000017.1:0-20388 GCA_964507175.1 uncultured Anaerolineae bacterium
AGAAGGGGTCCCGAAGTGAATAGGTGGCGCTCAAAAGTAGTGGGATGAGCTTGCCCTGCAAGAAAGCGAAGGAAGTCATCTTGCCCTCACCCGTCGCCATGGGCAAAGCCGCACTGTGGACAATTCGCGAGTCACGTCGGGATGGCACCCTTGAGCCATTTTCGATGCCAGGAGGAGACGAAAACCGCCTGGCTGTCCCTCCCTCGCCCACGCCGGTGTGAGAGGGAAGGGTTGGGGTGGGTGAGGGCCAAGTGCCGCTCCATCCCAACAATTCAGGGGCGCCTTGTCTATTCTCACCGTCACGTGGTGATACCCCCTCGTGGCGACTGTTTCATTCGGCAAAATCGAGTGCCTCTGTATTCTCCTCGCTTAAATGCTTCTTCAACGTGAAATAAAAAGTGCTCCCTTTCCCCGGCATGCTCTCCACCCATATCCGCCCGCCGTGGCGTGTGACAATGTGTTTGCAGATGCTCAGGCCAAGGCCGGTGCCACGGTACAGTCGGTTCGGGCCGCTATCCACCTGGTAAAACTGCTCGAAAATCCGTTCTTGTTCTTCCAGCGGGATTCCTATCCCCGTGTCGGAGACCCAGAAAAGCACCTCTTCCCCTCGATCCCTGCCGCCTACCGTAACGGTCCCACCGGACGGCGTGAACTTTATCGCGTTCTCCATCAGGTTGGTGAACACTTGCTCTAACCGCACGGGATCTGCGTAAATCGTCGGGATGTCCGGAGGAACTTCGTTGCGCAGTTCCAGGCCGTTCCGCTCCGCCAGTGGCGCCAACCTTTGTTCCACCGTTGCCACGACCTCTGCAGGCAATACCTCGGAAAGGCGCAGGCGCAGTTCTCCCGATTCCAAACGGGAGAATGCCAGGAGATCCTCGATCAACCTCTGAAGATGATCGGTCTGCTCTTTTACCGTGGTCAGGAAGTCCTGCTGAATGTCCGTTATGGGGCCAGTCTTCCCCATCAGGATGATTTCCACGAACCCCTTGATGGAGTGAAGAGGGGTTTTTAGCTCGTGTGAAACCACCGAAAGAAAATTGGACTTCATCCGCTCCAGCTCTTTCTGGCTTGTGACGTCACGCAGCACCGTGACCACCCCCTGTATGCGTCCGCTCTCGCTCACCACCCTGGACGCCAGCGCCTGGTAAACCCAGGTTTTCCCATCGCCGGTGCGGTCTAGCGAAATTTCCTCCACCCTGACAGGTTGATCCCCGGCGAGAGTTTGCCGTACCAGTTCGACCGCCTGGGGCGGAAGGAAACCCGTCAATGGGGTCCCCTGAGTTGGGCACTCTGCCAGAGAAAATATCCTCTCCGCCACCGGGTTCATGAGCACCAGGGAAAGTAGTGGATCTGCAACGATGACTCCATCGCCGATGCCTGTCAGGATCGCCTCTAGCTCGCTGTGTTTTTCCCACACATTTCGGTAGAGAAGGGCATTTTCGATAGCGGCAGCAGCCAGATAAGCGAAACTGACAGCCAGCCGTTGCGCTTTCTCCGGGAAGCCATCTTTGCCGTCGGAGGCAGCGAAAAGCATCCCGATAGCCCTGCCACGGGTTACCAGTGGTACCGCCAGCGCCTCTCCTCCGAACCATCCTGACAGCGAAGGATCGCCGCCGGAGAGGATCAGAGGGTGTCTCTGGTCCATGGCGGATTTCAGCTTGGCGGTGGAGTTCAGGGGCATCTCCAGGTTCATGAACTCGTCCGCTCCATCGCCGAAGGCTGCAACGCCGGAGAGAGATGTCCCATCCAAAAGCGCTACACCACCCCTTGGCACTCCGAGCAGTGTGACCAGCCTCTCTGCCACTATTTGCAGCATTTCCTCCATCTGTAAAGTGGTGCTCAGGTCTCTTGCAACTTCCTGTAGGGCCCTGAGTTCCAGCACCCGCTCTCCAAGGTCAGCAGCGGTCTGCTGGAGTATCTGAGTCTTGCTCTCCAGGTCTGCGCTCTGCATTGCCAGACGCCCCCGTAACCGCATGTTCTCCTGGCTCAGCCTGGATTGTCTCCACGCCCACACGAGGCTTATCCAGATAAGCATCAGGAGAAGAACGTACCGTCCCAGAAAATTCGGGTCTCGAAGGAATCCCCAATCTTCAGTTTGCCAACGGAGCGCGAGGATGTATAGCGGGCCAGTCAGAAATCCTCCCCACCAGAGGTGCGGCGATCGGACGCCTTCCCAGGCCGTTCTCAGGACCAGGAGGACGTACAACAGGTAGAACGGGGTAGCGGTGTTACCGCTGCTCCATACCAGGAAAGTGATAAACATCGCATCCAGAGCGAATCCAGCCCAGGGGAGGACTCCGTCCGGCCTGCCGGATGCTGCTTCCCATGCTGTGAGGGCAAGTGCTACCAGGATGTACGAGATCAGCCCGGGCAGGAATCTGGCCCTGGCTGCCTCGCTCGACGGGAACAGCCAGTAAAACCCTCCTGCTGCCGCCAGGACACCCCGAAAGACCCATGCCAGTCGTCTTGGTTCCCATAACTTTCTAGCCATCATCTGCCCCCTATCTTACTGGCGGCGGGCCTGGGGTTGCCGTGGGAGGCGACGGTGTCCCCGTAGGCCTTGCCTGGGTAGCGGCTGTGGTGGGAGACGGTGCGATTCCCCGCGTGGGTGTAGGGGATGCTTCCGGAGCGGAGGTGGACTGAGCGGCCTTCGTAGCCGCCGGGGACGGGGACGCTGCAGCCATAGGTGTGGCAGTCCGCCTGGGGCGCCCCACGAAAGAGATCGTAGGTGTTTCGGTGGGCACGGGCGTATACGTTGCCGTGGGCATGCGCGGCGTGGCAGTGGGGAGCAGCGTGGAGGGAGGCGACACAGGGGTAGAGGCGCGGGTGTGCACTGGCGAGGGTGTGGGCGCTTCCGGTACGTAGACCCGCAGCATCCAGAGGCCATTGTCGGTGGCAGCGTAGAGCGAATTGCCCGCAACTGAAAGACCTGTCGGCACTCCACCAAGCCCTTTGTTGCATTTTGTCCAGGGCGCATTCATTCCCGAGCGGCACCATACGCCGGAATCCGATAGAATGTAATGGCAGGAAGGATTGTGCGGATGCCCAATGCCGAGAATCACCCCGGCAGTAGGGGGCGGGCTGCTAGAAACCCATTTTCCCCCACCCGTGCGGCACGAGATAGCTTCTGTGGTTACGATGCAGGTAGAGCCTTGTGGAAGCGTCCACAGCGTCCCCACAGGGCCGCGTGGCACCTCGGCATCTGCGGTCCAACTCTTTCCCTGATCGTTGCTCTCCCAGAGCCCCCGATCTGTTCCAAGGATGAGAGTATCTTTCTTTCCTGCCAGCATGATCCCAGTCGTAGGACGTGCGTCTGGCAGGGATGCGGCTAGCCATGCCTTGCCTCCGTCTGGACTCCATGCCAGGGTATTGCCCGACAGGACGAACAGGAACGGGGCCTTCCCGTGCCCCACGGCCAGGGAGACGCTAGATGACGCTATCTCCAACTGCTCGAGTATTTCCGACCAGCTCTCTCCCCCGTCTGTACTTCGATATAGCGCGGCAGTTCCGTTTTGGGCCTTCAGAGCTATGTAGAGCGAGCGGGGATCGTCAGGGCTTGCGACCAGACTTAGCACGCGTGCGTGTTCCATCCCTAGCGACTGCCATGTCTTGCCGTCGTCCACACTTCGCAGGAGCCCTCCCTGGACTGGCCAGACGTACACCCTGGTGAGGCCGCCGTAAGTGGTTGCCAGGACTCCACCCAGGCTTACCCCCGGCATGCCGATCTGCTTCCAGGAATGAGACGCTGTCCCTCCCCCGCCGGCAAACAGCAGCAAGAGGGGAAGTAGAAAAATCAATGTTCCCAGCCCTAGAATGCGCGATATCCGTTTCATAGTTCCCCTACCGCAGTGGCGTAGGTGTGGGCTGTGGCCTGGGCGTTGCCGTTGGTTTCGGCTTTGGTGTGGGCATGGGCACGGGCGATGGGGTCGACGTGGGCGTGGGCGTAGGAGATGGGGTTGTTGTGGCAGTTGGCAGCGGCGTGGGAGTGATGGTCGCCGTGACCGTAGAAGTAGGGATCGGGGTGGCGAGAGCCTGCACAACAGCATCGAACAGGGACTTGGCTTTGGTTTTGTCTTTCACGTCCAGGGCCAGTGCTGCTTTGAGATACCCCAGAGCGGCCAGGTAGTCGCCCCCGTTCACCCTTTTTTTCGCCACGTCCAGGTAAATCCGGTAGAGAAGCTGGGCCAGCTGGCCATTAGCGTAATCCTGTCGATAGCTGTAGATTATCTGAAACCTGGTGAGCGCTTCAGCATCCCCTTTCTGATCCAGGAATTTCAGCCCTTCCATGTAAAGCTGTGCCATGTTCCGCTCCTGGAGCGCCTCCTGGTTTTTCGGGTGGATGAGGAGGGCGTTGTTGAAACGCTGGATTGCCTGATTTGCAGTCACCACAGACGGCTGATTGTCGTCTATCAACGATTCCCCTGCTTTGAGATAGCAGAAAAAAAGATGTTCTTGCACCGCTTCTTTCCGGTAGCCGGGGTCGATGTCGCTGACCTTGGAAAAATCCTGGATGCATTTCTCCCAATCCCCCTTGTCCCTGAGGCGTGTACCCTCGTTGTACAGTCCGGCAAGCCGTTGTTGCCGCTTCACCATCTCCAGCAGCTGAGAAGCGTCCTCGTAATTCGGGTCTTCATCCAGGATTTTCTGAAGGTTCTCGACCGCCGTGTCCCAGTCTTCGTCTTTTATCGCTTTGTGCGCCTCAGCGTACCACAGAGCCAGGCTTTGCAATTTCGTTGCCTGCTCCAGGCCTGCCTCGGCGCTCTGGTTTTCTGGATCGAGGGTCAAAAGTTTCTGGAACGCCTCACGTGCGCCTTCGTAATCACCGGCGGCCAGGCGCGCCTGCCCCCGGTTGTAGAGGTAGCGTTTCTGGGCGTCGGATCGGCTGCTCTGGCGCAAAAACAGGAAAACGGCCACGCCTCCTACGATCAGGAGCAAAATCGGTATCCACCAGAGACGCCTACGCGGTTTTTCCTGCTCCTCAGATTCCTCCGGCGGGGCCGTTCCTGCTTTTTCTTCCGGCCCCATTTCCTCTAACCTGAGGAACCACTGAACTTCGTCCAGGAGGGTATTCAGGCCCGGACGATCCGGCTGGATTTCCTGCAGACGCGTGAATGCATCGAGTGCAGCGCGCCACTGTCTTCTCTGGTAATTTGCCATCCCCTCGTGGTAGAGCGCTTCCGCTTCGTTGAAAGCTTCCTCGTCTGGGAGGCTGGGGTGGCGTTCCTCTTCAGGCCCGATGTCATTCATCGTAACGGTTTACCTTCCACGGAGTGGGCTGCGATGGGTGTCCGTCCGCTTTCTTCCGACGAGGAGGTAGTAGCGGCGCTCGCTGCTCCTGCAACCAGCGGCAGGAACGTCCTGTGGGTGAGCTCCGCGTTGACCACTTTCACATCGTCCACATATGTCCATGTGTTGAACTTGTTGTCCCATCGGTTGTAGTTTGCCAGCACGACCTGAATCTGTTGGCCGGCGTAGGGCGTCAAATCGATCCGCGCCTCCTTCCATCCAAGATCGTGTAGGATGGCATATTCGCTTCCCTGGTATCCGTCTATGAGCGGTACAGCCTCGTGGCCGTTCTGGTCTACCAGGTGTACCTCGAAGGTGTCATAGTACCGTTTGTAGTAATTGCTCCACATGACGTCGTAGGTGAACATCCGGTATCTCAGGAACAGTTGCGGCTTTGCCAGTTCATTCAAGGATGGAACGGTTATGGTCTGGGTGATAGCACCGCGTCCCACCGGGACGTAGCCGACCCCCTCGACGCCGGGGCCATAGTCTGGACTTCCGAGGCGCCCTGCGAGGGTTTGCCCGCCTGTGGTTGAAGTGATCGGCACTACCGCTCCCAGCTCCATCAGCCTTCCGCCCACCGTCCAATTGAGGAAATTGCCCGTCTCGAAATCGCCGTTCTGCACTGGCTGCACCAGGGTGAACGCTGGTGCAGTCCACGGTTGCACGTTGCCTGCCGTATCATGGGCGCGCAGGCGGAAACTATAGCTGTGCCCACGTTCTCCGTAGAAGAAAACCTCATTGTCCTTGCTCATCAGCAGATAGTCTTCCCATGGTCCTGTCCATCCGTGCCGGACCTGCACGTCATAACCGGCAATTCCAGAACCAGGCGGCGGATCGAAACCTTGCCAGTGTATTGGGAAGAGGGGGGCTTTCTGGCTCGTGTTGAATCCAGAGAACCGTGCAATTGGTGCCTTGCTGTCAATCGGCACGGTGATAGTTTGCTCCGGGGAGATGTTTCTTGCCTGGTCTATGCCGTAGAAAGAAAGATAGTGTACCCCGTCGCCGTAGATCACAGTGGCAGCGCCGGGCACCCATGGCGAACCATCCAGCCGCAGCCATGTGCTGCTCACGCCGGAGACCGGATCGGTGTAGGCAATTGTGGCACCCACGTTGCCTTTGAACCAGCCATTTTCGCCCGCGGGGCCGTCCAGATGTGGCGTTCCCTGAGGCGGGGTCCCATCATAGGACATGGCGTGGGTGATGTGAATGGCGGTAGAGGCATCGGAGTTTCCTGCCTGGTCTGCCAGCCAGAAATAGAGGTCGTGAGACCCCTCGCTGTCGGTGGAGAAGTGGGGCACGTCGGTGGACGCGACGAAAAAAGCGCCGTCCCTGTTGCTCCGTGGGGGCGAATCGAGCTTGATGTACGCCCCACCGATACCTGAGATATCCAGGGGTACCTCCCAGTGGATGGAGAAATCATCTCTGTTCGTCCATCCCGTCGGCTGCACTGTCAGGTTTATCGCCTTGCCAGGGGCGTGGGTGTCCACCCTGAGGACAGTGGGATGGATTGGTTCCTGGTTTCCGGCGTGGTCCACCGAGTAGTAGTCCAGGGTATGCTTTCCCTCTTCCCGAAGGTAGAACGCGTTTCCGATGCGCCAGCTGCCACCGTCCAGGCGGTAGAACGTATCAGCAGCGCCGGAGAGTGCATCGGTAACAGGGAGTGTCACGGTGATAAACGAACGATACCAGCCGTTGTCCCCCGCCAACCCGTCTATATGGATTCCTGTGGTTGGCGGGGTAGAGTCGTACCAGAAAGCGTGGGGGAGGAACCCGCGCTCCATGTGCGTCACGTTCCCAGCATTGTCTCGCAACCAAAGGTAAAGGCTGTGGACGCCATCTCCGGGCACCTGTATCCTGCGCGCTATGTGGTCGCTGGCGACGAAATTTCCGTCATCCGGAGCGGTCGGGGGATCGTCCAGTTTGTAGTACGCCCCGGCAATGCCTGAGAGATCCGATGGGCTGGCCCACGTAATGGTGAAGTCATTGGTGTTGCTCCACCCACCCGGAGTGATGTTGAGCGCAAGGGGCGGCCCAGGCGGCTTCGAATCTATCTTGATGGTGACTGGGTAGCCGGTTTCCTGATTGCCTGCTTTGTCCACGGAATAGAACTGGATGGTATGGATCCCGTCCACGCCCAGGAGGAAGCTGGTCCCCTGGCACCACGGGCCATCGTCCACACGATAGAAAGTGGACGCCACGCCGGAGCCGTTGTCGCTGGGCACCAGGGTGATGGATACGGGCGACCGGAACCAACCATTGTCCCCCTCCAGCCCGGTGGGGTAGTAAGCTGTTACCGGCGGTTTGGTGTCCATGCGGAATGATAAGCTTTGCGGCGCTTCACGGTTTCCGGCTACATCCTCGCTGGCAAAAGTGACTGTGTAAGTGCCCTCGCCATCCAGGGGGATCACCGTTCCGCTCATCCACGTTCCTCCGTTGATCTGATAGCGGGTAGCGGCAATGCCGCTGCCCCCATCGAACGCCGACAGGGTGATGGTTATCGGCTCTACGATCCAGCCGTTGGACGTTTTAGCAGAGGTCACGGAATAGTCGGTGTGGGGTGGAATGGTATCCACGCCCAGGTCCATGGTGTGGATTGGTTCTACATTGCCTGCCGCGTCGGTAGAGTGGTAGTCCACCGTGTGATACCCCTCGGTGCTGACGATCCACTGACTACCTGTATGCCACCCGCCACCGTCTATCCGGTAGGTGGATGTATAGTCTCCAGAGGGTATTTCCACTACGTGGAGCGTTCCGGTCACCGGGGTGACATACCACCCTGCATTGCCGGGGGTGCCGGAGATGGTCAGCGTGGTAGTCGGCGGGATCGGATCGTACCAGAAAGCGTCCAGTTTGACGTTCCTTGTATCCGGGTCAGAGTTTCCCGCCTTGTCCTTCAGCCAGAGGTAGATGCTGTGTTTGCCAGGCGCGGGCACGGCGATGCCGTCGACGTGATGAACACCATCTCCCGAGACCCATGTGCCGTCGCTGGAGCTCGTAGGTTCGCCGTCCAGCTTGTAGTACGCGCCAGCAATGCCAGAAGTGTCTGCCGGATTTGTCCAGTCCAGCGCGAAATCGTTCGTAGAACTCCAGCCCATGGGTGAGGGTTGCAAGTTGAAAGGTGCTCCCGGAGGCGTAGCGTCCACCTGCATGATGTAGATGGGGCTGGTCTGTGCGATGCCATCTCCATTGAGTATCCGGAACTGGATCCGGTTGGCATCAGCGGAATCCTGGAGTGTCAGGCCACCCACAGTTATGCTCCTGCCAGTGCCACTTCCGCTCACCAGAAGCCCTGTCTTGGTCCAATCCTCCCAGGTTGCTCCACCGTCCTTTGTTAGCCGATACTTCGCTGTGTCGTCCTGGAATCCGTCTGGGTCGCTCACCGTCGTGCTTACATGGGCGGGGAGGGAATTGATCCATCCCGACGGCTGCAGGTTTCCCCACGTGGCGGAGGTTGCTGCCGTCAAAGGGAATATCGCTGTCAACGCCAGGAAGATCGCCAGGGCAACGACCAGGGAAAGGGAAAGTATTCCGGAGCCCCGGAGATCCCTGATTATATCCTTTCCAGGTGAGGTCGCTTTTCCATCATGTCTAGCGGACTTCATGGTTTTGCTCCAAACTTGTGATCGAGATATCAGTCCCCCTCGCTCAATCCGTGGGTAGATTCCCCGTTCTTGCGTCGAATTTGTAGCCGACACCCCGGACGGTGATCAGATAGCTGGGGTGGGCGGGGTCGGGCTCTATTTTCGAGCGAAGCCTTCGGATGTAGACGGCGACCTGGTTGGCATAGCCTTCGTGTTCATACCCCCATACCGTGGTCAGGAGTTGCTCGTGGGTGAGCACACGGCCTGCGTTGGACATCAGGTAGTGAAGCAGGCGGTATTCGATAGGCGTCAGGGTGATCTTTCTGCCCTCGGGCATGGTGACGGAGTTGGTGACCGGATCTATAGTGAATCCGGAGATGCTCAGCCGAGATCGCGTGTCGCCAAAAGTAAACGCCTCGGCGCGCCGTAAGACCGCTTTCACCCGCGCCAGAAGCTCGCTCGGCTCGAAAGGCTTTGCCAGGTAGTCATCGGCGCCAGCCTTCAGACCAGTTACTCTGTCCATCGTCTCCCCTTTGGCAGACAACATGATGATCGGCAGGTCGCTGTCCTGTCGTATCTTCCGGCACAGGGTTAGCCCATCTATCCTGGGCATCATCACGTCCAGGATCACCAGGTCGGGGGTCACCATGGCTATTTTGTGCAATGCCTCCTCGCCGCTACTGGCGGTGATGACGTCGTATCCTTCCTCCCGGAGGAGGAACGAGACCATTTTCACACTTGGAGGATCGTCATCCACGACAAGGATTCGCATCGTCAACTCTCCTTCGCAGGGATTCGGCTTCCGAACAAAGGATATTATACCATCCAATGAATGATTGGGCGAAGAAGCAGCTCACTGGGAATTCGAGGTAAATCCTGGGGAGCCGTAGGGCCTCCAGGCCCCCCTCTGGACACCAGCTTTCCAGAGGTGCGCAGGGTGCCCGATTGGGTGTAGAATAACGTGCTACGTACGTACTGCATATGCGGAGGGGAACCGTGAAGGTAGAGAAAATCATAGTCGGTTTGCTGAAGGTGAACTGCTACATTCTGGCGGCGGACAGTGGATCTGCCGTGGTGATAGACCCTGGAGACAACGCCTCCGGAATTCTGAGAATCCTTGAGGAACACCACTGGCGATTGGAGAAAATAGTCCTCACACACGGCCATTTCGACCATGTGCTGGCGGTGCCGGATATCAAAGACGCCACCGGGGTTCCCTATTTCGTCCACAAGGATGACCTGCATTATATCGAGGTGGCGCACCAGAGAGGCGAAGCCTGGGTTCACAAGCAATTCAGGCCTTTGCCCCCTCCTGACGGGTTCTTGAGCCAAGGGGACATCATACGATTTGGCGATGAGAAACTGGAGGTCAGGCATACGCCTGGGCATTCTCCTGGTGGTGTTTCCCTCGTTTCTCTCGCGTCCAGGTGTGTTTTTACCGGCGACACCCTTCTCCGAGGGACGCTGGGGCGCACGGACTTCCCAGGCGGTGACTCGGCACAGTTGATAAGAGGGGTTCAGAGCCAGCTGATGGCCCTGCCAGACGACTTTGTCGTCTATCCAGGACACGGAGCACCAACAACCATTGGTGCCGAACGCAGGGAGAACCCATTTCTGGTGCTTGCTTCCAGGGGAATCATGCCATAGCAGGTGGGGGAGTTCGAACTAAACCCTGGGGGCTTGTAGGGCCCCCAGGAGCCCCCCGTACAGGCCGGACGTTGCCTTGCTCACGATGCACCGCTACCCACCATGTCCGAATCCACGTCCGAACCCCAGGATTTTCTCTTTGTCAAACCACGTGTCATCGATTATAATGAGGTCAATCGTGGGCGGTTGGTGTCCTGCGCTTGAGTTTTCTAGGACCACTACTGTGAAAGGAGCGTGTTATGGCTGGTGTATCCACACTTACTGCTTTGCTTTTCCTTCTGCTGATCATCCTGCTAGCCGCTATCAAGATCGTCCAGGAGTATGAGCGAGGGGTCGTATTCAGGCTGGGGAGGCTGGTAGGGCCACGGGGGCCAGGTCTTTTCTTCATCATTCCCATCGTGGAACGGATGATAAAAGTGGATCTCCGGGTGGTGACTCTGGATATTCCTGCCCAGGAAGCTATCACCAAGGATAACGTGACTGTCAAAGTCAACGCGGTGGTCTATTTTCGCGTCCTCGACCCATCGGCTGCCATCGTGAACGTGGCGAACTACAAACAGGCCACGTGGCAGATCGCCCAGACGACCCTCCGATCTGTTCTGGGCCAATCGGAGCTGGACGAACTCCTGGCCCATCGCGAGAAAGTGAACCAGAAGCTCCAGCAGATCATCGACGAACAGACGGAGCCCTGGGGCATAAAAGTCAGCCTGGTCGAGGTGAAGGACGTGGAACTTCCCCAGACGATGCAGCGGGCGATGGCGCGACAGGCTGAGGCGGAACGTGAGAAACGTGCAAAAGTCATCCATGCCGAGGGCGAGTACCAGGCCGCTAAGCGTCTGGCAGATGCCGCTCACGTGATCGCTACCGAACCAGCCACGCTCCAGCTGCGCTACCTCCAGATATTGACAGAGATTTCCGTCGAGAAGAACTCCACCATCATTTTCCCGGTGCCACTGGAGTTTCTCAAGTCGTTCTCTGGCGTGATGGAAAGGCTTGCTGAATCTACAACGCCAAAGCCTGTCAAGGGAAAGGATGCCGATGCGTAAGCACACGTTCGCGATTGGGTTGCTGGTACTGGCGGTGCTCCTGACCGGATGCGTCGCTCCCAGTACGCCTGCTCCAGTCCCACCGACGGCCACGCCTGCTCCAACCGAGACCTCCATCCCCACAGCCACACCGACGCCCTATTTGAGTTTGTTCGTGGAGCCCGACGACGGCATAGACCCGGTGTTGCAGGGACTGAATTCGGCGAGGAAATCCATCCGGATGGCGATGTATTTGATCACCGAGCCCAAGATCATCCAGGCACTAAAAGATGCTGTCGCCAGGGGCGTGGACGTGCGGGTAATGCTGGAGATGAATCCCTACGGCGGCAGTTCCAACAACGTGGATGTGGGTCTGGATCTGAAGAAAGCAGGGGTGACCATCCGGTGGGATCCCCACACCATCAACTACCTTCACGAGAAGGCCATCGTCATCGACGATAGGGTGGTTTACATCATGACCCTCAACATGACCTCCTCCTCGTTCAGCGCCAACCGGGAGTACGGGGTCATCGACAGAAACCCCGACGACATCGCGGAGGTCGTCAAGGTTTTCGAGGCGGATTGGAACCGGGAATCTCCTGGCCTCACCAGCCCTCGCCTCATCTGGTCGCCGTTCAACGCCAGGAAACAAACCATCGCCCTGCTGGACAGCGCCAAGGAAACGCTGGATATTGAAGAACAGGAGATGTTGGATGATGAACTGGAGGAGCATATCATCCAGGCGGTCAAGCGGGGGGTGAAAGTCCGGTACATATCCTCAGCTCACTATCCCCTCTCCAACGATCTGAACGAGATCGGGCGTGAGAAGCTTCGCCGGGCTGGCGTGGCCGTCCGGTACGTACTCGACCCGTACATCCATGCCAAGATGTTCGTCATAGATGGCAAGGTGGCTTTCGTCGGTTCCGAGAATTTCTCCACCAACTCCCTCGATTTCAATCGGGAGCTCGGGCTCACCCTCGACGAGCCCGCGCTGGTGGCTCGACTGTCCAGGACGTTCGAGGCGGACTGGAGCAAGGGAACGAAAGAGGCTTTCCCCACCAGCGGGCTGGCGACGCCGGAGTGTGGCTACATCTCGTACAAAGATGCCCGGAAGTTCCTGTACCAGAAAGTCAAAGTGGAGATGCCCGTTCGGGAGACGTACAACAGCGGCCGGGTGATCTGGCTGATGCCGGACGCGGACGTAGACAGCAATTTCAAGGTGGTAATCTTCCCCAGCGTATGGGGGAAGTGGCCCAAGGTACCGGACGTGTTCTACAAAGGGAAGACGATACGCGCCTACGGCCTCGTCAAGACATACCGGGGATGGCCCGAGATGATAGTAAACGATCCGAGCCAGATCGAGGTGGTGAAGTGAGGTCCTTCGACCTGAAAGGAGCAGCCGAAATCCTCGAAGGGCTGGGCTACGATGTGGTCATGGGCGATGGTGAGGTAAGCGCCCGCCGGGACGACGTGGTCGGCGTCTGGACCCTCTACCTGGACAAGGGAGGCAGGGTAAGGTTCGTCGCCACGCGCTTGGGTGCCATCCCAAAGGGGCGAAGGGTGAAATCAGGGGAGCACGTTTTCAAGCTCCTCCGAGAAACGCAGGAGACGATCACGGTCCTTACCGATTTGTCGAGTCCAGCGGAGATCCCTGGAGTCCTGGAGCAGATTGCCCACTGGGTCGAGGAGTTTCCTCAAGGGGGTACTGGTGGGGGAAAAGAGTAACGGTTTTTCCTGGCGCGAGTTCATTGGAGGGGTGCTTCTGGCGTCGCTCTTGTGGGGCGCAGGAGTGCTCTTCCTCCGATTCTGGCACCGACCAGGTGAGGAGCCGACGTCCATCGTGCTCGAACCCCCGCCGGTCACCGCGACGCCGAAGCCCTCCGCCACACCTCCGCCGCTGCGGGTTCACGTGAGCGGCGCAGTAGGAGCCCCCGGTGTTTATGACCTACCAAAAGGGAGCATCGCTCAAGACGCTGTGGACGCTGCAGGCGGTTTCCTGCCGGATGCGGATAGGGACGGGCTGAACCTGGCCGAGGTGCTCCAGGATGGTGTGAAAGTCCACGTGCCGCGCCTCGGAGAGGCAACGGCGACCACCGAGAAGCGAGGCAAGTCAACGAAAATGCCAACGCCGACCGTCTCCTGGCCCATAGACATTAACACCGCAATGGAAGGCGAACTGGAGGCACTGCCGCGCGTCGGGCCCTCTCTGGCGGAGAAGATTATCGAGGGCCGGCCGTATCACTCCATTGAGGATATCATGAAAGTCCCCGGCATTGGGGAGAAAACCTTCGCACAGATCAAAGACCTGATTGAGGTGAAGCCATGAGGAAGTTGTCCATAGCGCTCCTATTGGCCTCGGCCCTGACGGTTCTAATGTGGAGCCAGACGGGTCGGGCACATGATGCCACTTGGGAGTTCGACGAATCAACTGTGGAAGAGGACAGCGCTCTCAACCCCGTGGTCATGGAGGAGGAAACTCATTCCCTCCACGACTGGTCCATGGGAAGGCGCGACGAGGTAATCACTTACACCGTGCATTCAGGAGACACTGTGTGGAGCGTCGCCAGGATGTTTCATCTGGACGTGGATACCCTTCGCTGGTCAAATCCAGAGCTGGCACGGAATCCCGACAGGGTTTACGTAGGCCAGGTACTAACGATCCTTCCGGTGAAAGGAGTTTATCATACCATCAGGCCGGGTGAGACGGTGGAAAGCCTGGCAAGGCGCTACGGCGTGAAGCCGGAGGATATCACTGGCTACCGGCTGAACCACCTGGCCTACCCGTACACTCTGAAGCCAGGTGAGAAAATTATCATACCCGGCGGCGAACCCCCTCGCTACGTCCCTCCCAGGCCCCATCCAGTGCCTGGGTACAAATTTGCCTGGCCCGCCATCGGCCCGATAACCCAGGGATTCTCGTCCCATCACCGAGCCATCGACATTGGTCTGCCTTACGGCTCACCGATCTATGCATCCCGCGCTGGCCGGGTTGTCTACATCGGGCTCGACCACAGCGGCTACGGCTACCTGCTCATCCTGAGCCACGCCGACGGCACCCGCACTTACTACGCTCACCTGAGCGGTTATTGGGTTCACGAAGGTGACAGGGTGCGACAGGGGCAGATTGTCGGGACATCAGGAAGCACTGGCAACTCCTCCGGCCCTCACCTCCATTTCGAGATACGGCAAGGCCACTATATCCACCTGAATCCCCTGGACTACCTGCCGCCCAGGTAGAGTGACAGGGACGACGGCCTATCCTCACACGTTGGGGATAGGTGAGGGCAAGAGGAGATCAGCGTTCTAAATTCGGAGCAGTCGCTGCCACGATGAGACATCGTCCGGGCATGTTGCGGCATTCTTTGCCCTGAATCACACCAGCATCTCAATGGCAAGGGCCACAGCCTCGCCGCCGCCCAGGCACAGCCCTGCAGCGCCAGTCTTTAGTCCCCGGTCTTTCAGCGCGTAAATGAGGGTCGTGAGGACTCTGGCACCGCTTGCGCCGATGGGGTGCCCCAGGGCAATGGCACCGCCGTGGATGTTGACTTTGTTCCAGTCGGCTCCGAGGGCTCGCATGTCGGCAACCATCTGGGCGGCGAAAGCTTCGTTGATCTCGATCAGGTCGAAATCGTTGATGTCTTTCATCCCCAGTTTGGCCATCAGATTTCGCATGGCGAAAATCGGGGCGGTGAATATCTCTAGCGGCTTGACCGCAGCCTGGGCATAGGCAGTAATCCGCGCAAGTGGCTGTAATCCCAGTTGTTCCGCTTTTTTCTCGCTCATGACCACCAGCGCAGATGCTCCGTCGGTGATCCCGGGGGAATTGCCTGCAGTCACGATGCCGTTGGGATCGAATGCAGGCCTGAGCCTTGCCAGTGCCTCCATGCTCGTATCCCTGCGTGGGGTTTCGTCGGTATCGAAAATAACGGTCCCTTTCTTTGCAGGCACTTCGACGGGCACAATCTCTTCCTTGAACTTGCCTGCGTCTATGGCGGCAATAGCCCTGCGGTGGCTCTCCAGGGAAAACGTATCCAAATCTTCTCTGGTCAGATCGAACTCACGGGCAATCCACTCGGCAGAATTGCCCATGTGATGATCCTCGAATGGACACCACAGGCCGTCGTGGACCATTGTGTCCACCAGTTTGTTGTCCCCCAGGCGATAGCCGAATCGGGCATTGTAGAGGATGTAGGGGCCCTGGTTCATGCTCTCCATGCCTCCGGCGATGAAAGTGTCGCCGTCGCCCGCTTTGATTGCTTGTGCGGCGAGCATGACCGCCTTCAGGCCAGAACCACATACTTTGTTGACAGTGAACGCTCCTACAGAAGGTGGTACGCCGCCAAAAATGGACGCCTGGCGTGCGGGGTTCTGTCCCTCGCCGGCCTGCACTACATTTCCCATGATGACTTCGTCCACCGTAGCCGGATCGATTCCGGCGCGTTCCCACGCCGCACGAACTACCGTAGCTCCCAGCCTGGTCGCGGGAATATCTTTCAACGTTCCTTTGAATTTCCCAATGGGCGTGCGAACGGCACTGATTATGACCGGGTTAGACATCATCGTCTGGATCCTCCTTGTTTTTGGTAAGCGGTCCGATCGTCGGGGCAGAAGGGGAAAGGCCCGTGCTTGCCCCTTTTGCAATCTTACCGCACGGCATAGGCCGTGTCAAACCGCAATCTGCAAAAAGGCCCGACAATCCGACAATATGGTAGTGGTTCGTCAAGTGGAACATTGTGGTTATGGTTTCCGATCGAGTTCTGTCTGAGAGACGGAGCGCCACCACCCGCTGAAACGAGTTTGACAAGCCAGTAGCTCACCGACGAGATTTTCGCTCACTGGGCGAAATTTTGAATGTGGTGCTGAGCTATTTCGCGTGCAGATTGTGCTGTAGAATGCAAAAACCGGCGGCCATGAGACCGCCGGCTTCGTTCTCCATTCCTATTGGTTCAATACATTCCGCCCATACCTGCCGCTTCGGCACCCGGACCAGGCATTGGTTTCTCCGGTTCCGGAATGTCAGTGATCAACGCCTCGGTGGTGAGGATCATGGCAGCGATGCTGATAGCATTCTCCAGCCCGCCGCGGGTCACCTTGACGGGGTCGATGATGCCAGCGTCAACCATGTCCACGTATTCCTCGCCGATTACATCATAACCGATTCGCTTGTTGCCTTTCCTTTCCTGGAGCCTGCGCACATTTTCCACAACCACAGACCCATCCTTGCCGGCGTTCTCGGCGATCATGCGCATTGGCTCTTCCAGAGCACGATAGAGGATGTTGATGGCGGTTGCCTCATCGGGGTTTTCCGGTTTTACATCATCCAGTGCAGGGATTGCATTCAGGAGTGCCACGCCGCCCCCGGGCACGGTCCCTTCCTCGACCGCTGCCCTGGTAGCGCTCAGAGCGTCCTCGACTCGGTGTTTCTTCTCCTTTAGCTCGGTCTCGGTCGCGGCTCCGACGCGGATAACCGCAACACCCCCGGCCAGCTTTGCCAGCCGTTCCTGCAGCTTTTCACGATCGTAGTCACTGGTGGAATGCTCGATTTCAGCCTTGATCTGCTCTACGCGAGAGCGAATAGCTTTCTCGCCCCCCTTGCCGCCGACTATGGTGGTCTCGTCCTTGGTGGAAATCACTTTGTCCGCCTGGCCCAGGTCGCTGATCTGGGTGGATTCCAGCTTACGTCCCAGTTCCTCGGTGATTACCTGGCCCCCTGTCAGGACTGCGATATCTTCTAGCATCCGCTTCCGACGGTCGCCGAATCCAGGGGCTTTCACTGCCAGCACGTTGAACGTGCCCCGAAGTTTGTTCAACACCAGTGTGGCCAACGCTTCGCCGTCCACATCCTCGGCGATGATCACCATCTCGCGCTTGCCCATCTGCACCAGCTTCTCCAGGATTGGGACGATATCTTGTACAGCGGATATTTTCTTATCATGGATTAAAATGTAGGGGTTTTCCAGTATCGCTTCCATTCGATCGGGGTTGGTGATGAAATATGGGCTGATGTAGCCACGATCGAATTGCATACCTTCGACATATTCGGTTTCGAACTCCAGCCCCTTGGACTCCTCGACCGTGATGACGCCATCCTTGCCGACTTTGTCCATCACCTCTGCGATCAGATTGCCAATCTCTTCATCCTGGGCGGAAATGGAGGCTACCTGAGCGATTTCTTCCTTGACGGTGACCTCGATAGCTTGCTCCTTGATCGCTTTGGAAAGTGCCTGAGCGCCTTTCTCCAAGCCGTGTTTCAGGAGCATGGGGTTGGCTCCGGCAGTAACGTTCTTCAGTCCCTCATCCACGATCATCTGGGCGAGGACTGTGGCGGTGGTGGTGCCGTCGCCAGCGATATCGTTGGTCTTGGTTGCTGCTTCTTTCAGAAGCTGGGCGCCCATGTTCTGGTAGGGCTCTTCCAGCTCGATCTCTTTCGCGACAGTAACACCGTCATGAGTGATGGTCGGTGACCCCCATTTCTTGTCCAGAGCCACGTTCCGCCCTTTGGGGCCTAGCGTGGTCTTTACCGCTCTTGCCAGAGTGTCCACGCCGGTCTTGAGATTTTTGCGTGCCTCGTCGGAAAACACCAGTTGCTTTGCCATCTTTCATCCTCCTATTTTCGTGATGATTTTGTCCTGTTTTGGAATTAGCACTCTATGGTCAAGAGTGCTAGCCGAAGAAGATAATACCGTAGTGACGGAGAATTTGCAAATTCCGGTATGGTTCGACAAGAGCAACTTGCCATCTTGATAAATCTACCGAGACGTAGAAGTGTTTTGGATTGGCGGCGAATCGGGAAGGCGAGTGCATGAAGGGGAACTGGCCTGTGGGTAAACGCCATCAGGTGCTTTCCGGAGGCTGAGTCTTACACAGTACTCCATACAAATCGGCGGTGGAGTTCAACACCAGATCGGCGGACTGCATTTCCCCAGCCTCTCCGAATCCGCAGAGGACGCCTACAGAGAGCGTGCCAGCGGCTTTGGCCGTCTGGATGTCTATGGGAGTATCACCTACGAAAAGTGCTTTCTCTGGCTCGACATGGATTTCCTCCAATGCTTTCAGGAGTGGTTCAGGGTGTGGCTTGGGCCTGTGCACGTCATCGCGCGCTATGATGACCGAGAAAACACTACTGAGGTTATACCGGCGCAAAAACTCTCTTACATCATCGGCACCGCGCGTGGTTACGATGCCAAGGATGTACCTCTCCTCCAGACAATGAAGCAAGGGAACTATGCCTTCTACAGGCCAGAGATCAGAAACTTCTCTGTGTCCAAACGATTCCCGCAGTTTTTCCTCTAAGGTGAGAGCTGTGTTGGCCATATGTACCTTGTCGAGCAATGTCACCAATCCGCTAGCAGGCCCCTCCATGAACATCACGAGCTTTCGTACCGACGGCCTGCTCTCTATAGGGAGCAATGGGAGGTTATCTACCCACCCCAGGCGGCGCGCCCAGCTATCAACCAGAGCATCGTCGGTTTCTACCAGCGTGCCGTCGAAATCGAACAGCACGGCGCGTATGGATTCAGGAACGATGGGTCGCGGGGGCGGCTGTGTTTCTTCTGCCACTTTAGGCACCGGGGGTTCCATATCGAGCACCCTCCGATAGGAGTAGTCCAGCAGGAGCCGGAGGGAGGCAATCACGGGCGCGGCCAGGAATACCCCGACGAGACCGCCCAACTCCGCGCCAGCGATGGCACCGATGATCACAATAGCAGGATGCAATTGCACGCGGGCACCGATGATGAAAGGTATCAGGACCCAGCTTTCTAGCTGGAACACAGCAATATACAGCAGAGCGACAGCGACAGTAAGCCAAAGATGGCTCAGGCTTGGCCATACGCTGGACCCCAGGAAAAATGCAAGAAGCATGGAAGGGATAGATGCGACTACCGGCCCGATAGTGGGCACAAAGCCAACGACTGCCGTCGTAAGCCCCATGAGAGGTGCACTGTGGACCCCAAGGACGGTCAGCCCCATCCAGACCAAAGTGCCGTTGATGGCAGTCACCAGAAGTCTCCCACGGAAGAACGCATCCCAGATTAGGCCCAACTCGCGCACCAGGTATAGGATCTCATCTTTGTAATCCTCAGGCAGATACTGGATCAACCCTTCCTTCAGCCGGTGGGCGTCTTTCAGCAGGTAAAACGTGGTTATCAGGATGACCACCATCCAGAACAGGAATTTGGCGGTGTTGCTTACTACGATGAGAGCACCGCTGGCCAGGAAGGAAATGGTAGCATTCAACATGGTGGGAAGGTGCGTTTTCTCCACCCATGTGGTTAGATACTGGAGGCTTTGGAGGTATAGGGTGTGTAGGTCTACCTTCAGACCATAAAACTCCACGGTCCTGTTGGTCGCGTGATCCAGGTACCTCATTATCTCGTTGACATCAACGTTTATGCTGGATATCACCCCGGCCAGGTACGGCGTCGTTAATGCAAAAACCGCTACCAGCAGGCCAATGAGCACCAGAAACACCAACATTATGGCTGGCCCGCGCTTCATTCCAAGGTACTTTGTAAGCCATTCCACGGGCAAGTTTAGCAGGTAGGCGAGGATTACAGCGACCGTCATGGACGTCCAGAGGAGACTGAAGCGATACAGCAGCCAGATGAAGAAGACGACCAACAGCGTCGCGACCCATAGCTTTAGCGGAGTGCCCCATCGTTTCTGTAATGGCCGTTTCATTTCGTTTAGGAACTCTCTCCTTCATCTCTAAGAAAAATCGGCCGCTGCCGGTGTCTCAATCTGAGCAATGATTAATTAAGTTTAGCCGGTTCCTGCTTGTGCGTCAAGTCAGGATAATGGGGGGATGCGAAGCAGATCCTGGGGACCTGTAGAGCCCCCAG
>CAZDOZ010000018.1:0-20228 GCA_964507175.1 uncultured Anaerolineae bacterium
GGTATGGCCTTGTGCTTTCTGGAGTCGAGGGGCTTTGTCGAAACAACCTCAGAGAAAATGCCGGCACTTGTATGGTCGCGATTATTCAGGATGCGCTGCTGGGAGCATCCGGGAATTTTGATAAGAACGGGGCGATCATACAAGCCGCGAGCCGCTGGCATTTCCTTTGGACGTTCTCATCTAAAACAAACGGCTGACAACAAGGATACCAGAAGATATTATGGAGAAGCGCCAAAGCTGCAGGGACATCTGGGTACGAACGCTGGGACGCTTGCAGATACAGCTTCCCAGGGAGACTTTCAATACATGGCTGAAAGACGCTCACCTCTTGAGTGAAGAGGATGGGCTGTTCGTAATCGGTGTGCCTGATGCCTACACGCAGAACTGGCTGGAAAAGCGCCTGCATAAGCAAATCCACCGTACTCTCCGTGAGGTGGCAAAGCGGGAAGTGGATATTCGGTATGTGGTATCTACGCCGCAAAATCCTTCCTCTGAAGAATCGATCAAACCCATGCCATTGTGGTCGGAGGGAAATGTCCCTGTTATCGACGAAAACACTTCTCACGACTTGTTCCGCGATCTCATCATCGGAGAGTGTAATCGCCTGGCTTATGCTGTGTCCCTTTCCGTTGCAGAGCACGTCCTTAAAAACCGCACTGCCAGCCCATACAATCCTCTGGTACTCTATGGTGGTGCGGGGGTAGGAAAAACCCACCTGCTCCGAGCCATGCATCAGAGCGTATCTGCTCACGGGATGCGTTCGCTTTACACTACCGTCGAGGAATTTACCAATCAGTTCATTTCTTCCATACGAGGGCAGACGACTGATAAGTTCAGGGAGAGATACAGAAGCCTGGACTTGCTCTTGATGGACGATATCCAATTTCTGACTGGCAAGGAGAACACCCTGGAAGAGTTCTTCCACACCATAGATACCCTACAGTCAGCTGGGGCTCAGTTAGTCGTTGCTGGCGACAGACATCCCAACGAGATACCAGGGATTTCGGGGCGCCTGAGATCTCGTCTGAACGGCGGGCTCCCCGTAGAATTGCATCCCCCGGACGCAAAAACTAAAAAAGAGCTGTTGATCAAAATGTCGGAGGAGAGAGGTGTTCATCTTCAGGAAGATGTGATTCACGCAATAGCGAGGAACATCGTCGGAGGTGTTTGGGAGGTTCAGGGGGCGTTCAATCGTGTTGCTGCCTACGCGGAGTTCCTCCACAAGCCCATAACGGCGGGTATGCTTGATCAGGTGCTCGCCCCATTCTTTACGACGAGCACTTCCGTCCATCTTAGCCCTGAGCGGGTGTTGGAGGCAGTTGCTTCGTTCTACGAAGTGCCAGAAAACGAGATGAAAGGTCAATCGAGGAAGCGATCGGTGGTACAGGCGCGTCATGTGGCAATCTACCTCATGAGGGAAGACCTGGGGCTAAGCCTGGCGCAGATAGGGAAGATCCTCGGCGGCAGGGATCACACGACTGTCAGATATGCCCACCGCAAAATCAAATCAACGGCGGAGATGAATCTGGCGTTGCGCAGGCACCTGAGCGATATACGTGATGCGCTGCGTGTTTCCGGCACGCGCGATGCCGCCACTTCCGGAGAAAAGGCGCGGACAGATGCCGTGGCTGAGGCGGAAGCGATAATGACGGTGGCAGGAGAAAGGAACGAGGGAACCACGGACGTTGGCGTCACTATAGCGCCTCGCTTAGCTGTGAAATGAGCGAATCAGCGGCTCTCGCCTACCGTATCAGAGCACAGTTGACAGAGTGCTAGCGCGAGGAGATCGGCTTGAGGGGTTCGAGCGCTACCCAGCTTGTTGTTTCCGAATAAAGTCCAGTACAGGATTAGGCATAAACTCCTACGCATAAAATCCCGTATCCGATGAGCATGGCTGGCGTCATCAAAAACGAATGCTTGAGTCAGTTGCGAAGGAGGTGTATTGCCATGGTGAGCGTGAGACGTTGGAGGATGCCGATCTATGTGCTAGCGGTGGTTTTTTTGCTGCTGGCCTCGACTTTCGCCCCATTGCAGAGCGTATCGCCTGTAGCTAACGCGTCCGGTTCGGTCCATATCGTGAGATGGGGAGAAACCTTGACGAGCATAGCGGCCAGGTACGGGGTGTCCGTCATGGCGCTGATGCAAGCCAATCACCTCAGAAGCGCTAACTATATTTACGTGGGACAACGGCTTGTGATTCCGGGGGCGTCTGCGCCGTCCCAGGCCAGAGCGTATCACATCGTTCGGCGGGGCGACACTCTATCATCCATTGCCGCGCGGTATGGGGTGAGTGTATCTGCTCTGATGTCCGCCAATGGGTTGCGAAGCCCTAATTTCATTTGGGTAGGCCAATGGCTAAGGATACCCGGACGCAGCGGTTCGTCCCCTGCGCATCAGCCTCGGCCGTCGGGTGGCTATTACACCGTCAGACCGGGTGATACCCTTTCTTCTATTGCCACCCGCTACGGGACGACTGTGTCGGCACTGATGAGGGTGAACGGAATCCGGTCGCCGAACCTGATCTACGTAGGCCAAAGGCTGAGCGTTTCTGGAACCACTCCGCGGAATTCTTCTCCTCGTCCGTCTGGTAGCAAATGGATCAGCATAATTCTGCACCGGCAGATGCTGATTGCCTATCAGGGCAGAACCCCTGTTTTCGCAGCGACGGTAAGCACCGGCGTGCCAGCCCATCCTACAGTGACTGGCAGGTTCGCAATATACCTGAAAATCCCAATCCAGAGGATGGTTGGTCCCGGCTATAATCTGCCGAATGTGCCGTGGGATATGTACTTCTACGCTGACTACGCCATCCATGGGGCGTACTGGCATAACAATTTTGGCCATCCCATGAGCCATGGATGCGTGAACATGCGCATTCCAGAGGCGAAATGGCTGTATCGGTGGGCGCCTATTGGAACGCCAGTGGTAGTCACTAACTGAGGTTGAGGGTTTGAAAATCCCCCGTTCGGCTCGACCGAGCAGGGGATTGCATCGGGAAGGACCTGCTTCTATCTCGTGTCTTCTCAATAGGGCAGGGTGAGAGGATGCATTATTTCAATGCAGAGGGGGCATCCTGCCCAAGGATCAGGATCAAGTCCGCTGGATTTTTCAGGTTGGCTCCCAGGCGGATGTTTTCCGGCTTTATTCCGAAAATGGTCTTGAGCTCCGAGATTGTGGCTTTTTTCTGATCGTAGACCAGCAGGACTGTGTGGCTGTAATCCGCTCTGTCGGCGTTGCCGATCGCCATAACGTCGAACCCCATCTTCCTGAGACCTTCGGCGGTGCTGGCGGCAAGCCCCGACCTCAGAGTCCCGTTTAGCACCACGATATGAGCATTTTCTACCCTCAGGCGCTCCTCAAGGACCTGGGCAGCGCTTTTTTCCAGCGGCGATACATCTGGCACCTGGGTCACGGGCGCCGGTGCTGCAACCACTGGAGAACCTCCCATTACGCTGTCCACCAGCGGCCTGATTTTGTCCCGGAGTGGAAGCAGAACCCACGCCCCGCCTTGTGTCTTATATTCTTTTGTCGCCGTCTCGTCGATGACTGCCTGCTTGATCTGTAAGTTGGAATTGCTTAGTGACTGTGCCAGGGATATCATCTTAGAGAGAGGTAGGTCGGTGCTCATGGAATCGCCCAACGCTTGATATATCTGCGGGGCCCTGCGTATGAGGGACGGAAGCATGCGCGATCGCAAAACTTTGTCCCGTATTGCCAAAATGACTTGTTGCTGTCTGTGGGCCCTGCCGATGTCGGAATCCTGGTGGCGCGTGCGGGCATATTTGAGTGCTAACTTTCCGTCCATGTGGATATGCCCGGCGGGTATGTGGAGTGGATCGTACCCGTAGTTGTCACTCGGGTACGTTGGATCGTCTATTGGTTTCGGTACGTCCACGTCTATGCCGCCAATTAGGTCGATCAGGCGTCGGAATCCATTGAAATTTATTATAACGTGATAGTCGATCGGGTAGCCAATAACCCGTCGGACGGTCTCTTTGACCAGTGCAGGCCCTCCGCCGGGGTATTTTTTGATCTCCCCCAGCGGGTATGCCATATTTATCCGGTTTTCCCCATCGCCCGGAATCTGTACCCACAGATCGCGTGGAATGGAAAGCATGCCAAGTGTATGGCTTTTGGGATTGTAATGGAGGACTATTATCGTGTCAGTGCGGGCAGGATCTGTCTCGCCCGGACGTTTGTCGATGCCGAGAAGCACGATATTTATCGGTTTCTGGAGATCTTCTTTCTTACCGGAGACGACTATTCCGGAGATTTCTTTACCAGCGGGCTTTTTCCCTCCTGGGGGAACATAGCCGGAGGTTTCTGCCGGCACTATGGGCTTTAGTACTGAGGGGAGCAGAGAGAGATCTGGTGTATCGCGCACCACAGAGCGCGCTGTGTTGTACATCTGATAGGAAGCAAGCACGAACAGCAGTACCAGCAGAACCGCCAGCGCCCGCCCTATCAGTTTACTATTGTAGGAACGTTTTATTGGCCTTCTTGGGGAAGACCATGTGTAGTAATGCCTCTGTACCTGTTGCATGGCGGAGCTATTCTAGCACAACCTGTTGGGGAGGTCAAGGTGAGTGTAGAGCAGAAGACCGTAGCAAATCCAAGAGGGCTAGAGAGGCTCCAGATTCCCCTTGGTCTTCTTCCGAATCCCGCAACGCCTTTGGAAAACAGGGCGCGGAAAGGCGCGGAGGAGGCTCCAGACAAAAGATGTCCCTGCAACCTCGTGTCATGCCTGGTTCTGACCGATCCTTGTGGGTGCAGGCGCGGCCTGTGCTTTTGAGGGTTCCCCACCGTATGGTAGAATGTAATTGCTCAGGCCATGTCTTGGTTGCAGGTAGGTGGCGACTAACCACCTAAAAACGGCCATCAAAATTCCTGTGTTCGAATGACCACGAGGTCCTCAGGCTGAGTGAGTAGTATGATAGAATGCGAATATCCGCAGATTGGGGGCGATTATGAGAAACGTGCTGGCAGTGATAATGGCGGGAGGGCAGGGGACGCGCCTCAGCGTTCTTTCAGAGCACAGGGCAAAGCCATCGGTTCCTTTTGCAGCTAAGTACAGGATCATCGATTTCACCCTTTCCAATTGTGTGAATTCCGGCATTTACAATGTGGCAGTGCTGACCCAGTACAGACCGCACTCACTCAATGATCACATCCGTATTGGCAGGCCATGGGACCTGGACAGGGCGCGGGGCGGAGTCCAGTTGTTGCAGCCTTACCAGGCATTTGGGAGGGATATCTGGTACCGCGGGACGGCGGATGCCGTCTGGCAGAACTGGAATTTTGTCGAGTCCCAAAGGCCAAACATGCTCCTCGTTCTCTCTGGGGATCATATTTACAAAATGGATTACCGTCCTATGCTGGAGTTCCATGAGAGGAACAACGCCGACCTGACCATCGCGGTTATGCGGGTGCCCATTGAGGAGGCGCACCGTTTTGGCATCATGGAGGTGGATGGCTCCTACATGGTCACCAGATTCTGGGAAAAGCCAAAAGAGCCGCCTGGTGACCTGGCGTCGATGGGGATTTATGTCTTCAACGCCAGAATTCTGAAAGCGCGGATGGAGGAGGCTGGTCCTGACACCTCTCGGGAGGACTTTGGGAAGCACGTCATACCGAGCATGATAGGCCGGGACAGGGTTTTTGCTTACCTTTTCGAGGGTTATTGGGTAGATGTCGGGACGCTGCAATCTTACTGGGAGACCAACCTGAGTCTTCTCTCTTCCGACCCGCCCCTCAACCTCTACGATCCCGACTGGGTCATACATACGAGGAGCCAGGAGAAGCCGCCGGTAAAGATCACGCCTCAGGCGATCGTCCGGCAAAGCCTGGTAGCCAACGGTGCCGTGATTCATGGGCAGGTATACCATTCGGTGATATCCCCCGGCGTCTACGTGGCGCCAGGTGCCGAGGTGCAGGACTCCGTGGTAATGAACGATACCTGGATTGGGCCAGGGGCCAAAGTCGACAGGGCTATCATAGACAAAGATGTCGTCATCGGCATCGGCACGAAGGTGGGCGTCGGAGACGATCTTGACACGCCGAACAGAGAGCAGCCGGACAAGGTCTATACCGGCATCACTGTCATAGGCAAGGGGGCCAGAGTACCCAAAGGTTTCGCTCTTGGGCGCAATGTCCTGGTGCACTCCTTTGCAGAAGAGGAAGATTTCACGCATTTTACCGACGGCATCGTCCCATCTGGAGAGTCGGTCGGAGGTGAGGAGGTGGGGACATGAGCGGGAGTGTCCTGGCGATGATCATGGCAGGGGGGCCGGGAAAGGGCCTGAGTGTGTTGACGGCCCGCCGTGCAGCGGCGTCCGTCCCTTTCGGTGGAAAATACAGGGTGATAGATTTCACCCTGTCCAACTGTGTGAATTCGAACATCTACAATGTTGGGGTTCTGACCCAGTACTGGCCTCGGGGCCTGAACGATCACATTGGCGTTGGGAAACCATGGGACTTGGACAGGCTGCACGGCGGCGTTCACCTGCTCCAGCCATACTTGGGCGTGGAGAACACGAGCTGGCAGAAAGGCACAGCCGACGCGGTGATCCAGAACCTGGATTTCATTCAGGAACAACGCCCGGATTACGTGCTGTTGCTTGCGGGAGACCACATCTACAAAATGGACTACCGCCCTCTGATACATTTTCACCTGGAGAAAAGCGCTGACGTGACCCTGGCTGTGCGCACCGTGCCCAAGTACGAGACCTACCGCTTCGGGATAGTCCGGGTGGACCCTGACGGCGAGGTGGTGGAGTTCCAGGAGAAACCGCGGTGGGCATACAGTACTCTTGCCAGCATGGGAATCTACGTTTTCAACACTGATTTTCTGATAGACAGGCTCATGGCGCAGAGGGAGAAATCCCCAGGCCTCGACTTCGGCAGGGATATCATCCCAGCTATGGTCAGCCGAGATAAAGTTTATGCCTATCATTTCATGGGTTATTGGGCAGATGTTGGCACGGTGCAGTCGTATTGGGAGGCGAACCAGGCGCTGCTGGCTACCCCACCTGCACTCGACCTTCACGATCCCGAGTGGGTCATTCACACCAAAAGCGAGGAGCGGCCTGCAGTATACATTGGCGAAGACGCTCAGGTTGCCGACAGCCTTCTCTCGGATGGCACGAGGGTTGAGGGTACGGTGGAGAGATCCGTTCTGTCGCCGGGGGTGTACATTGCCCCGGGTGCAATCGTGAAGGACGCCATCGTTCTGAACGATGCGCGGATAGGTGCGGGCGCGATGGTCGAGCACGTTATTCTGGACAAAAGGGTTGTCGTGGGAGATGGCGCTGTGGTCGGATTCGGCAAACCGGACGTTCCAAACATAGAGGAGCCGGAGATCGTGAACATCGGGTTGGTCCTGGTTGGCAAGGACGCTAAGATACCTTCGGGGATCAGGGTTGGCCGGAACGCGGTGATCCATCCTGACGTGACCCCGGACGATTTTCAACGGTTTGAGGGTGGGGTGCCCGCTGGTACCACCGTGCGGCCGCTTTAGACTTTCATAAGAGCGTTCGGAAACTCCTTCTGCTCTGAGTCGGCTACCCCGGGGAGAGTGTCTTGTCGATTGGAGCAAGGTTTGTCCTTGCCCCTGGTCGAGCCAGACGGCTCGACCTACTTCCGAGCATTGCAAGATTCTTCACCTTGGCTCGCTCTGCTCGTCTTGGTTCAGAATGACGAGCGGTCAAGATACCGTAGGAACGCTACCCCACCTCCTGCGTGCAGTTTCCGAACGTTCTCTTCCGTATCTATGGTACCTACTCCTTTTCCAAGATGGATGACGCATCGGGGATTTTCAGCAGGAGATGCGCTCCTTTCCCCCAATTGACTTCGTAGATGCCTTTCTGTGCTGCCAGGATCAGCCTGCCGTTTACCCAAGCGATGTCGTAAGCGCCGAATTTGTCCGGCAGCGGCATCGTCTCCAACTTGTGGGAATCCAGGTCGTAACTGCTCAGCCAGCGATGTGGGTCTTCGCTGGTGCTGTTGTACGAGGGATCATGGTAGCTGTAAAGGATGTGTTTCACTAGAACGCCGCGGAAAGGGGATGGACTGGCGGCAACCGGGCGGATTGTCGGGGGATTACCAGGGGTTAGCCAGAGGATGTCGTTTGGCTTGTCTTTAGGACTGCGGGCGCTGGCCACGTTGAGGAGCAGGAAATCCCCGTTGTAGGGGAGGATGTCCCAGATATCGGTATTGGTGCCCAGGTTTATCTGTGTCGTGACTGCGAGGGACTCTGGCGAGATGATCGAAATGCGTGCGTAGGGGAAATCCGGATTTGCGCCTTCTGTCGCCCCGGAGACCACTACGTTTTTGTCGTCGGCGGCGCTGGAGATCAGCAGGTAGACGCTCCCCGGATTGGTCAGGACGATCGTTTTCTCCACTTTCAGGCTCTTCAGGTCGACTACGGCTACTTTGCCCCTGAACCCATCTTCGGCACACGCCACGAAAGCCCGTCCGTGGCTGAAGCTTATTCCTGCCTCAGGATCACCGCAGGGGTGCAGGGTGGTCAGGAGATCGCCGTTAGGGGAGAAAATGTCCACGCGGTTGTCGCCGTGATTCATGTCCCCTGAGTATCCGATCCAGATGCGCCCCTCTGGATCGATGGCTGGACGCTTAGCCCACGACCTGCGGATTTTCCTGGAGAAAACTTTCTGAAACCCATCCCGTTTCACCGCTGTGAGGGCGTTGCTGGAGAAGCCAACGCCTGCATTCTGCCCGGAGACCACGTAGAAAAGGCCTGCCGGGTTGACGGTTGCTGGCTGCCGGGGCGTTGCAGGCGCGCAAGCCGCCAGCAATACTCCGACTAGAAGGATCAGAAACGCTGTGCGCCCGTCCATTTTCAGTGGTTCCAACCCTTCGAGTAAAACGTAACGTAGCTGCTGAGGCCGATCTCGTCCGGGGCCACTGCCAGGAGCCCCACGACGTATCCAATCGGCCCCCATCTGGCGGTAAGCCATGCCAGGTAGATCCAGCTGTTGCTGTCCAGGTCCACTCCGATATGTTTGTGAATCTTCCAGACTAGCTGGGAGCAATAGAGTTTGGAGTCTGTCTCTTTGTCGGGATACCAGTAGTTGTACGGCGTGCGGCCGTCGGTGCCGTAGAACCCCTCGGCCCACGAAAGGGCATTCTCAACCTGGGATGAGGTCCTGCGGTTGTCATATCCCAGGCCGACGTAGTAGTTGGAGTGTTTCCAGTTGCTCAGGGGCTTCAGGCGGACGCCGTCAGTGTTGGATTCGTACACCAGGCTGTAGCCGTGGTACGTCCCGGCGTGGGAGTACCACATGGCGTAGATGAGGGCTGTCCATGGGACCAGCCCGGAGCGCACCAGCATTACGTGGCCCCTGTGGAGGCTGCTCCAGTTGACCCCGTCGGCCCCGATGCGTGTCGAGCCTACGGGAAGTCCCGTCTCGTGAGCGACGATGGCATCCATCCCTTTCATGACCTCTGCGTAACTGGGATCAGCTTCCATTTCTTTCTCGATGGCGTTCAGTTCCATCCTGATTCCGGTGCGCCTCTCAGGACTCGCATCGCGGAGTTCCAGGATCAGGCTGGCCGCGCGGCGTTGCAGAAGTCGCACTTTCGGGGAGTATGGCAGGCTCTTGTAAAACCGGTCCAGCGCCTGAGCCATCGCTGCATTTCCCATAGGCGCGGCTGCTTCCACCCGCGAGGAAGCTTCGTAAAGGGCATCGGGGATGCCGTCATTGTTGGCGTCGGTGGAGAAACCGGAACCGTTCCCGGCGGCCAGCAACGGCGTCACGAAAGTGAACAGCAAGGAGACAACCAACAGCAATGCCAAAATCTTTTTCTTCATCTTTTCCCTCCTTGCAGAGGAACGTCGGCGCACAGCGTTTCGAGCGGATGAGTGAGATTTTCGTTTTCATGGCAGGCAGGCGAGGGGAATGCCTTCGCCCACCCGGTAGACCATTTTGGGCTTTCGATTTGCTTCGAAAGTCCAGCTTGGTGCATTATCGTTGAAAGCGGTCGTTCCTGACATCACCGCTTTTTCGGCTTCCATCCTCGTAAGCGTCCGAGGGCTTCACGAATCCGTTCCGTGTCCTGGCCCACTGAGATCCGGATGTAACCCTCGCCATATTTTCCGAAAGCGGAGCCCGGCGTAACGCTCACCCCCAGGTCCAGCAGCCATTCGTCGGCCAATTCCTCGGAAGTGTACCCTTCCGGCACGTGGGGCCAGACGTAGAGGGTGGCTTTCGGCTTCTTCGCCTCCAGGCCGATCTCCGCTATAGTTGCCATGATCATGTCGCGGCGCTCCTGGTAGATGGCGTTCCGCTTTGCCAGCCAGGATTGATCCCCGGTGAGAGCAGCTACGGCAGCATCCTGAATTGGCAGGAAAATGCCGGAATCGATGTTGCTCTTGACCTGGAGAAGTGCCTGAACGCCCTGAGAATTTCCTACGATCATCCCGACGCGCCATCCTGCCATGTTGTAGGACTTGGATAGGGAATTGAACTCTACCGCCACTTCCTTCGATCCAGGCACCTGGAGCAGGCTGGGCGCTTTGTACCCATCGAAGGTGACATCTGCGTAGGGAACGTCATGACAGAGCATGATGTCGTGCTTCCGGGCAAACTCCACTGCTTTTTCGAAAAACTCCGTGGGGGCTATCGCGCCGGTGGGGTTGTTGGGGTAGGATATCCACATGAGCCTGGCCCGGTCGGCGATGTCGTTGGGGATGGCGTCCATATCTGGCAGGAAATCATTCTCCGGCAGGAGAGGCATTGGATAGGGCTCTGCTCCCGCCAGGCGAGCCCCCATAGTGTAGGTGGGATAGCCCGGATCTGGCACCAGGGCCAGGTCGCCCGGGTCGAGGTAGGCCAGCGCCATGTTCGCTATCCCCTCTTTGGAGCCGATGAGAGGGAGTACCTCCGTGTCCGGGTCGAGTTCTACGTCGAAGCGGCGAGCGTAGTAGTCCGCAGTGGCCTTACGTAGGGCCGGTGTCCCGACGTACCCGGCGTAGCTGTGCTTCTTTGGGTCCCAAGCCGAGTGATTCAATGCTTCGATGATGAAATCCGCTGGTGGCATGTCCGGCGCGCCAATGTCCAGCCGGATGATGTCCCTCCCCTCAGCCTGGAGCTTGCGTATCCGTTTGCCCAGCCGGGCAAAAACGTAAGGTGGAAGATTCCTGAGACGGTCTGCAGGTTGCATGTCTGCCTCCTGTAAATTGAATATCGACTCTCTGAGCCACGCCAATGATAATACATCTTGCGGACTTTTGCACGAATCGGAGAATACCGGGAGCTCGGTGTTGGCCGATGCCCGGATGAGCTTTACGAGCTTTCTGGGGCCCAGGATTTGCTTCGGTTTCCCGATATCTTGCGATTGACAACGGCATGGCAGTGTGGTAAATTTTACATGCAACAGGGCAATAGGCTTTGTCGGAAATACAGGATACGGGCACGAGGGCAAGAGCATTGCGGCGGTGAGGAAGAAGTGAGTGGTATATCTTGTGTGGTGGCTCTGCCACTATACAAAATATACACTTCCCTTTCGTCCACCCTCGGAGAAAGTACTGCCGCATCCCCGCAGGTAAAAAGTCGAGGGTTCTCGGCTGAACGACGCGGGAGAGCGTCTCTTGACGTCGCCAGAGCGGCAAGCCTCGCGAAAAAGGCAAACCTCTCAGGCGCAAGGATCGCGCCGGGACGGCGCTCTGGAAAGATGGGGATCATCGTTGAATGTCCCGCGCCGATTGGGAAAGCCTCCAAAGGGAGAAAAACTCTCAGGTAAGAAGACAGAGAAAAGGGAGCGGATCCGAAGGTGTATCTGTTCCCTTTTCTTGTTTGGGATCAGCGAATCGGCGACACCCTCCAAAGGCGGCCTGTTTCGCCCGTCCGCTGATGCGGACTGACGGTCCGCTCTGCAGGGCTGACGGGCTCTCTGGCAATGTCCTTTCTCTGCGGCTCTGCATATCCACGTCGGAGAGGCAGCATCGTGCTGCTTGAGTTTACAAAAGAAAAGCACAAGGAGGTGTGCAGATGAGAGAGTATGTGGTTCACGAGGTCATCAGGCGGACGCTCATCACCGACGCCGACCAGGAAGTCGTCTCCGGCAAAACCAGGCTCACTTACGCTCAGCTCTACGGTCGGGTGCTGCGGCTTGCCAACAGCCTGAAGGAGCTCGGCATCGGCAAAGGCACTGTGGTGGGTGTGCTTGATGTGAACACCCACAGGTTTTTCGAGCTGCACTACGCCCTTTCGATGCTGGGAGCAGTGCTTCACACCATCAATTTCCGCCTCCCTCCGGAGCACCTGGTCTACAGCATGATCCACGCGGGGGATGAATGGATCTTTGTCTCCGACACGTTCATGAAAGCTGCCGCCCCCCTCACCGGGAAGTTTCCGAAATGGGTGATCATGAGCGACGACCCGAATTACCCGTTGCCGGAAGTGGAGCAGGCGTACCGGTACGAAGATCTCGTGGCGGGCGGGGATGAGAAAGAGCTTCCTGAGGCAGATCAGATTCACGATTCGGACATTTTCTCGATTTTCTACACCACCGGCACCACGGGCAAGCCGAAAGGCATCCGATACGCCCACAGGGACATTTTGCTGGGGGCGTTGCAACTGTTCCACCATCTGGCGCTCCACTCGTCCGGGGCCCATGCCGGAGCCGAGGACGTGATCATGCCGCTAATCCCCTTCTTCCACATCCACGCGTGGGGCGTGGCGTTCTTCCCGGCATACACCGGGGCAAAGCTGGTGCTCCCCGGAGCCGCCGACCCGGCAACCCAGGTGAAGCTCATCAAAGAAGAAGGCGTGACATGGATGAACATGGTGCCGACCCAGCTCCACATGCTGCTGGATCAACCAGGTTTCGGAAACGTGAAAGTCCTGACCGGCGGCAGCCCCCTCACCTCCGGCTTGGCGAAACGGGCTGTGGAGCGTGGCGTCAAATTCAGTCTGATCTACGGTGGCTCCGACCAGCTCGGCACGTCGATCTCCGTGGCACCCAGGGGCGTGGAGCCGGACAGCGAGGAGGCGCTGGAGTGGCTCCGGACCGGAATGAAGCTCCTCCCGATGGTGGAAGTCTCGATCCGGGATGAAGAGGGCAACGAAGTGCCCCATGACGGCAAGACCATCGGCTCGGTCTGGACGAAGAGCCCGTGGCTGCCGAAGGGGTATTACAAGGAGCCGGAACTCACCAAAGAGAGCTACGTGAATGGATGGTTCAGGACCGGCGACCTGGGATTCTTCTATCCCAACGGAATGCTTTACGTGGCAGGTCGGCAGGGGTACGCGGTCAAGAGTGGCGGCGAATGGATTCCCACCGCAATGCTGGAGGCTGTTCTCTCCGAGCATCCGGTGGTGGAACTGGTGGCAGTCATCCCGATGCCGGACGAGCGGTGGGGGCAGCGGCCCATGGCGGTGATCAAGCCGAATGGCGACGTTACGGAGGACGACCTCCGGCAGTTCATGTTGGGGAAGGTCTCCGAGGGCAAGATCGCCAAGTTCTGGATACCGGACAAGTTCGTGTTCGTTGAGGATATTCCGCTCACCAGCGCAGGGAAACTAAACAAAGCCGAGTTGCAGAAGCGGTATTCGTAGAGAGCCCGCGGATCGGCGAGAGGAGGCGCAAAGAGTGGTGTCCTGCAGGTCGCCCCTACTTTGCGCCGAGAAGAGAGCCTGATCCTGCGGGACCGGAGGGATTGTGTTCAAAAACGCCCCGGTTCTTCGCCGGAGCGAATCGGTACGGGTCCGAATATCAGGTCTTGCTATTGACATCGAAGGAATGGTGTGATAAACTTTAAGAGCATTAAAAATTGAGGACGTCCGGCTGAACGGTGCGGGAGAGGGCGCATTCAGCGCCGCCGAAGGGGCAAGCCTCCCGCAGAGGCGAATCTCTCAGGCGAAAGGACCGCATCGGGACGGAGCTCTGGAAAGACGGGGGGTCATCGTTGATGTCCCGCACCGATGGGGAAAACCTCCAAAGGGAGGAAAACTCTCAGGTGGGAAGACAGAGAAAAGGGAGCGGATCAGAAGGTGTATCTGTTCCCTTTTCTTGTTTGGAATCGGCGAATCATCGTGATGATTCGTTTTTTCACTGATTCGTACAAGAGGTTAATCGTGTGTTTTCCGGTTTCGGCAGAAGAATTGAACTACATTCAATAAAGGAGGTAGTCATATGTCACGAACCAGATTGTACGAGACCCACCTTAGTATGGGTGCCCGAATTACGGAATTCGGCGGATGGGAGATGCCAGTACAGTATCCTACCGGCCCATTGGAGGAGCACCGAGCCGTCCGTGAAGCAGCGGGCTTGTTCGATATCGCCCACATGGGGCGTGTGAAGGTATCAGGACCGGATGCTCTGGCATACTTGCAGCACATGGTAACCTGGGATGTCTCTCGCCTGTGCGTAGGAGAGGCCAGTTATTCCTTGCTTTGCTACGAAGACGGGGGATTCGTGGATGATATTTTCGTCTATCGGTATCCTGATTACTACCTGGTTGTGGTCAACGCTCCCAACATAGAGAAGGATGTCAAATGGTTCCAGTTGCACACGCCAGGCTACAATGTCCTTGTCGAAAATATCTCCGATAAAATGTACATGCTTGCCCTGCAAGGCCCCAAGGCTCAGGAGATACTCCAGAAACTGACCAGCTACGATCTCGACAAGATCGTCTTCCACGGGTGCATCGAGATTGAAGTCGCCGGCGTGCCTACACTGGTCTCGCGCACCGGCTACACTGGCGAGGATGGCTTTGAGTTGATTTTCCCCAGCGAGAAAGCATTGGAAATGTGGGAAACCATCCTGAAGACGGGTAAGCCCTTCGGGCTGTTACCAGCCGGGCTTGCTGCCAGGGATTCCACCAGGTTTGAGGCCTGTCTAGCGCTTTACGGGCAGGAAATCCACTCTGAGGTAAACCCCATCAGTGCCCGCTTGGGTTATTTCGTCCGATTCGAGAAAGGCGACTTCATCGGGCGGGACGCAATCCTCAAGGTGAAGTTGGAAGGACCCAAGGAAAAGCTGGTGGGCTTCGAGATGGTAGACAGAGGTGTGCCACGCCACGAGTATGAGGTCGCTGATGCCGATGGTAACATCATCGGCGAGGTGACTACTGGACTGTATGCCCCAACGTTGAAGAAATTCCTCGGGATGGCTTATGTCCCCACGCAGTTTGCGAAACTCGGAACAGAGATATACATTGTGATCCGGGGCAAGGCTCACAAGGCTAAGGTGGTGAAGCGACCATTCTACAAACCGCGGTACAGAAGATAGCCGATAGCCAGTAGCCGGGGGCCGATAGCTCCTTGCTAACGGCTGCCGGCCGACGGCTAACGGCTCCAGAGACAGCGCAAAAATCCATAAACCGACACAACCGATCATACTTAAGGAGGTCAATCATGGGGTACAAGTTCGACAAAAACGCGAAATACACTAAGACCCACGAGTGGGTTCGGATCGAGGGAGACGTTGCGGTGATGGGCGTCAGCGACTACGCTCAGGATTCTCTTTCCGATGTGGTGTACGTCGACTTCCCCGCCGTGGGCGATCACTTCAACCAGGGCGATGTCATTGCCACGGTGGAATCGGTAAAAGCAGCAGAAGATGTTTATGCACCTCTCAGTGGTGAGGTGACAGAGCTGGATGAGGCTTTGAATGACAATCCGGAGTGGGTGAATGAGGATCCATATGGCAAGGGATGGTTCCTCAAACTCAAGCCGGGCGATCTCTCCGAACTCAATAACTTGATGGATGCCACCGCTTACGAGGCATTCGTCGCTGAGGAGGCGGAGAAAGGAGGGCACTAAAATGCGAGTGCCATACATTCCACACACCGACGCCGAAAGGGAGGAGATGCTCCGAACCATCGGTGTCGGGAAAATAGAGGACTTGTTCCAGGTCGTCCCGGAGGGAAAGCGGTTCCCGAAACTGAATTTGCCCTCGGGGCTCTCTGAGTCTGAGGTGCTGGCGGAACTCATGGAGATGAGCGAAACCAACACTGATGCGCTGCACTACCCCATTTTCCTGGGCGCTGGCGCTTACTACCGCTACATCCCCGCAGTGGTGGACATGGTCATCAGCCGGTCGGAGTTCTACACCGCATACACACCATACCAGCCGGAGATCTCTCAGGGCTGGCTCCAGTCAATGTTCGAGTACGAGAGCCTCGTATGTGACCTGACTGGCATGGAAGTCGCCAACATTTCTCACTACGACGGGGCAACGGCGCTGGCAGAAGCTGTGATCATGGCTTTGAACGTTGCCAGATACCGGCGGAAGAAAATCGTGATCTCCCCAACAGTAAACCCTCAGTACAGGGCGGTCGCACGCACGTATATGCAGGGGACGGAGGGAGTGGAGTTCGTCGGCGATGATGCTCCAGAGTTCGATCCAGAAACGCTGAAATCGCTGCTGGACAAGAACACCGCTGCGCTGATAGTGCAGAATCCTGATTTCCTGGGCGAGGTATCCTCGCCGAAAGAGATGCAGGCACTGGCCGATGCAGCCCATGCGGTCGGGGCGCTTTTCGTGGTCGCCGTGGAACCAATAAGCCTTGGCTTGCTGAAGCCCCCTGGCGAGTACGGAGCGGACATCGTGACTGCCGAAGGCCAGCAACTGGGGAATCCGATGGGGTTCGGTGGGCCATACCTGGGCGTTTTTGCATTCCGGAAGAAATACGCACACAAAAGCTCCGGTCGGATTGTGGGACAGACAGTCGATGCCGAAGGGCACCGTGGTTTTGTCATGACACTGACTGCACGTGAGCAACACATCCGTCGCGAGAGGGCCTCGTCCAACATCTGCACCAACCACGCGCTGAACGCATTGGCAGCCGCAGTCTACCTGGCCACAATGGGGAAGCAGGGGATGAAGCAAGTGGCGGAGCTTTCGTATCACAAGGCCCATGAGCTGGCCCGGGCAATCGGCGAACTGGATGGATACAATGTGATCAACAAGCGGCCGTTCTTCAATGAGTTCGTGGTGAAAGTCCCGGGTGGCGATGTGGCGGACCTCAACCGATTCCTCATGGAGGAGTATGACATCATTGGCGGCTACGATCTCGGCCGGGACTACGAGAACCTGAAAGGGCACGTGCTCCTCTGCACCACGGAGATGAACACCGCGGACGACATAGAGGAACTTGTGGATGCGCTGGATGATTACGCGAGTGAGGAGGTGGCGGAATGAAAGAGTGGATATGGAAGAAGAAGGAAGAGCCGCTCCTCTACGAGATGAGTGTTCCCGGCAGGACAGCTTACACTCTGCCGGAGCTGGATGTGGAACCGTCGGAGATGCTGGATTCCGAGTACCTGCGGGATGATCTGCCGTTACCGGAGCTTTCGGAGGTGGACGTAGTACGGCATTACGTGCATCTCTCTCAGCTCAACTACGGCGTTGACCTGGGTATCTATCCACTGGGCTCCTGTACCATGAAGTACAACCCCAAGGTGAACGAGGTGGCTTCGAGGCTACCTGGTTTTACGCAGATCCACCCGTTGCAGGACCCCGAGACAGTGCAGGGTGCGATGGAGCTGATGTACTATCTCCAGAGGTACCTGGCAGAGATCACGGGGTTCGACGCAGCAACGCTCCAGCCTTCTGCTGGCGCGCATGGTGAGCTGACTGGCGTGCTGACGATGCGGAAATACCAGATCGATCGGGGGGAGACACAGCGGAACAAGATGTTGATTCCTGATTCCGCGCATGGCACCAACCCGGCATCCAGCGCCATGAGCGGCCTGGTCGTGGTGGAAATTCCCAGCGACGAGCGGGGGAATGTGGATCTGGAGGCATTGAAGACAGAGCTGGACGACACGGTCGTCGGGCTGATGCTGACGAATCCAAACACGCTGGGGCTGTTCGACGAGCATCTGGAGAAGATCGTGGAGATGGTGCATGGCGTCGGCGGGCTGATGTATGGCGACGGCGCGAACTTGAACGCTCTTATGGGGATCGCCAAGCCTGGCGAGCTCGGGTTCGACGTGATGCACCTGAACCTGCACAAGACTTTCTCCACACCCCATGGAGGAGGCGGGCCTGGTTCCGGGCCGGTGGTGGTGACGGAGAAACTTGCGCCATTCCTCCCCGGCCCCATCGTCGAGCGAACAGACGACGGCTACGTCTGGAAGATGCCGGAGAAGAGCATCGGCCGCGTGAGGAGTTTCTGGGGCAACTTCCTGGTGCTGGTGAAGGCGTTCACCTACATCTCGATGCTTGGGCCTGAGGGGCTACGTCAGGCCAGCGAACATGCTGTCTTGAACGCCAACTACTTGCAGTCGAAGGTTAAGAAAGTTTTCCCGCTGCCCCACGATCGGATCTGCATGCACGAGTTTGTGGTGGAGGGGCAGTTGAAAGATGTGCCGGATGTCCACGCGTTGGATGTGGCGAAGCGGCTGATCGATTACGGCTTCCACCCGCCTACGAACTATTTCCCGGCCATCGTCCACGAGGCGCTGATGATCGAGCCTACGGAGACGGAGAGCAAGGAAACTCTGGATGCGTTTGCTGAGGCGCTGGAGAAGATTGCTGAGGAAGCAAGGACAGATCCAGAACTGCTTCACACCGCACCTCACAACGCCCCACTTCGTCGCCTGGACGAGGTGAAAGCAGCGCGTGATTTGATACTGCGGTACGAGCATTGAGGAAAGTCATGGAACAGGCGGGGCGTAAGTGCCCCGCCTGGGGTTGTACTCACAGAACCGAGGTATCTATGACAGCACAGCTGCCGTTAGGTTAAAGCACTGCTGTCACAAGCTCAATCGAATACAATGTTAGGAGTCTTCTTCATCACTTTCGGGCAATATGGATTCCAGATCGCCATCAACACCCAAACCGTACATTTGAGCAATAGCTGCCACATGTATTCCAACCGATGCCCTTAACTCACCGAGTGCCGTGAAGAACTCAACCTCTAAAGGACCTGGTCTATGTGGCCTCAGACACCCGTGCGTTTCCTCCACATTGTTCAGAAACTTACGACAGGCAGCACGAATGCCACGGAGGTGTGCTCTAAGTTTTGAATTATCGGGAAGTTCGCCGATTTCCTCCGTCAACTTGTCCCGAATTTTCAATACTGACTTTGCACAACTGTCTGGATCTTCAAGGTGGTAAGGATTGTACAGTACGCGACGATCCTCAAGGAACGTCAACACTCGTCTCGCAACCTTGAATTTCCGGTTCAGGAGCATCCCAGGAAACACCGAAAATCGGGACACTGAATCCTGTAATTCTACTTCTGGCTATAAGTTCCCGAAATTTCATACCGATCCTCCGTAAAGTTGTAAGTTGTAAGTAAGGCCTTATGCTAGTTTGGGAAGGCAAGAGGTCTCCCCCTCATTTTACCAGAGCCACGGTAGGCTATTTTTGCACTGCTTTCCCCCCGCCGGAGGTAAAGGGTTGGGCAGCGCCCACTTTGCACTTTACGCAGAAACCATGTGCGGCTCTATCTGCTCCAACTGCTTCGCTTCCTTCTGTTGCGCCCGATATAAATCCCAGCGCAATTGCAGATTCATCCAGAACCCCGGCGTCGTACCAAAGTACTTCGCCAGCCGCAACGCCGTACTCGGCGTGACGCCCCGTTTCCCGTTGATCAACTCATTGACGCGCTGATAGGGCACGTGTATTCCTGCCGCCAATTCCCGCTGTGAGATGCCCATCGGCTGCAAAAATTCTTCTCGCAGGATTTCTCCAGGATGTGTTGGCTCTCGATTCGTCGGTACTCTCACCATTTTTTTCATCACTTTCTCTGCTCAGTGATAATCTACTATCTCTACTTCTTCCGGCCCGTACTCTGTCCAAGTGAAGCGTATCCGATACTGCTCATTGATACGGATGCTGTATTGCCCTGCTCGATCACCTTTCAGGGCTTCCAACCGATTTCCTGGCGGCACTCGCAAGTCGTCTAACGCTTCGGCAGAATCCAGTTGATCCAGTTTTCGCGCCGCTATCTTCCACAACTGTTGTGGACAAGCTTTCCGCGCTGCTTTTGAATTGATGCCGTTGAAAATGTCTTCTGTAGCCGCGTTTTTGAATGACCGTATCATGATTCATGATATCACGGGACATGTGCTATTGCAAGCCGCAACTGAGAGTTGTTTTGGCAGGATAATGATCGCACCGCCCAACGATGGCGTCAGCGGCGCGGCGTCGCCGTCCAACAGCCACGGTTGGCAAAACCGCCATTGCCCGAAATGCCGTCCACGTTGCCCCGCGGTGCAGCCGCATCCGCTGCACGCGGGGTTAGGCCAATT
>CAZDOZ010000019.1:0-17152 GCA_964507175.1 uncultured Anaerolineae bacterium
GCGGCTTTGCCTCCTGATGCGCGTATGGTCTCGACTGCTTTCGTCACATTCTCCTCCTTGCGACTGGAAACCATCACACTGGCCCCAGCGGACACGAAAGCCTTGGCAATGGCCAGCCCAATGCCGCGGGTGCTGCCAGTAATTATGGCTACTCTTCCTGCTAGGTCGAAATTCGGTATGGACATCGCGATTTCTCCTTTGCGTTTTCCGGTAAGGCATAAAGGCCCTGGGGTAGGTCAACGTGCTGCCCTTGCCTACCTGCTGATGATGTGGGCGCGGCGCGTTTCCGGGGTATCTTACCATCTTGTCCCGTGCCATGCAATCGGGCACCTTCGGCGCCGAGTTGGCCCCTGTGCCCCTGGTGGGTCTTCTCAATGTCCCGTGATGGTCATGTTCAGGGCAGAAAATTCGCCTAAAAAGTCACAAAATCTAGATTTTTCCCTGTTATTCTCTTGACAAACTGGCTTTGTTTGTTTATAATGGTGTTTGTGTGAGCAATGCACAGATGTGCATCCTTGCACAAGCTAAGTTGTTTTTCGTTTGTCCCGGCCATGCTTCTCAGTTGCCGGAGACCTCATTGTAGAAGGGGGGTGATTGTCGAGGGGAAGGTGACTGGCTTGTCATGAATGTCTTCGAGTAGATTTTTGCTTTGCCCGTTGAGTTTTTCCTGTTATTCCAACCGAAATTTGAGTAATCTCTCAAAGTTAAGGAGATGAAAAATGAAGGAAAAAGGTCTTTGGGGTGAATTTGTTGCCGAGCTCGTCGGCACTTTCGTCTTGATTCTCTTCGGCGATGGCGTTGTGGCCAACGTAGGTCTAGCGCCGAGGTTGGCCCCACCCGGCTATGACTGGAACACAATAGCCCTCGGGTGGGGTTTTGCAGTTGCTGTGGCTGTTTATGTTGCAGGCGGCGTGACCGGTGCCCACATTAACCCTGCGGTTACTTTCGCTGCTGCTTTCAGGCGCGGTTTCCCCTGGGCGAAAGTGCCGGTATATTGGGTTGCCCAGGTCATTGGAGGTTTCCTCGGTGCTCTTGGCGTTTACCTGGTTTACATGGATGGTTTGATCAAAGCCGGCTTGCCCAATGTTTGGTGCACAGGGCCCGGATCCATTTTCACTAAGGCGTTCTGGGGTAGCGCTCAGGGTGCTGCGTCGGCGGGGACTTATTCCCTGGCCAATGCAACCATCGCAGAGATCTTCGGTACCGCTATGCTGATCTGGGGCATCTATGCTGTCATAGATGCCAAGAACGTGGGGGTTGGCGCGAACCTTTGGCCTCTGCTGGTTGGTTTTGTCGTGATGGCAATTGGTCTATCCCTCGGTGGGCCGAGTGGATACGCGATCAACCCGGCTCGTGACTTTGGGCCTCGGTTGTTTGGCGCTCTAGTCGGCACGAAGGGGTTGTTCAATGGGTGGTACTGGCTGGTAGCACCAATTATAGGTCCGTTGATTGGTGGGCCTTTGGGTGGTTATACCTACGACTGGTTCATCGTTCCGTTCTTGCCTAAGGAGTAGTTGTGTTGTCAGCAGTCGAGGAGAAGTGCTCGTTTTGGGTGAGTGGGTAGTCAATAAGGAAGGAAAGGTAACTTGTCAACCTTTCCTTCCCGGAGCTTAAGTTCTTAAGGAGGCGATACCTGTGAAAAAGCTAATTAACAAGCCAGAAGATGTAGTGAGAGAAGAATTGGAAGGGCTGGCTCTGGCCTATCCGGACCTCATCAAAATTCACCTGGATCCGAACTTCGACTACCGGGCCGATGCCCCGGTTAAGGGTAAGGTGGCCATTATTTCCGGCGGTGGGAGTGGCCATGAGCCTATGCATGGTGGCTTGGTAGGGCATGGCATGTTGGATGCTGCCTGTCCTGGGGCTGTTTTTACCTCGCCTACCCCAGACCAGATGCTGGAGGCTGCCAAGACGGTCAACAGCGGCGAGGGGGTTCTGTACATTATCAAGAACTACACTGGCGACGTCATGAATTTCCAGATGGCTGCCGATATGGCTCGGGATGAAGGCATCAAGGTAGATACCATCATAATTGATGATGATGTCGCTGTGAAGGATAGCCTGTACACCGCGGGTCGGCGTGGTGTTGGCACTACGGTACTTGCGGAGCACATCGTAGGAGCCGCGGCCGAGAAAGGGTACACCCTGGAGCAACTGGCTGCTTTAGGCCGCAAGGTGAATATCAACGGGCGCAGCATGGGTATGGCTCTCACCTCTTGCACCGTCCCTGCCGTCGGGAAACCGACCTTCGAGCTTGGGGAGGACGAGATGGAGATCGGCATCGGCATCCACGGCGAGCCCGGTAGGGAACGAATGAAGATCAAGACTGCCGATGAGATCACTGAAATCCTTGCTACCACAATCATCGAGGACGGGCCTTACACGCGGACCCTTGTCCAGTGGGATAAAGACAAGGGAGACTGGGTAGATGTAGAGGTGACAGATCCACCATTCCAGAAAGGTGATGAGGTCCTGGCGTTTGTGAACAGCATGGGAGGAACCCCTGACATCGAGCTTCCTATTGTGTATCGCAAGCTGCATGAGATCTGCGAGAAGAAAGGGCTGAAAATCGTCCGCACCCTTATGGGGCGATACATCACTTCGCTGGAGATGCAGGGTTGCTCTATCACCTTGCTCAAGATGGATGACGAGATGAAGGAACTGTGGGATGCTCCGGTCCACACACCCGGCATGCGATGGGGAATGTAATTTAGTGCGGGCTGTTCTTTGAGTTTCTGAAGAGTGGCCCGCTTGTGCATGAAATTGAAAGTGGAGGCGCATCTTGTCTGACAATGAAGTTAACATAACCAAAGACGACATCGTCGAATGGCTCAAAGCTACGGCCGCTGTACTTGACGAAAATGCCCAATATCTCACGGAGTTGGATGCCCCTATTGGCGATGCTGACCACGGTATTAACATGGATCGCGGCTTCAAGAAAGTGATGAGTAAGTTGCCCAGCGTGGAAGACAAGGATATCGGGTCGATTCTCAAGGCGGCCGGAATGGCTCTTATCTCCAGCGTTGGAGGGGCGGGAGGACCTTTGTATGGCACCCTTTACATGGATGCTGGCAAGGCGGTATCAGGCAAGACAGAACTCTCCGGGGACGACTTGGTTAATCTTGTTGAGGCTGGGTTGAAAGGAGTGGTAAAACTAGGGAAGGCTAGGCTTGGAGACAAAACAATGGTCGATGCCCTCACTCCTGCCGTGGAAGCTTTGAGGCAATCAGTGACCAATGGCGCGGACCTTATAGAGGCGCTCCACTCTATGACAGATGCCGCTCAAAAAGGAATGAAAGATACCGTTCCAATGTTGGCCAAGAAGGGTCGTGCCAGCTACCTGGGGGAGCGTAGCATTGGTCATCAAGACCCGGGGGCGACTTCGTCTTACCTCATATTGAAAACGTTGACGGAGACTATAGAGTCCAGGCATGCATCCAAGTAGGATCTGTGCCTTCGTAACGGTCGAGTCGCTGACGTCCCTGGATAATAAAGGCGTGAGCGGCGGCCAAGAGCGCAGACGTGCAGTTGTGGGTTATCGTGTGTATCGTTTGGTCAAACAATAAGGAGGTATCTGATTATGGCAACGAAAAAGTATGTTGGTGCAGTTGACCAGGGAACTACCAGCACCCGCTTCATGATTTTCGATCACTCTGGACAGGTGGTTGGGGTCCATCAGTTGGAGCACGAGCAGATTTACCCGAAACCTGGCTGGGTCGAACACGATCCGATGGAGATATGGGAGAGGACCCAGCAGGTTATCAGGGGGGCGTTGGAAAAGTCCAAGGTAGATCCGTCTGAACTGGCGGCCGTCGGCAGCACGAACCAGCGTGAGACCACCATCGTCTGGAACAAGAAGACCGGCAAGCCGTACTACAACGCCATTGTCTGGCAGGACACCCGCACCAAGGACATCTGCGATGAGCTGGCGAAAGATGGTGGGCAGGATCGCTTCCGTCCGAAGGTAGGTTTGCCTCTAGCAACCTATTTCTCCGGCCCAAAGATCAAATGGATACTGGAGAATGTCCCCGGCGTGCGCAAGGATGCTGAGAAGGGCGATGCTATTTTCGGTAACATCGACACATGGGAAATCTGGTGGCTAACTGGTGGGCCGAAAGGTGGATCTCATATCACCGATGTGACCAATGCTAGCCGCACCATGCTGATGAACCTGAAGACCTTGAATTGGGATGACGAAATCCTGAAGATTATGGGCATCCCTCGCCAGATGCTACCGGAAATTCGTCCTTCCAGTGATCCGAAGATATACGGTTACACTTCCAAGGATGGGCCGTTTGGAGCTTCCATCCCTGTGTGTGGCGACTTGGGCGATCAGCAGGGAGCTCTGGTCGGGCAAACATGTTACAGCCCTGGCGAGGCGAAAAACACCTACGGTACCGGGTGTTTCATGCTTTTGAACACCGGCACCGAACCGATTGCCAGCAAGAGCGGCCTGCTCACCACCCTGGCGTACAAGTTCGGCGACAATCCGGCCAACTATGCCCTGGAGGGTTCTATCGCTATCACTGGCGCTCTGGTCCAGTGGCTGCGGGATAACCTGAAGATGATTTCTAAGTCTGCCGAGATTGAGGACCTGGCGAAGACCGTGGAGGACAATGGAGGCATCTACTTCGTTCCTGCGTTCTCTGGTCTGTTCGCTCCCTACTGGCGTTCCGATGCCCGTGGTGTCATCGTTGGCCTGACCCGCTACATCAACAGGGGGCACATCGCACGGGCCGCTCTAGAGGCTACAGCTTTCCAGACTCGTGAAGTCCTGGATGCTATGAGGAAAGACTCTGGCGTGGACCTGAAAGCCTTGAAAGTGGACGGTGGTATGGTCTACGACGAGCTCCTGATGCAGTTCCAGGCGGACATCCTGGGCGTCCCTGTGGTGAGGCCGAAGGTTGCCGAGACCACAGCACTTGGTTCTTCTTACGCTGCTGGCCTGGCTGTTGGCTTCTGGAAGAATACCGACGAGCTGCGCGAGAATTGGGGTGTGGACAAGACTTGGGAGCCCAAGATGAGCGAGGAGGAAAGGGAGAAGCTGTATAAGGGATGGCTGAAGGCAGTGGAACGCACATTCAATTGGGTCGAGTAGTCGCTTTGACCCATTTGAGGCGTTGCTGAATGAGGTCTTTGCTTTTTGGACTCCGGGAGCCGGCAGGGACTGCTGTCAGGGGCTGCCTTTTTCCCGACAATTGCAGCCGAGATGCTTGAGTTTTGGCCATCCAGCCTGGGCAGGCCGGCTTCTGGATGTGTGAAAAGGGCGGGGACCCTTCCCCGCCCTTTGCCTTTGAATTGGGAGGCAGTTGATTTGGCGAACCGACGCATTCAGCTCGGGTTGCAACAACCTTGACAGATAAGATGGCAGATAGCTCTTTTGAATCATGTCAGAAGTTGTAATTATCGTTTCCGTGTTTTGTGTTGCGTTGCTTGATTTTACAAGTCGCGCTGGTTTGGTGTATTTTAACGGGTGATAGGCGTTTACCCTTATAATGAGATGTCTTTAGAAGGGGGATGAAGATGGGGAAACCCCATGTGGTTGTCATAGGCGGAGGCGCAACTGGCGCTGCTGTAGCCCATGATTTGGCCCTTCGGGGGGTCAGGGTTACGGTCGTGGAGCGAGGCGAGGTCACCTCCGGCACTACCGGCCGACATCATGGACTGCTCCATAGCGGCGGGCGCTACGCTGTCAAGGATCAGGAGTCTGCCAAAGAGTGCATCCAGGAGAACATGATCCTCCGCAAGATCGCCCCGGGTTCTTTCGAACTCAACAATGGCCTGTTCGTCGCGATTACTGACGAAGATCTGGCGTACCGTCCATCGTTCTTGGAAGGCTTGGAAACCTGTGGTATCCCTTATAAAGAGATAACTCCAAAAGAGGCTCTGGAGCGTGAGCCGAACCTGAACCCCGCAGTGAAAGCGGCGGTGGAGGTGCCTGATGGCACAATGGATGCCATGCGACTTCCACTGCGCTTTTTCGCCACCGCCCAGAGCAACGGTGCAGTCATCAAGACTTACACCGAGGTCGAGGAGCTCTTGATGGAAGGGAAGACGGTGGTCGGCGTCAAGGTTCGCGATCATGTGACGGAAAAGACTTATGACATCGGCGCCGACGTGGTCATCAACGCTACTGGGGCATGGTCGGATAAGATCGCTGCTATGGCCGGAGTTCATGTGCCGTTACAGCCCTCTCCAGGAGTGCTGGTGGCTGTGTACGGCCGCTGGAACAACATGGTGCTCAACCGTATGCACCGCTCTGGCGACGGGGATATCATTTTGCCTCAGCGCACCCTTTCTGTCATAGGGACCAGTTCCTGGGTTGTGAAAGACCCCGACCAGCTGGAGATGAGGAAGGAACATATCCAGCTCATGTACGAGATGGGGTCGATCCTGGTTCCTGGTGTCAAACATGCCAAAATGAGGGCTGCATGGGCTGCGGCGAGGCCGTTGATCGGCTCCGAAGGAGAAGCTACTACTGGCCGGGAGTTGAGCCGCACTTTCAAATGCTTCGACCATGCCGACAGGAACGGCGTGGAGGGGTTTGTGACGATAGCAGGAGGAAAGGCCACCACGGCCCGGGGCATGGCCGAGGTGACGGTCAATGTGGTGATGAAGAAGCTGGGGATGGATGTGCCTTGCCGGACCAAAGAAGTGGTTTTGCTTCCCCATACAGCTTACTACCGGCGGAGGATGTGAAAATGGCTGAGGTTACTTTCAAGATTTTCCGCTACAAGCCGGGGGTTATAGATCCGCCCCGTTATGATACGTTCAAAGTGGATGTCGAAGACTACATGACGGTTCTGGACGTCCTGGAAAAACTGCGCCTGGACGATCCGACCCTTACCTACCGCCATTCGTGCCATCATGGATCCTGCGGCACATGCGGGATGTTGGTGAACGGAAAAGAGGTTCTGGCATGTGTTACCAACGTTATGGAGCTCGGCACTCCGGTGGTAACTGTGGAACCACTGAAAAACGCCCCTCTCATCAGCGATCTCGTAGTGGACATGGCGCCGTTTTTCGAGAAGTATGGCCCTGTGGAGATGCCGTTGATACGGGAGAGCGAGTACCTGCCGGAGGGCAAGCCTTCAGAGGAGGTGGGCACATACACCAGGCTGGAGAGCTGTCTGGAGTGTGGTTTATGCCTGTCTGCCTGCCCCGTGGTCGCCACCGATCCGGACTACATGGGGCCTGCGGCACTGGCCGCTGCCGCCAGGGTTGTGCAGGAACCGAGGGATCGGGACGTTCCATCCATTCTTGAGATGGTGGACAATGAGCAAGGCTGCTGGCGCTGCCATGCGGCGATGGAGTGCAGTGAGGTATGCCCGAATGGAGTTGATCCGGGTGGGTTGATCATGTACCTGCGCCAGAGATTGATTTCCAAGAAACTGAAAGGTTTGTTCTGAGGGAGGGCACTATGTTAGCAGAAGAATACAGAAGACCGGAGCCTCTGCAGCCCAGGAGAAGGTGGGGCGAATGGTTCAGCCCTGCGAAACAGGGCGTTGGTGGATGGGCTTTCGTGTTGCACAGATTCACGGGCATAGTCCTGGTCCTTTACCTGTTCCTGCATTTGTATGTGCTGAGCTACCTCGCTCGCGGCCCAGAGGTATACGGGAATATCGTGAGCCTTATGGAGAACCCGATCCTGGTTTTGCTAGAAGTCGGCCTGGTGGCAGCCATTGCGTATCACGGACTCAATGGGCTCAGGTTGATGCTGATGGCTCTCAACATAGGCGTGGAGCGGCAGAAAGAGATGTTCTGGGTGGTATTCCTCATTGCAGCGCTCATCACTCTCGTAGCCGCTGTTCTCATGTTCTAAGGAGGAATGGAAATGGCAGAGAGAGGAACTATGGCCTGGCTATGGCAGGCTTTTACAGGGTTGTTGCTGGTTGTTTTGCTGACCCTGCACATGCTTGTCCAACATTTCATATCTAGCGGGTTGTTGAGTTACCAGGGTATCGTCCATTATCTATCCAACCCATACGTGCTGGCTCTGGAGGTGATCTTCCTGGCCTCGGTGATTTTCCATGCCCTGGCTGGCGTCAGGGCGCTGGTGATAGATTGGGGTGTTTCCAGAAATACTATTGGGGCGGTCACCTGGGCGTTGGTGGTGCTAGGCTTGTTGATGTTTGGGTACGGCATTTGGCTTTTTACGGTGATTCTGTGACGGAAGGAGAAAGTCTTGGGGCGTAGGCGTAAGAGGGACAAGGACCGGGAACTGAATATGCCAGATGCAGCGGTGGATGAGCCACGAGAACCCTCAGGGAGCGAGAAGCCGTTCATCAGTCCCAAGGCAGGGCTCAAGATCATTGGGATCTTGAGCGTTGGAGTGCTGGTTTTGGTGTGGGTATCGGCTCCCAAGGGAGCGAACTGGGGTTTCAACCTCATTATTTCTTTGATAATTATAGTCAGCATATGGCTGGTTTCGGCTTTCGCTTATACAATTAGCAAATGGTTGCGCAGCAGATGAAGCCGTGGGAGAATACTGCGCCGCAATTTCGTGTAGCAATAAAAACCTTTGCCGCGAAACATGGCCTCCAGGATTGGGAGGCGTGGTTTGCTCCGTATGATAATGACGTGTACAAGTTTGTGCTAGAGCGGTTGCGGCCTGACGATGTTGTGTTGGATATTGGTGCTGGGGATTTCCGGCTGGCGCTGGAAGCCAGCGGGAGGGTCAGGAGAGTATACGCCATAGAGGTGCACCCTGAGCTTGTCGTTGATTTCCTGAGAGAGCTAGGCGCAGACTTGCCCAGGAACCTGCAGGTTATCTGTGCCAACGCCCTGGATTTTCCTTTCCCTGAGGACGTTACGGTGGGGGTGCTTCTGATGCGCCATTGTCGGCATTTTTCAGCGTATTTTCGAAAACTGAAGGCTGCAGGCGCTCGGAGCCTTTTCACCAATGCCCGGTGGAAAATGGGGGTCGAGGAGGTGGACCTGGCTGCGGAGCGGGTCGATTTCGGCTCCGCCCCTCCCGGGTGGTATGCCTGTTCGTGTGGGGCTGTAGGGTTCAAAGAACCGCCGCAGGGGAGTTCTGATGTTTCCGATGAAGTGCATGAGGTAGAGGATTGCCCTCAATGTAAATTTATCAAGGAGTCATTGTAGCATGGTAGGAATCGTCGTTGTGTCCCATAACGCGAAAGTTGCCGTTGGGGTCAAGGAGATGGCCGAGCAGATGAGCCAGGGGCGGGTTCCAATCGCCGCCGCTGGCGGTGTCGACGATGAAACAATGGGGACAAATGCTGAGAGGATTTTTTCGTCTCTGCAGGAAACTTATTCGCCCGATGGTGTTCTCGTGCTCATGGACTTGGGTAGCGCTGTAATGAGCACCCAGATGGCAATCGGGATGATGGACGAGGAACAACAGAAGCACATCAAAATGAGTGAGGCGCCTTTGGTGGAAGGCGCCATTGTAGCGGCAGTGGAAGCATCCCTGGGCCGGAGTCTGGAGGAAGTGAACAAGGCCGCCGAAGCTGCTAGCAACATGAGGAAAATCCTATAAGTATGGTCACTGCTATGGGAACGTCAATCTCTACAAAGCTCAAGATCGACAACCCCGTAGGGTTGCACGCCAGGCCTGCGGCGCTCTTCGTGCAGACTGCCGCACAGTTCAGCTCGGATATCCGTGTTAGAAATGTGACTCGCGGGACGCCTTTTGTGGATGCAAAAAGCATTCTGGGGATCATGGGCATTGGAGTGGGACAAGGACACGAGATAGAACTGGAAGCCTCAGGCGAGGATGCCGAAAAGGCTGTCGCTTCTCTCACCGCTCTGGTCGAGAGCAATTTTGGGGAGTGAGAAGCGGGCTTTGTTGGCACAGCCCCTCTCCGTGTTTACTGTTATGCCGTTGATTAGTCTTAGTTCGAGCAACGATTGCCGAAAGAAAGGCGAAGTTGCCTATGCCGACCACAAACCCTTATTTATTGAGATTGGCCAGGGCTGCTCGTCTGTACTACGAGCAGAACCTTACGCAGGCGGAGATAGCCGAGCGCATGGGTATATCGCGCTCACAGGTTTCCCGGTGGCTCGCTGAAGCCCGAGAGCTGGGGATTGTGGAGATACGCATCCGGGGTTTGTGGGCCAGTGTATCCAATCTGCAGGTACGGCTTGAAAAGCGGTTTCACATAAGAGAGGCGCTGGTTATGGACGCTGGCGGGAGAGGGTACGCCTCGGTCATACAGGGCCTGGGAATGCTGGCTGCCAACAGGTTGTCGGAGATCCTGGAGGGGAAGATGACTCTGGGCATTGCCTGGAGCACCGGTGTCTATCAGGTGGTCAGTGCCCTGAGATCAGCCCGTCAGAAGGGTGTCACCGTAGTGCAGCTCGTAGGGGCTGTAGGATCCATCAACCCTTTGCTAGATGGTCCCGACTTGGCCCGGTGGCTTGCTCAGACCCTGTCTGGTAAGTATCGATATCTTCCTGCACCCCTCTTCGCCAGCGACCCGGAGACCCGAGAGGCCATTGTACAGCAGCCGCTTGTCCGTGATGTGATAAATATGGCCGAGCACGCTGATATGGCGCTGGTTGGCATTGGTGCCGTTTCACCTCTACATCTTTCTAGCCTTTTCAATGCCAGGAGGCTCACGGAGGAAGATCTCCGCATGATCGAGGCCAAGGGTGGGGTGGGCGATGTCTGCGGGTATTTCTATGATATTGATGGAAGGCTTCTGGATCTGGAGTTACATCGACGGCTAATTGGCGTTTCGTGGGAGGCGCTTCACCGCATCCCGGCAGTGATGGGGGTTGCAGGTGGACGTGAGAAAGCCCCTGCTATCCTGGGGGCGTTACGTAGCGGCGTCATAGATTACCTGGTCACCGACAGCGAAGCAGCCTCGTTGGTGCTGGAGATGGCTGGGTCTGAGAACGAGGGATGAACATTTTATGACAGAGAAAACGTTCCGAGGGATTCCTGCTTCGCCGGGGATAGCGATAGCTCCGGTGTTCTTGTTCGTACAGAAAACTTCCGAAGTGAAGGCCGTTCCCGTGGGGTCCCCAGAGGAAGAGTTGGAAAAGCTTCATCTGGCTCTGAAGGAGGCAGAGAAAGAGATTGGGATCCTCTATGAGAAAGCTTTGAAGAGGTTGGGTGAGGAGCAGGCATCTATATTTAAAGCTCACCAGATGTTTCTCTCCGATCCGACGCTTCTCAATCAGGTAGAGGGTGCCATTCATAGTGGGGAAAGTGCGGCGAACGCGTGGATGAATGCTATCGAGAGTACGGCCTCTACGCTGGAATCGCTTGATGATCCAGTGTTCAGCGCTCGTGCCGTGGACCTGCGGGATGTGGGGCATCGGGTACTCCGTCTCATGTCTGGTGAAGGTGGTAGCATGCCCTTGCCAGATGAGCCGTCCGTGATAGTGGCCTCTGAGCTTACACCATCTCAGACCATCCTCTTGCCGAAGGAACTGGTTCGTGGATTTTGCACTGTTCAGGGAAGCCGTACCTCCCATGTGGCGATCCTGGCCCGTGGGTTAGGTCTGCCGGCAGTGGTGGGCGTGCCGGAGGACCTCCTTTCCGAAGTGGGAAATGGTGATGTGATCGTCCTGGACGGTGAAGAAGGGATGGTTATCGTTTCCCCCTCTGCGGAGACACTGGCGCGATACCAGGACAGAGCGAAAGAGTTGGGGGAGCAGTTGCGAAAGGCAAAGCTGGCCGGAAGCAAGCCTGCTGTGACTCCAGATGGGCGTCATGTCGAGATAGGAGCTAATCTGGGAGGTGCTGGCAGGGAGGAGGCATTGCGGGCATTGGAACTTGGTGCTGAGGAGATCGGTTTGCTTCGTACCGAGTTTCTGTACATGGAGCGCCATTCGCCACCTGACGAGGAGGAGCAGATAAAGGCATACGCTCAGTACGTAGAGGTGATGGACGGCCGGCCAATTATCTTCCGTACCGTTGATATCGGCGGGGATAAACCGCTGCCTTACCTGGATCTTCCGGAGGAGATGAACCCGTTCCTGGGGAAGCGAGGGATACGCCTTTCTCTGGCAAACCCCGATCTATTCCGGACGCAATTACGGGCAATACTGCGGGCCGGCGCCGGGGTCTCGGGAATCAAAATCATGTTCCCTATGGTTGCGTCCCTGGATGAGGTCATAGCTGCGAAAGCTCGCCTGGAAGAAGCGCGACGTTCTCTGGAGGCGGAAGGGCAGCCTTGCGCTGAGAATGTCGAGGTCGGCATCATGGTGGAGATACCCTCTGCTGCGGTACTTGCAGATGTTCTGGCTCCGGAAGTGGATTTCTTCAGCATCGGCACCAACGACCTCTCCCAGTACACGATGGCCGCCGATCGGACCCATCCCGATGTGGGAAAGATGGCCGATGCTTTCCACCCGGCGGTGCTGCGTTTGGTGAAGCAGGTCGTCGAGGCAGCCCACAAGGCTGATGTGTGGGTCGGCATCTGCGGCGAGCTGGCCGGGGACTCGCTGGCAGCGCCAGTGCTTCTGGGGCTTGGCGTGGATGAGCTCAGCATGGCTTCTACATCCATCCCGTCTGTCAAGGAAAAAATACGGGCCTGGCGGTATGAAGATGCGAAAGCCTTGGCGGAGAAAGTGCTGGATATGGATTCGCCAGATGCGGTTCGCCGGGCGCTGAATGCGGTCGGATAAAGTTGAATGGCACGGATCCTCGCTGTCTAGATGCGGTCTCATCGGCACCGTGTGATCCATTGGCAAAACGTTTTTCCGATATCCTGAGCAGGGGAAAGTCTTGTGCCTGTCCCAGACGCACGACAAGGGGCTGCCCTACTTTTTGGCAAGATCACTGATGAATCTATTTGTCCAACCGAGAGGTGGACGTTTTGAACGGCGGACAGCATTTCGTCGGGCCTCTGCGCATAATCTCCCGGGCACGATTTAGCAAGCGCCGTGCGTCCTCGGAGAGCGGATACCCAGCAACTTCCTCCAGAGGGACCCAGCGGGCTTCCCACGCGTCGGATGCGGCTTTCAAGGTCCCGCTTACGTATCTCGCCAGGAAATCCAGCACTACATAGTGGTACTTGATCCTGCCGTTGCCATCCATCACGATTGGCTCGAAAACCCCCGCCAGGTCTATTGGCTCGATGGATACATGACATTCTTCCATGACCTCGCGCCGGATGGCATTGGCGGCGGATTCTCCAATCTCTATCAGCCCGCCTGGAAACGTCCATGCTCCTTCTGCTGGAGGGTGCCCTCTCCGTATCAAGAGCAGGTTGTTTTCTTTCAAAACGATCGCTCCAACCCCGACAAGGGGCCTATCAGGATATTCCCGTTTTGTCTTCATCTTTGACCTCGGTGGCAGCACCTCCCTTAGCGGTGGTAGCTACCGAAAGCGTTTCTACTATACAAGGTATAGGCCTGGGGCGCTCTCACCAGATGTGTGGGCGTGGGGCAGCCGCAGGCCTGCCCCACGATTAATCATTTCCCTCTCGTCTGCCTTGCTTAGTCTTCAAATTCGTCGATAGCCCTGAGCAGCAGTACCAGGTGCATCAGAGCAGGAGCTCCATGCATTAGCACGGCCTGGAAGCCAGCCTCTACAATTTCGTCTTTCGTTGCCCCAGCCTCGAAGGCGTTTTTGACATGGAACGCTATGCACCATTCACACTGTGCTGCCACTGATAAGGAAATGTTTATCAGCTCTTTTTGCTTCCTATCGAGCGCGGGGCCACTTTCTGCTTTCTTCATGAAAACCAAGAAAGCGTTTGTTTCCGCCGGATATCCTTTGCGGAGTGATTTGATAAGGTTTTGCACTTCGTTCAACCTTTCTCTTGTGCTTTCTATTGGTCTCACCTCCTTCAGATGTACCTGTGCTCTTTTGCCCACTTTGTCAGTTCGTCCCGGAATTGCGGGGCGGCTATATTGATCAGCTCCTTTGCCCGCTGGCGTATGCTCCTGCCGTACAGCGATGCCACGCCATACTCCGTGACTACGTAATGGACATGGTTGCGCGTTGTCACCACGCCCGCGCCTGGTTTCAACATCGGCACAATGCGGCTTATTGTGCCTCCTTTTGCCGTAGCTGGCAGTGCAATGATCGGTTTGCCTCCTTTGGAGCGGGAAGCCCCATACACGAAATCGAGCTGCCCACCAACGCCGCTGTAGAAGTATGTGCCGATGGAGTCAGAGCAGACCTGCCCTGTCAGATCGACCTCGATGGCGGAGTTGATGGAGACCATGTTGTCGTTCTGGGCTATGACGAAAGGATCGTTGGTGTAATCCTGAGTGTGAAACTCGAACATTGGATTGTTGTCCACAAAGTCATAAAGCCGTTGGCTTCCCAGGATGAACCCTGCAATCACTTTCCCCTGATGGATCGTTTTCCTTGCCCCATTGATCACACCAGACTCGATCAGGTCTATCACACCGTCGCTGAAAAGCTCTGTATGGATACCCAGGTCTTTCTTATCCGTCAGATATCGGAGAACTGCATCCGGAATCCCGCCGATGCCAGTCTGGAGCACAGCGCCATCCGGGATCATCTCGGCAATGTACGAGGCAATTTTCATCTGAAGTTCGCCCGGCTGCCCCATGACGATCTCCGGCAGGTTGTAATCTACCTCTACGATGTGGTCGATCTTGCTCACGTGAATGAAGCTGTTCCCCAGCGTGCGTGGCATCCGTTCGTTTACCTCTGCGATCACGATATCTGCGGCTTCGGCAGCTGGCTTTGTCATGCCCACCTCGATGCCGAAAGAGCAAAATCCGTGCTCGTCCGGCGGGGAGACATGTATCAATGCCACTCTCGGTCTCAGGAGATCTGGGTCGCACGTAAGTCGCGGCACTTCAGAAAGGAAAACAGGCGTGAAGTCTGCCCTGCCTTCGTTTACTGCTTTCCGCACATTGTCGCTGATGAAAAGTGTGTTGACACGGATGTGCTTTTCCAATCCGGGTTCCACATACTCGGCATCACCGATGGTCAGCACCTGGACAATCTCCACGTCGTGGATGTCATCGTTGCGGGCACGGTTCACCAGGGCTTTCAGGAGCTTCTGGGGGACGCTGCAGTTGCCGGTCAGGAAAACCCTATCACCGGACTTTATTGCCTGGATTGCTTCTTCCGCAGTGGTGAGTTTGCTGTGATATATTTTCTCCCAGTTCATAGCTGCAACTCCTTCCCTCGCTGTATTGCCAGGTCTTTGTTGACGATGTGACCATCCCTGGTGTAAACACCCCTTGCCAGCGTTCTATCTTTCTCCAGAGCGGCATCCACTCCTTCGTCGGCAATCTCTAGCAGGAAGGGTAGGATTGCATTGCTAATGGCATGCGTGGCTGTCCTGGAAACCACGCTGGTGATGTTCGGGACGCAGTAATGCATGATGCCTCCTTCTGTGAAAACCGGATTTCGATGCATGGTGGGGTGGGATGTTTCCACGTTGCCGCCTTCGTCTATTGCCACGTCAATTATCAGCGAGCGGCGTCGCATGGAATGGACCATCTCCTTGGTGACTACGATGGGGGCGCGCCTTCCTGGCTCGCGGGCAGCGGTAACCACGACATCGGCGAAGGACACTGCTTTCCGAACATTGGCTGGATGTGCCAGCATGGTGATTACCCTTCCGTTGACTTTCTCGATAGCGTCCCGCAGTTTGCGAATGTCCGCATCCAGGATGTGAACTGTGGCTCCTGCTCTTTCGAAGGCTTTGGCAGCGCAGCATCCTACAGTCCCTGCACCAATGATCGCCACTTGTGCTGGCGGAACGCCCGCGACGCCGCCCAGGAATATACCTTTACCTCCCTGGTCGTTCTGGAGGAAGCGAGCTGCGATCTGCGGAAGCATCCCTCCTGCCAGCTCACTCATGGGACGTAGCGTGGGAGCGCATCCATCGTCCCGCCGGATTAGCTCCAGCCCGATGGCGGTTACCTTTCGGCGGAGCAGTTCCAGAATTTTGTTCACTCTGGCGGAAGGAAGGTGGAAAAAGGCCATCACTGTCTGGTCTTCCCGCATCCACTCGAACTCCTGGGGCGTGGGGCGTGCTACTTTGACCAGCAAGTCGGCGCGCAGGTACGCCTCTTCTGTGGAGAAAACGATCCTGGCACCTGCTTTCTCGTACTCCGAGTCGGGGAAACCGCTCCCCTTGCCGGCATCGTGCTCTACGTAAACATGGTGGCCGTGCTCTACCATCGCCTGAACAATGGCTGGCGTCGCGGCCACGCGAAACTCCATATCGCGCAGTTCTTTTGGTACTCCTATGTCCATTTTAGCCTCCCAGGAATAGGCCGGTAGCCATTAGCCGGCAGCAGGTAGCAGTTTGCTAACGGCTGCTGGCCGACGGCTGGCGGCTAGTTTAGTACACGTCTAATTCTTCTGCCGTTACCATCCCGTAATCGTCCTCATCCGGTGCGTCCAGGGAGGGATTTTCACCTTTCCAGAGGCGCGCTACTACCTCGAAGATATCCGACTCGGTGATAATCCCGATGAGCTTTCCATCAGGTGTCATCACAGGCAGCGCGGCAATCTTTTCCTGGAGCATGATCTCCGCAGCCCTGCCGATAGGGGTATTGTGCGTGACGGTAAACACCTCGGTTGTCATGGCATCGGCCACCTGCCCGCCAGGCGATTCTCCATTTTCGCATTGTTCTTCCAGGTCTTTCAGAGCCTCCTGGACGTCTCGCAGGCTGATGATGCCTACCAGATCGCCATTGTCCACCACCGGCAGCCTGCGGATGCACATCACGTCCATGATCCTCAGCGCTTCCTCCAGGGACGTGTCCGGTGAGATCACGATCACAGGGCTCGTCATTGCAACTTTCACGGGATGGTTGAGCAGATTCTGTTCCATCTTCCTCTCCAGACTCAATCGTTGGGCCGTATCGGCCGGTTTTCCTCCAGTTCGAACAACATCCTCAGCTTAGCAGATACTTCATCTTGAATCCGCCGAGGCAACTCCCCAAGCTCGCGCCTAATCAACGAAGTCGTGACTGTCATCATGCGGTGCAATCGGAGCGTAGGGGTTACACGCAAGCCCGTCATTGGAAAATCTTCGTCGGTAGAATTCAGGACCACGTCAGACTCCAACAAAGCGTGTGGTTCCCGGCTCGTGATAAACGCAAGCACAACGTGACGATGAGGCCCTATGGGCTCGGTCAGGCAGACGGCAGGGCGAACTTTGGGCGCCGAGAGATCGTCAAAAGGGAATGGAACTAACACGACTTTACCCCTGATCATGGAACGGCCTCC
>CAZDOZ010000019.1:17252-20114 GCA_964507175.1 uncultured Anaerolineae bacterium
ATTCGCCCATTCGCCGATTCCCATCACCCCATCATCTTCTCTATCGCTCTGCCGAGCCGCTTGATGCCCTCCTCGATCTGCTCTGGCTTGGCGTTGGAGAAGTTAAGACGCATTGAATTCCGGAGTGGCTCTTTGCCGATCTCCGGGGCGTAGAAGACGTATCCAGGGACGAAAGCGACTTTTTCTGCTATGGCTTGCTTGAAGAGAGGTTCCGTGTCCAGCCTATCTGGCAGGGTGGCCCAAAGGAACAGCCCTCCCTGGGGTACCGTCCAGGTAACTTCCTCGGGGAAGTACCGCTTCATTGCATCTACCATGATATTTCTGCGCTGGCCGTATACCTCGCAGATTTTCCGGATGTGCTCCTCCAGGAACCCGTCTTTGGCGACTTCGTAAGCGACCATCTGCGTAAGTATGCTTGTGTGGAGGTCCTGTCCCTGCTTGGCCTGCACGTAATAACGCATCACCTCTGGTTTTGCCGCCACCCAGCCAAGCCTGAGCCCTGGTGCCAGTATTTTGGAGAAAGTTCCCAGGTAAATTGCATGTTCCAAAGAGCCGCCATTCGACCGCGCGTCTATAGCTGCCATGGGGGGCAAATGTTCACCCTCAAAGCGCAGCGAACCGTATGGATCATCCTCGATCACGGGCACGCCGAATTCCTCGGATAGCTCCAAGATTTTCTTCCTGCGTTCCTCGGAGAGGGTGGTCCCACCGGGGTTCTGGAAGTTCGGGAGAATGTACATAAATTTGGGGCTCGACCTTAACCCTTCTCTCAGAGCGTCTGGGCTCACACCATCCTTGTCGATCTCCGCGCCGACGAATCTGGCCTGATATGCAGTCCATGCCTGGATTGCCCCCAGGTAAGAAGGCCGCTCCAGCAGGATGGCGTCTCCTGGATCCAGGAACACCTCTCCCGTCAGGTCAAGGGCTTGCTGTGATCCAGAGGTGATCAATATCTGGTCTGTCGATACGGGGATGCCGTCCCGATTCATCCTCTCCGTTATCAGTTCTCGGAGTGGCATGTATCCTTCGGTTGGGCTGTATTGGAGAGCCTTGGAACCTTGCTCTTTCAGTACTTTCTGGCTCGCCTCGGTGAATTCCTTGACGGGAAAGAGCTCCGGGGCGGGCAATCCCCCTGCAAAGGAGATCAGATCCGGGTCTTGGGTGAGCTTGAGCAATTCTCGGATGATGGAGCTTTTCATCCCGTCGGTTCTGAGCGCAAATCGGTAATTCCAGTGTATAGGCATGTTCTCCCTCTTGTGTGTTTCGCCGTGCGGAGGTGCATCGCACGGCTGGAATCCAGACGATGTTTCTCAAAGAGCAGAGGGGGATCCTTGTCGTCCGTCTGGGCAGGCACAAGACTTACCCCCTGCCAGGATATTGAGAAAATGCATTTTGTCAATGAACACACAGCGGCACCGATGAGTCTGAATAACCATCAGGGCCCACTGTGGAAGGGCGGGACTGGGCAGTCATTCCTTGGCCGGTATCAGGAGTACAGGGCAAGAAGCAGCCCGGATGACTTTCTCGGCCACGCTGCCGAAGACCCACCGATCGAGCCCGCTTCGCCCGTGGGTGGACATGACGATGATATCAACCCCCTCGCTCTCCGCAAAATCCACGATGGTCCTGGCGACGGGGCCTTCCAGCACCGTGGCGCGGCATTTGATGCCTTCCCGGCATACTTCCCCTTTCCTACCTTTCAGGTAAAGCTCGGCATGTTGCCGAAGAAGTTGCATTTGCTCCTCGTCGCCAGCCAGTACCATTTCGGGCGAGACAAGGGTAAAGGGCGAGACAACGACGCGCACCATGATGACCTCGCTGTCGAAGCATTCCGCGATAGCCTCGGCGTGACGCAAGGCCATTTCCGCAAATCCGGACCCGTCCAGCGGTACCAAGATTTTCTTGTACATACAATTTTTCTCCAATGTCCTTCAACTCCTTAGATGTGAGTCTTATGCAGCCGCACTCTCCAGGAGCCCGTTGATATGAAACTTTTCTTCATTCTCCAGTTCCAAAATTCGCATGGGTCCACTGATGTCCTTAACCCACAATTTCGGCAAATCCATCTGTCAAAGCAGAAAGCAAAAACCGGAGCAAATCCGTGACGGTTATTATACCCACTACCTCTCCCTCGCTCACTACCGGGAGCCCGCTGAATTTCCATTCAAGGAGCAGGCGTATAGCCTCGGTTAGGGGCTTTTCAGGGCCTATGGTCATGGGGTTGGGCGTCATACACGACTCGACTGTTACGTGATCTAAGAGGTAAGAGTCGTACCATTGATCTCTCAGCACCAGGGGGGAGTTCAGAGCAAGTCGGAGGTCTCGGTCGGTTATGATGCCAACCAGGTGGCCTCCTTCGACAACAGGCAAGCGACGGAAATTTCCCTCCTCCATGAGCTGCTTAGCCATCCGGAGTGAGTTGGACGGAGATATCGTCGTGGGATTCGACGTCATCACCTCAGAAACTGTTGGCACGGTCTGGTTTTGCATGATCATACTCCCTGCGCCGGAGGCAGCATAGACCAAAGTCGAGCAGTAGGTAAAGCTGCTCGTCCTGAGAGTCGAGTTTATTCTAACACAATCGGGGGGAGTTGTCTATGAAATATCTCGTGGGGATTTCGAAGCAAATCCTGGGATCCCCACGGGCTCCAGGATTCCCACTGAAGCACCTTCAGTGATCATCAACCCCAAGCGATGAGTCGTACCAGGTTTCGGACGCGTCGAGAGATCTCCATAAAGGGCATAGGTTTTCGGTTTGCTTCGAAGGCCCTCTGGGGTTCGGGCATGAGTCCGGTTATGGTGAGTATCGGTGCATCGTGAGCAAGGCAACGTCCGGTCGGTACGGGTGCAGCATGTGCCGGG
>CAZDOZ010000020.1:0-16042 GCA_964507175.1 uncultured Anaerolineae bacterium
CGTAGAAAGAGTTTCCGAGCGCTCTCGAACGTGACAAAAGGACGGCGCAAAAGAGGTTGCCGGGTCTGTAGAGCGGACTGAGAGGGCACATCAGCGAATGAGCGAATCGACGAGCTTCGCCCATTTGCTCTATTCACTGATTCGCTCGAGCTACTACAGGATTTCCCCTTGAGACATCTTCAGCATCCATCAGTCCCAAGCGATGGAGCGCGTCATGGTTCAGGCACGTCGAAAAAGCTCCAGAGGCGGCATGGGCCTTCGATTCGCTTCGAAGTCTCTACGACAGTGGTTCAAATGAGGAAAGCTTATTTGCGCTTTCTCTCAGCCTATATGTATAATAGCGAATGCATTTTCGAGATTTCCAATGCTGCCTTTGAATCCCATGTACGAGTTTTTTGGTTGCTAAGTTGAGTCCGAGGTGGGGACATAAATCAAAAGAAATGCCGCCAATCCTGGCCAGAGCCTGGACGTTGGGGTGGAAGGTAACGATAGCCACTCTCATTCCTTTGCTCGCAGGCCTATGGATGGACAAGCACTGGGGTACCTTGCCGTGGTTCACCCTGGTGGGCATGTGGGTTGGTGTATTTCTAGGGGTGGCAATCGTGGTCTGGGATACAAAGGAGGCTATCAAGGCTGTTGAAAACCGACACCGTCGTCCGGATGAGTGAGTAAGGTTCGGAGGGAGCGGTAGATTTTGCCAGGAGGAGGTGCCATAGGTGGGTAAACTGCTTAAAAGCAAAACTCTCTGGGGAACCGTCATATCATTGGTTGTGATGGTCGGAAGCGCCGTGTACCTGAGGCCTGCCCTTCCGCATATCCAGATTCCCCCGGAGGGAATTCCCGGATTCAACATCCTTGGATTCCCCATGACCAACACGTTCCTCGCCGTCCTCGTGGCCGACGCGACCATCTTGATCATCGTGTTCTTCTCCACCAGGAACATGTCCCTGGTGCCCAACGGCCTGCAGAACATGGTGGAGTGGGTGATAGAGGCGTTCTACAACCTGACCAAAGACATAGCCGGCGAGGTGAACGGGCCGAAATTCTTCCCTCTCATCATGACCATCTTCCTGCTGGTCCTCGTGGTGAACTGGTGGGAGCTAATCCCCGGGGTGGATAGCATCGGAATCCTAGAACATCCTCACGAAGCCACTGCCGCCGCTTACCATGTCAAAGACCTCGGCCCCATCGGCATCCTGACGAACCAGCCCGACAAGAACGGTGAATCATTGGTCTCGTTCCTCCGCGTGGGGAGCAGCGATCTGAATTTCACCTTAGCGCTGGCCCTCATCTCCGTGTTCTGGACCCAGGTGGTCGGGGTTCGGAGCAGGGGGATAAAATACTTCGGTAAGTTCATAGCCAGCCCCCTCAAGCCCATGAACTTCTTCGTAGGCCTGTTGGAGACAATCAGCGAACTCGTGAAGATCATATCCTTCTCCTTCCGACTTTTCGGAAACTTGTTTGCTGGTCAGGTGCTGCTCTTCGTCATGCCGTTCCTGATCCCTTTCATCTTCCCAGTGATATTCTTCGGGCTCGAGATGTTCGTAGGTGTGATCCAGGCGTTCATTTTTGCAATCCTCTCCCTAGTGTTCTTCACCATTGCAACCTTGAATATGCACGAGGAGGGCGCCCACTGAAACAAGGAGATGATTGCCTTTGAGGTGTCCTGGGAAGCCCGGCCTGAGAGAAGCCGGGTCGAATCAAAATCAAAGGCCGGACTGAAGCGGCGGGGCCGCTTTTCAGAAAAGTCAAAAAATCGAATCAAGGAGGTTTGACTGAAAATGACTGCTCATGGATTGGCGCTTCTGGGTGCAGGTCTGGCGATGATAGGTGCCATCGGACCTGGCATTGGGATTGGCCTGGCTGTATTTGGTTCTGCTCAGGCCATCGGTCGCAACCCTGAGGCGGCTGGCGAGATCAGGACTAACATGATTCTGGGTCTTGCTTTTGCCGAAGCCGTCGCCATCTACGCCATGGTGATCGCTTTGATCCTGGTCTTCCTGACCTGATCCGGTTGGGGAGGTCCTCTAGCTCAGTAAAAGGAGGCTGGTGGCTTTGGAAAAGCTCGGAATTAATTTGAATTTCCTTATATCCCAGATAGTGAACTTCCTGATCCTCCTGGCCTTACTCCGACTGTTCCTTTACAAGCCGGTGCTCAATATGCTGGCCGAGAGGAGACAGCGGATCAAGGAAGGCTTGGAGGCCGCTGACAAAGCCAAGGAAGAGGCAGCCAAAGAGCGGGCTGAGTTCGACAGAAAATTGGAGGAGGAGCGCAGGCTGGCTCAGCAGAAGATCGCCGAGGCAACCAAGGCCAGCGAAAAAGCCCGGGAGGAGATAATCCGGAAGGCTCAGGAAGACGCCCAAGCGATCATGGATCGTGCTCGTGAGGAGGCCGGAAAAGAAAGAGAACGCATCCTGGCCGAGGCCCGCAAGCAGGTAGCGGAGCTGACCATCCTGAGCACCCAGAAAGTCCTCGGTCGCATGCTGGACGAAAACTTGCAGAAACAATTGATTCAGGAGTTCCTGGCTGAGGGTAAGGTAAAGTGACGAAGAAACGCTCACCGGAGGCTTACGCCCAGGCTGCTTTGAAAGCCGTCATGGAAAGGTGGCAGCAGTCGCTGGGGAAGCTAGAGGAGAAACTCCTGCAGGACGAAGGTCTTCGCGTTCGATTGGGTGATCCTACAATCTCCGTGGCCGACAGACTGGCGGAGGTGAAGAAGCTTTTCCCGGACTTCCCCGACGATGTGCTGAACTTTGTGGGCGTCCTGGTAGAAAACAAAGACCTTGGAATGCTTGGCCGCATAGTGGACGAGCTGGGAATGCTTTCCCAGGTGGCAGAGCGTCCTGTGCCTGCCGAGATCACCACAGCCGTTCCTCTCTCCAAGGAAGAGAAAGAAAAACTCCAGGAGAAGCTTCGGAAGGAATTCGGGCCGAATCTCGTTTTCCGCTTCCAGGTGGATCCAGAAATTCTCGGCGGTGTGGTCGTCCGCGTTGGCGACAAGATGATCGACAGCAGCGTTGCCAGGCGCCTGAGGGCGCTCCGGCAGAGCCTGGGCGTGGCCGAATGAAATCCACGACAATAGGGGTGGGTATCCACCTCTGCACATAGGAGATTGATATGGCCGTTCGGATGGAAGAGATCACTGAACAGCTAAAAGAACAAATTGTGCAATTTCAGGCTCCGACCAAGCCTGTGGAAGTAGGCGAGGTGTTGGAGGTCGGAGACGGCATCGCCCGCATTTCCGGACTTGACAACGTCATGGCCAGCGAGCTGGTGCAGTTCGAGAACGGGGTCTATGGCATTGCCCTGAACCTGGAAGAGGACAACGTCGGTGTCATCATCATGGGCGAATACGAGGGCATCCACGAAGGGGACATCGTCCGGAGCACTGGCCGGATCATCTCCGTCCCAGTAGGGGACGAGCTCATCGGGCGCGTGGTGAATGCTTTGGGACAGCCGATAGATGGGAAAGCCCCCATCAAGACGGACAAATACCGGCCTATCGAGAGGATCGCCCCGAACGTGGTTACCAGGAAATCGGTGGACACGCCGGTGCAGACCGGCATCAAGGCTATCGACTCCATGATCCCCATCGGGCGTGGTCAGCGAGAGTTGATCATCGGCGACCGACAGACCGGCAAAACAGCGCTTGCCATAGACACCATCATCAACCAAAAAGGTAAAGACCTCGTTTGCATTTATGTAGCCATCGGGCAGAAACAGGCACAGGTAGCCCACGTGGTCGCCACCCTGGAAGAATACGATGCCATGGATCACACCATTGTGGTGGTAGCCAGCGCTTCGGAGCCGGCAGCACTCCAGTACATTGCCCCTTACGCCGGATGCGCCATGGGCGAGGAGTTCATGGAGCAGGGAAGGGAAGCACTCATCGTCTATGACGATCTCAGCAAGCACGCATGGGCCTACCGACAAGTATCTTTGTTGCTGCGCCGGCCGCCCGGACGTGAGGCATATCCTGGCGACGTGTTTTACCTCCACTCGAGATTGCTGGAGCGGGCAGCAAAGCTAGCTCCGGACTATGGTGGGGGTTCACTGACCGCATTGCCAATCATCGAGACTCAGGCCAATGATATCTCCGCCTACATCCCAACCAACGTCATCTCCATCACCGATGGGCAGATCTACCTGGAGAGCGACCTGTTCTACGCAGGCATCCGCCCCGCCGTCAACGTGGGCCTTTCGGTCTCCCGCGTAGGCGGTGCAGCCCAGACAAAAGCCATGAAACAGGTCGCGGGCAAGCTCCGGTTGGAACTGGCTCAGTTCCGGGAGCTGGCGGCGTTCGCCCAGTTCGGCTCCGATCTGGACGCTGCCACCAAGGCGCAAATCGACCGTGGCATGCGGCTCCAGGAAGTCCTGAAACAGCCCCAGTACCAGCCGGTGCCTCTCTCCCACCAGGTCATGATCCTCTTTGCTGCCACGAACGGCTACCTGGATGACGTGCCGGTGGAGAAAGTCCGCGAGTGGGAGAAAGCTTTCTACAGCTACATGGAAAGCACTCACCCCGATCTGGTGCGGGTGGTCGCTGCAGGGAAGAAAATGGCCGACAACACCATCTCCACGCTGAGGCAGGCAGTGGAGGACTTCAAGAAGACTTTCGCTTAGGGGGTGCCCGTTGGCTACAGCGCGAGAGATTAAGCGAAGGATCAAGAGCATCAGGAACACCGCCCAGGTGACCAAAGCGATGGAGACCATCGCGGCCACCAGGATGCGCCGTGCTCAGCAACAGGTCCTGGCCTCCAGGCCTTACTCCGAGAAAGCGTGGGAGGTACTCACGTACCTGGCTCGCCTGCCCCAGAGCGGAGAGGGCGTACACCCTCTTCTGCAACAACGGTCGGAGAAGAACATCGGGCTGGTGCTCATCACCGCCGACAGGGGCCTGGCGGGAGGACTGAACAGCAATATGATCCGGGAAGCGGTTTCCTTCCTCAAGAAAAAGGACAAACCCGCCCAGATCGTGGCCGTCGGGCGCAAGGGGCGGGACTGGATGCGGCGCTACGGGCCACCCCTCCGAGCCACTTTCACCAACCTGGGAGACAGGCCAACTTCGGTAGACATCGCCCCTATCGCGCGGGTGGTAATAGAGGACTACATCGAGGGTAGGTATGATGGCGTCTATGTGGGCTACACCAAATTCATCAATACACTACGGCAAAAACCCACCATTTTCCGCCTGCTGCCGATAGAACCTGCCGAGCCGACTGTCGAGATGGCTCCAGACTACATCTTCGAGCCGGACATGCAGACGGTCCTGGACACCATACTGCGCCAGTTCACCGAAATACAGATACTCCAATCTATCTATGACGCAATTGCCAGCGAGCAATCGGCACGGATGGTAGCGATGAGAAATGCTACGGAGGCTGCGGAGGACCTGATATCCGACCTTACCCTCCGTTATCACAAAGCCCGTCAGCAGTCGATCACACGCGAATTGCTGGACATTGTAGGTGCTGCCGAGGCGATGAGGAAATTATAGGAAGTCTGATGGAGAATCGCTTGAGGAGGAACGAATGGATGAACGCATGATCGGCGTAATCCGGCGGATTGTAGGCCCGGTGGTGGATGTGGAATTTGCCGAGGGCGAATTGCCGGAGGTTTACGATGCGATTTACATCCCCTTGCAGGACAGCAAGAATCTGGTCTGCGAGGTAGAGCAACAGCTTGGTGACAACGTTGTGCGAACTGTGGCAATGGGCAGCACTGACGGATTGCGCCGAGGGATGAAAGCTCATTCTTTTGGCAAGCCGATCACTGTACCCGTCGGGTCAGAGACCCTGGGGCGCATTTTCGATGTTGCTGGTAATCCTATCGACCGGCTCGGCGACGTGGGTGCCAAGCTCCGCTACCCGATCCACCGCTCGCCACCTCCGTTCGAGGAGATGTCCACAAAGACGGAGATCTTCGAGACCGGGTTGAAAGTGATCGACCTGATCGCCCCATTCACCAAAGGCGGCAAGACCGGCATTTTTGGCGGCGCAGGTGTGGGTAAGACAGTCATCATCATGGAACTCATCCGCAATATCGCTGCCATCCACAAAGGATTTTCTGTCTTTGCAGGCGTGGGAGAGCGGAGCCGCGAGGGAAACGACCTGTGGCACGAGATGAAAGAATCGGGTGTTCTCCCTTCCACCGTGATGGTTTTCGGGCAGATGAACGAGCCGCCTGGCGCCAGGATGCGCGTTGGCCTGACCGGCGTAACCATGGCGGAGTACTTCCGCGATCAGGGCAGGGACGTGCTTCTCTTCATCGACAACATCTTCCGGTTCGTGCAGGCAGGTTCCGAGGTTTCATCGCTGATGGGGCGGATGCCCAGCGCGGTTGGCTACCAGCCGACCCTGGGCACCGACATGGGCGAACTACAGGAGCGAATCGTCTCCACCAAGACGGGCTCCATCACCTCAATGCAGGCGGTTTACGTTCCGGCAGATGACTACACCGACCCCGCTCCGGCCACCGTCTTCGCGCACTTGGATGCTACCATCTCCCTGGAACGATCCCTGGCGGAGCAGGGACTCTACCCGGCGGTGGACCCGTTGGCCTCCACCAGCCGGATCCTCGACCCCCACATCGTAGGTGAGGAGCACTACAATGTGGCCCGCGGTGTCCAGAGGACGCTTCAGCGTTACAAAGACCTCCAGGACATCATCGCCATCCTGGGTGTCGAAGAGTTGAGTGAGGAGGACAAACTCACCGTGGCGAGGGCCAGAAAGATCCAGCGATTCCTGACCCAGCCGATGTACGTGGCGGAAGCGTTTACCGGAACACCGGGCAGGTACGTCAAGCTCGAGGACACGGTTCGTGGGTTCAAGGAGGTCCTGGAAGGGAAATACGACGACTTGCCGGAGCAAGCCTTCTACATGGTTGGCACCATCGAAGAGGTGACAGAGAAAGCGGAAAAAATGCGTGCCGGGCAGAAATAGTCCAGGAGGAGGTCGGTGTAGTGAGCACGATCCATTGCGAGATAGTCACACCGGAGAGAGTCGTTTTCTCCGACGATGTGGATATCGTCACCCTGCCGGGGGAAAGCGGCATGATGGGCGTCCTCCCGAGGCACGCTCCCCTCATGTCCCTTCTGACGGAAGGGGAGGTCATTGCAAAGAAGGACAAGGATGAGTTCGTGTTTGCCGTGGGCGGAGGTTTCGTTGAGGTTTTGCCGGACAAAGTGGTGGTTCTTGCCCGCAGTGCGGAGTACGCGGAGGAGATCGATATCGCACGCGCCGAGGCAGCTATGCGGCGGGCAGAAGAGTTGCTGGCTTCCAAGCCGCCGGAATCGGAGAGGCTGCGGGCGGAGCATGCCATCCGGCGCTCCAGGGTACGGTTGAAGGTAGCGCGCAGGAAAGCGCGCCGAAGGGCGCGTCCCCCTATCACCGGGCCGGGCTCTGGCAGCGAAGAAGAACAATAAAGCGATTCCGCGAGTCTCTCACAGAATTTACCTCGAAATCCCTCCCGCTCAGCAATTCCGGCTTTGGGTTTTCAAAGCAAATCGAAAGCCCAAAGCCGTCTCAAGAGCCTCCTTGAGGCATCTGAGATGGATCACTGCTCGCCTTTGGTCGATGGAGGCCGACGACAGTTCAGGCCCCCAGGATTTACTTCGAATTCTTGATTCTGGGTATGGTCCAAAGGAGCTATTTGCAATCTCGACGAATCTACCGGGACATAGCGGCAGGCTAAGGCACAGAATGATGCCGATACTGACGTTTTCCGCATCTGTAATTGTTGTGTCAGGGGTGCTCCGCCCCCAACGGTTCGCCGACTGGTCCGCGAGATTGAAAAGGAGACATGATCATGGGCAAGAAAGTCTCAGGCCCGCGGGTGGTGCATCCGCCGCGGGGAACGAAATTGCACTGTAAGGGGTGGCAGCAGGAAGCTGCCTATCGGATGATCCAGCACAACCTGGATCCGGAAGTGGCAGGCGATCCGGAACACCTGATCGTCTACGGCGGTCGGGGGAAAGCAGCCCGCAACTGGGAATCGTTCGATGCGATCCTGCGCACACTGGAGGAACTGGAAAACGACGAGACGCTGCTGATCCAGTCCGGCAAGCCAGTGGCCGTCTTCAAGACCCATCCGGACGCCCCGCGCGTCCTCATCGCCAACTCCAACCTGGTGCCGAAATGGGCCACGTGGGAGGTCTTCGATGAACTGGAGCGGAAAGGGCTGATCATGTACGGCCAGATGACCGCCGGTTCCTGGATCTACATCGGCACGCAGGGCATTCTCCAGGGGACTTACGAGACCCTGGGGGCGGCGGCCCGCAAGGAGGGTTGGCCCAGCCTGAAGGGGAAATTCGTCCTAACCGCCGGCCTCGGCGAGATGGGAGGCGCTCAGCCGCTGGCCATTTCCATGAACGAAGGCGTGGGGCTCATCGTGGAGGTGGACCCGCGCCGGGCGCAGCGCCGTCTGGACACCCGCTACGTGGACGAGGTGGTGACTGACCTGGACGAGGCACTCCGAAAAGTCGAGGAGCACGTGGCCAAAGGCGAGGGCTGGTCCATCGGGCTCATCGGCAACGCCGCCGACGTTTACCCGGAGCTGGTGCGCCGGGGGATCACGCCGGACGTGGTGACGGATCAGACGCCGGCCCACGACCCGATCATGTACGTGCCGCGGGGCGTCAGCGCGGAGGAGGCGGAGGAGCTCCGCAGGACGGATCGCGAGCGCTACATCCGGATGGCGAAAGAGTCCATGGCGGTCCACGTCCGGGCCATCCTGGAGATGCAGAAACAAGGTGCGGTGGCGTTCGACTACGGCAACAACCTGCGCCAGCAGGCATACGACATGGGCGTGAAGGATGCCTTCAACTACCCCGGATTCGTGCCCGCCTACATCCGGCCGCTCTTCTGCGAGGGGAAAGGCCCGTTCCGGTGGGTGGCCCTCTCCGGCGACCCGGAGGACATCTACGTCACCGACCGGATCATCATGGACCTCTTCCCGGAGGACGAGCATCTGGTGCGCTGGATCAAGATGGCGGAGAAACGCGTGGCGTGGCAGGGGCTCCCCTCCCGGATTTGCTGGCTGGGCTACGGCGACCGGGCGAGAGCCGGGCTGGCGTTCAACGATGCGGTGGCGCGGGGCGAGATCAAGGCCCCCATCGTCATCGGGCGGGATCACCTGGACGCGGGCTCCGTGGCGTCCCCCAACCGGGAGACGGAGGCGATGAAAGACGGGTCCGACGCCATCGCCGACTGGCCTGTGCTGAATGCGCTGCTGAACGCCGTCGCGGGGGCCACCTGGGTGAGCTATCACCACGGTGGCGGCGTTGGGATGGGCTACAGCCTGCACGCTGGCATGGTGGTGGTGGCCGACGGCACCCCGGAGGCGGCGAAACGGCTGGAGCGCGTTCTCACCACTGATCCAGGGCTGGGCGTCGTCCGGCATGCGGACGCGGGGTACGAAGCTGCCATCAAGTTCGCCAAGGAGCACGGCATCAAGATGCCGATGCTGAAGTGAAAAGCGGCGAATCAATACTTGCGTCTCCAGGTTCAGGGAGTTAGGAAGTTGCTGCACCTGTGAGTCGAGCCATACCATGCCCAGCGGATGAAGTTAGCCGCGAGGAGCACGGAAACCTCCTGCAGGAAGATATCAGGGACAGAATCCTTTAAAGGATGCCGTCCCGACGCGACTCGTGGATTGCCCACGCTGCACCCGTACCGGCATACTCCGCCGAAGATGATGATGTCCGGACTCGTGCCCAAAGTTCAGTTTTGACAAGTTCACTTCTGTTGACTATAATTGTGTCGTAGAAGTGCGCCCCCGTGGTGGAATTGGTATACACGGCAGGTTGAGGGCCTGTGCCCATAAGGGCGTGCCCGTTCGAGTCGGGCCGGGGGCATAACCCGCCCCTTCGGGGGCGGGTTTTTTATTGGAGCAGACGCTATGCCAGACCACGATGTTTACGCAAGGTTCTACGACGCCGAATACAGCGACGAAATGGATGACCTAGCGCTTTACATGGGCTTCGCCGGACGGATGGGCGGGCCAGTGCTGGAGTTGGCGTGCGGCACTGGGCGGCTTCTCATTCCACTGGCGAAAGCTGGCTACGAGATGACAGGCGTCGATATCTCCGCCGACATGCTCCAGCGTGCCCGCGAGAAGGCAATCCTGGCAGGGGTGCTCGATCGGATAACACTGATCCAGGGCGATATCCGGACTTTCGAATCTCCCAGAGAATACTCCATGGCATTCGTCGCAGTCAGCTCTTTCATGGTCTTTACTACAACCAGGGCCATTATGGATGCGCTGAGGAATGTCCGCAAACACCTGCGTCCCGGCGGACTTTTCATCATAGACCTCTTCAACCCTGACCCGCACCTGCTGCTGGAGGGAGACGGCAGGCTGATCCTCCAGAAGGAATGGCGTGAGGAGGACGGCACCCTGGTACAGAAATTCGTGGTGCGCCGGACGGATTTCGCCGCCCAGATTCAGAGGGTCGAATTCGTCTACGACCTGACGCACCCTGACGGTCACCTGGAGCGGTTCGTGCACCCCGTGGAACTTCGCTACCTCTGGAGGAACGAGGGAGAGCTCCTGCTGGAGAGAGCGGGGTACGTGGTCGAGGCGGTCTATGGTTCCTACGACCTGGAACCCTACGAAAGCGGCTCTTCCAGCCTGATTTTCGTGGCGCGCGCCGCGTGATGGGGAACCATCCCCCACCCACCGACGTCTGAATCAGCGAAAGGCGCGAAAGCAACAAACGCATGTTCGCCGATTCAGGCCCAGCCCTGGCAGCGGCATCGGGCCAAAAGGGACAAAGGAGGATCGAAAAATGAAACGGGTAAAGTGGATTTCAGGATTGCTGGTTTTCGTCATGCTGCTCTCGCTGGTCGCGTGCGGCGGGGGCAAGGCCAAATCGGAGGCGAATGAGATGGCAGTGATTACCCCACAGAAGGCACCCGGCGGCATCGGCGCTCCGAAAGCGGAAGCCGCGGGGGAAGGCGTCCAGATCACCGTGTACAACGACAACACGGCTCTGGTCAACGATCACCGCACCATAGACCTGAAAAAGGGGGACAACGAGGTGCGGTTCAGCAACGTGACCGCCCAGATCGACCCCACCAGCGTGCGGTTCTCCTCGCTGACGGACCCGGAGAACACGCAGGTGTTGGAGCAGAATTTCGAATACGACCTGGTGAACACTCAGAAACTCCTGGAGAAGTTCGTTGACGAGACGATCCGGGTTGTCACGAAGGACGGGACGACGCACCAGGGCAAGTTGCTGGGCAGCTCCGGCGGGATCATCCTGCAGCAGAAGGACGGGAGCACCCTGGTGATCCAGAGCGACGACGTGCGGGAGCTGAGCTTCCCCTCGCTGCCTGAGGGCCTGATCACCAAACCGACCCTCATGTGGCTCCTGGAAGCCGGGCAGGCCGGGGCCCACAACGTCCAGGTTTCCTATCTGACGGGAGGGATGGACTGGCAGGCGGATTACGTCCTGGCCCTTTCGCCGGACGACACCAAGGCTGACCTGACCGGTTGGGTGTCCGTGGACAACAAATCCGGGGCTACGTTCAAGGACACTCATCTGAAGCTGGTCGCCGGTTCCCTGCACCGGGTTTGGCCCACTCCGGCGCCTCGGGTGATGCTGAAGGAGGAAAGGCCAGCGGCCGCGCCGACAGAGCAGGTGCAGGAACGGGCCATCTTCGAATACCACCTGTACGATGTGAAGCGACCGGTGACGCTAAAAGACAACCAGACCAAGCAGATCGAATTCGTCACGGCCAGCGAGGTTCCGGTGGAGAAATGGTTCGTCCTGGACAGCGGCAGGAGCTACATCTGGCGGGGCAACAAGCAGCAGGGCAATGTGCAGGTGCAGATCAGGTTCAAGAACGATGCCGACTCAGGCCTGGGCATCCCGCTCCCCAAGGGGAAAGTGCGTATCTACAAAGAGGACACCGATGGGAGTCAGCAGTTCGTCGGTGAGGACGCCATAGACCATACCCCGAAAGACGAAAAAGTTTCTCTCATCGTCGGCAAAGCGTTCGACGTGGTGGGAGAGCGCACCATGACCGACCACAAGAACCTGGGCGAGCGTGCCCGCCAGGAAAGCTGGAAGATCACGCTGCGGAACCACAAGGATAGTGCGGCGACAATCCATGTGATCGAACATCCTGGCAGGTGGGCCGAGTGGGAGGTGGTCAAGGAGAGCCAGAAACACGAGAAACTGGACGCGGGTACCATAGAATACCTGGTGGATGTCCCAGCCAATGGCGAAGCAACGGTCACCTACACCATCATCTTCAGGTGGTAAAAGGGCCGAGGAACACCCACGAATAACTCGACGGAGGGCGGCCTGCAGGCCGCCCTCTTCTTGCTTATGAAAAGTCGTAACATCCTCTCCGCAATTATGCTGTTGACCAGCGGGGTCGAGCTACGCTATAATTACAAAAACCTGTCCGGGGCAGTGCCAACGGGGTACCAGCGGTCGGCTGTCGGGATGGAGTGCGGTGGCTGAATCTGTGGATTGTTTTGTAGCACGAACGAGGAGGACAAGTGAATGAGTAAGCCAAACCAGAAGGCTGTGGGAGCATTGATGTCATTGTTTCTTGCGATTGTTACATTGATGGCGGTCCGGGGATATCATATGGCGGTTGCAGAACGTGGGCCGGAACTCTCTCCGGGGATAGATCGCCTTCCGAATGCTCCTAAGCCGGGGGTTTACGTGTTCGAGGACTACAACAACCTGGATCCAAACACCTACCCGATAGTCGGCGGGCACATGGACACCACCTGGGAGAAACTGGAACCTCAGCCTGGCGTCTTCGATTGGAGCTTCCTGGATTCCTGGATAGAGGCAGAAGCCAGCAAAGGGAAGCCTGTCGCCATCGGGATAGACACATACCGAGGGCTCTGCTGTGGCGGTGATGTCACCCCGCGCTGGGTATACGAGAGACACCCCAATGCCGAGTTGATCCTTTCCAATGACTGGCACCTGCCCAAATACTGGGATCAGGACTACCTGGACGAGTACGGGCGCTTCCTGAAAGCTGTGGGCGAGCATCTGGGGGATGACCCGCGCGTGGCATGGATCGAGACAGGGGTTGGTCTTTATGGCGAAACCACGCCTGCAGAGACCGAATTCTCCGACGAGGTGGCCCAGGCCGGACTCACTTCCGACCTTTGGGTGCAGACTGTCAACCGCATCACTGACCTGTACCTGGAGGCGTTTCCCAGAAAGCCTCTGCTCCTGCAGTTTGCCCCAGTTTTCAAGGATATCTCGGAGCGAAAAAAGTTTACCGATTATGCGGCAGAACATGGCGTTGGGCTGAAGCATGACGGCCTTCGCGCCGACGCCGACGCGTTGGTCATAGACGATCCGAGCAAAAGCTACTACAAAAGCGGTCAATACGATCCCTTCATCACCTGGGGCGACAAGGTTGCCATTGGGTGGGAAGGGTACGATTACCTCACCCCAGGCGTAACGGGAACTTATTGGGGTCTGCTCACGGCATTGCACCTGCATTCCGATTACCTGGTACTTTCCTCGGATATTATCGGCGATCCGAGTCGGTGGGATGACCTCAAGTTTGCAAATGCCCACTTGGGCAGGACGGTTTATAACACTCCGGACGTATGGGTTGCCCTTCGGGAGACAGAGTATAGCTGGTTCCCTCTGCGGGGCAACTACAGCTTCTACCTCTACCAGAATGATGACGTTCCGGGCGGCAAGAGTGTCCCATTGTGGAACGTGGGTTCTGCCAAGGAAGGGCGCTACACCCGCCGAACCGACGAGGCCACCGGAAACCGCTATCTCTACTTCGACATAGACGATCGATACTTGTACGAGGCTCACACCCCGGTTACCATCACTGTCACATATTACGACAAAGGAGAGGATACCTGGTCGCTCCAGTACGACGCCTACGGCAACGCGTACAAGACTGCTGGGGTCGTCCACAAGCACAACACCCTCACGTGGAAGAAAGCCGTTTTCCATCTCACCGATGCTCGCTTCGCCAATTCTCTGCCGGGCGGCGGCGACCACCCAGGCAGCGACTTCCGCATTTGGAGCCGCCAGGATGGCGACGAGATAATACACATGGTGATGGTGAGCAAAGGCCCGGCACCCTCACCCACGCCGACCGCTACTCCGACCCCCGGACCAACCATGACCCCCACGCCTACCCCATCCAGCCCTATCGTGGTGCTACAGCAAGGCCTCAACGGGTACTCCGGCGCAGAGGATACTTACATCAGCCAGGGCTCTCCTGACCTCAATTTCGGCAATGCCGGCCAGCTTCTGCTCACCGAGTACAACGAGTCGCCTTTCGCGGTGACACTTCTCCGGTTCCGAGATATCCCCGCACCTCCCCCGGGCACCATCTTGAAAAGGGCGGAACTGAGGCTGCGAGTGTCTTCTAGAACCAACGCCAGCCCTATCTATGGCAGGGTTTACGGGCTGAGGGTCCCATGGAAAGAAGACGAAGCCAATTGGCATGATGCTTACAATGGCCATCCATGGGATGCTCCCGGCGCTTCTGGGAGCGGAGACCACGATGCGAGTTACGAAAATCAGATATTCTTTTTCTCCCCCGGTGGTTGGGGAGAGGAAGACATCACCGGCCTGGTACGCCGCTGGATGAACGACCCATCCGAGAACTACGGCATGGTGATCCAGCCCTACAGCCGGAAAAACGTGACCTACAAACTCGTCAGCTCCGAGTCGTCGGACCGGTGGGCACGGCCGCAGATCGTGCTTTACTACGGCCCGGCAAACCCTTCGACGCCGACTGCGACGCCCACGCCATCGGTTACTCCTACTCCAACGCCCATACCGAGCCCTACCACGGTTTCCTACCAGCAGGGAGCGGATGGCTATGATGGCGAGGGGGATACGAGCATCTCCCAGTGGGCCCAGAATGCCAACTACGGCAACTCCACAGTCGTCAGTGTGCGCTCAGGAGGGGTGACCTACACTTTGATCCACTTCGATCTTCCGGATGTGCCAGCGGGTTCCCAGGTGCTCTCTGCTACACTCAGGCTGTACCTTACAGCAAGAAGCAATACCCAGGGAATGACTCTGAACGTATATCGTCTCCTCCGCCCATGGAAAGAGATGGAGGCAACATGGTTTCAGGCCTCCAATGGAGACCTCTGGCAATCCCCTGGTGCTTCCGGAAGCAGCGATAGGGATGCCACTTTGGTCGGGAGCATAGCACTGGGGAACGCCGGGAAGTTCTATGAGGTGAACATAACCCCCGCCGCCGCCGTCTGGGGGGCCAGTCCCGATCAGAATTTTGGTCTCCTCCTCGCCGGAGAATCCAAAGGCAACGTGGAATACTATTTCGATAGCGGCGATACGGGGAGTGCATTACTCCGGCCGGAGCTCTCCCTGACCTACATTCCTGGGAGTGGTCAGGCACCTACGCCCACCACCGCTCCCATGCCCACAAGCACGCCGACCCGTGCTCCTACGCCTACCCAAACGCCGACGATAGGGCCTCCGATCGCCACTGCTACACCTCTTCCCGGCGGGGATACCTACAGCATCACATTCCGGCAGGGGGTTAACGGATACGCGGGCGTAGAAGACGCTAAGATAAGCAGATGGTCACCGGGCACGAACTATGGTGACTCTAAATATCTTGCTGTGCGGGCCAGGGACGTAACAAACTCGTTGCTCCGGTTCGATCTCAGCAGCATCCCGACAGGTGCTGTGGTCGAAAGCGCTACTCTTTCCATTTACTGCTACGGCACCAGCAACGGCAATCCACTGACCGCCGAAATCTATGGCTTGCGCAGGCCATGGAAGGAGGGGTCGACCACATGGTCTCAGGCTTCCGACGGCAACCCGTGGGGGGAGGCTGGAGCATACGGCAGCAGCGACAGAGATGCCAGCCCCGCAGACAGCGTGCAGATACAGGATACCCACGCGTGGTACAATTGGGACGTGACGTCTCTGGCTCAGGAATGGGTTTCCGACCCGCAGAGCAACTACGGCGTGGTAATCCAGGCTCATTCCTCCGTGGCGGTCGCTTACTACTGCCTGAGCAGCGAAGGAACGGATGCGAACTCCAGGCCCAC
>CAZDOZ010000020.1:16142-17232 GCA_964507175.1 uncultured Anaerolineae bacterium
CATGTCAACGATGATGTACTCATAGGCAACGACAGCAACGATGTATGGCGGGACGACAGCGTGGAGCTGGCGATAGACGGTGCCCACGACTACGTAGGCTACCAATCCGACGACCATCAGCTGAACATGGCGATAGACGGAAGGATCTTCGACTTTGGAGACCCGAATAGGCCGCTCAACACGGTTCGTACGGCATGGAAACTGCATCCTGGGTCCGGGTATGACGTGGAGGTGGCAGTCCCAGCAAGCCTTTTCCCGGCCGGGACGTTCTCCGAAGGCCACGTCCTGGGCTTCACCTGGGGGATACACGATGACGACGATGGAGGCGACTGGGATAGCTACCTGATCTGGGCGGGAAACCGAACCACGTCCCCGGAGGCGAGCTGGGGAACGATAACGCTCGACCCGGCGCCACCTGGCCTCCCTACAAATACGCCTGTTCCGACCCAGGTTCCTACCATCACGCCGACGCCTACGCCCACACCGACTCCGGAGACAATCACCGTGCCAGTCTCTGGCGTGGCGGACACGTACCTGGATGAATGGCATAGCACGACTGTCCATGGGAGCGACATCTTCGTGGCGGTGCGATCCCGCAACGTCCAGAAGGGCGTGCTTCGTTTCGATCTATCCGACATTCCGGCAGGAAGCAGGGTGCTGAGGGCCGAGCTATCCATGTACCCCACTACCCGCACCAACAGCGGCTACATGATGGTGAGCGCCTACCCTGTGCTGCGATCCTGGGATGAAAGGACGGCAACGTGGATGACCCCCTGGGGCGCCCCCGGTGCGTCCGGAAGCGGAGATGTGGGCCAGCCCGTGGGCAGCCCGGTGAGGGTGGACAATGTGCATGAATGGTTCTCCTGGGATCTAACGCCTCTGGCGCAGCGATGGGTGGATTCCCCAGGCAACAACCATGGGGTCTTGCTGGCCGCTGGCAGTGAGGGAGCTTCGGTGGAGTACGACTTCCTTAGCAGCGAGTACCGTCTGCCGGAGTTCGCCCCAAAGCTAAAGATCACTTTCATCGGGGCATACGCTGATGGCATCGAACAAGATGCAACGCTTCCCTGACACAGCAACCTCGGCAGAC
>CAZDOZ010000020.1:17332-19766 GCA_964507175.1 uncultured Anaerolineae bacterium
TGATTCGCGTCTTATGTGCTCTGCTGCCTTGTGTTGGTGGGTAGGGACAACTTAACTCGCAGTAGTCCCCACGCAAACTGCCTTTACCGTGGCATGCCCGGCCTGCCGTAGAGCCACCAGTACCGCTCCGGCGGGTAGAAATTTCTCATCTTCTCAGGCCAGATAAAATCCCCCCGTTTCCAGACCAGACGTAAGCGCTTGTCCTCTTCTTCCAGCTTACTGAGGGGAAAATGAGATTGCACTTTGTCCCCTTCCTGCTCCAGCAGGTCGAGGCGATCCCGTATCCTCACTTCCTGTGGGTATCGGTCCAGAGCATCTGCACTCCCTTCTACCACATCATCCATGTACCAGTGCCACGAATCCAGGAAGCTCTTGAACTCTCGCTCCAAGCGGCGAGCGCAGCGGTCCCTGAGCCGTAGCCTTGCATCGGCTATTCGATTCAAGATCTGATTTAGAGCTTTCAAGTCCTCTCCATCCAGATCCTCTTTGAACCATGCCAGGTAGCGGACCTTTTCCAAGAGACCGCCCAGGGTCATCTTTGGCAGGCGGTCGCCTTCCGGCGTATGAACTATAAGCTGCATGAACAGCTCGTCCCTCTCCAAATATCTCTCCAGGGTATCGGCCATAGCCGCGGCTTCCAGCAAGATGATGGATAGCTTCTCCTCGTAGATCATCGAATCGCCTCCTTGTCGTGTTGGCGTCTCGGTCTCTTCAGATCCTCTGTGTCCAGAATCAGCGTTACCGGTCCGTCGTTGCATAGCCTGACCTGCATTGTCGCCCCGAACCGGCCGGTCTCCACGTGGACGCCCTCCTGCTCCAAAAGCTCCACGAACCGGTTCACCAGCGGTTCGGCAACCTCTGGTGGAGCGGCATTGTTGAAGCTGGGCCGTCGCCCTTTCCTGACATTCGCGTGGAGAGTGAACTGGGAGACCACCAAGGCACTGCCTTCTACGTCCAGCAGGGACAGATTAAATTTGCCTCTATCGTCCGAGAAAATTCTGAGGACGGCAATTTTGGATGCTAGGAGCTTTGCATCTTCCTCCGTATCCCCTCTGGAGACGCCCAGAAGCACAAGCAGGCCCTTGCCTATGGCTCCTATAACCTCTCCACCCACCGTCACCGAAGCTTCCGAAACCCGCTGAACTACAGATCTCATCAGTATACTCCGAAAACAGCCATGCCGCCGTGCGCTTCATCGACAAAATGCGTCTTTCTGCCTGCCCGGACGACAGTCGAGAAAGGCCATGAGACAGCTCTGGGCCCTCGACTTGCTTCGAAAGCCCTGTTTTTTGAGGAGATACAGTGCCGAAATGGTCACGTCTGTTCTAGATGTGCAAAGAACAACGGGGCACCTGAGCGCCCCGCTGTCTGTATTTCTATCTTGCTAGAGAGGTCCCGGCGTGTTGGAGCCCTCTCAGTCAACTCCCTGACTCCCTGTAGGAGAGCGTTCGGGCAATTATTTCGTCGATTTCCCTACGTGCTCTCTGTTTCTGCCGTCGTTCCTTGCGTCTCCGAGGCGCCGGAGCTTTAGCCACCTCATCGCCGAGAGCCTTCTTGAGTGCTAGAGCCAACGCTGTTGGCTCGTCAGAAGCATCGTCTGGCTCAGACACATAGCTCATCGGCTTGTTTTGTCTGGGAGAATGTTGGCCTTTCGACCTGGGCGATCGCCCTCGAGAAGACTGCCCTTCCGCTCTCTGCCTGGGGTTGGATCCCTGCGGCCGTTCCTGTCTTTCCGGCTCTTCCTGAAGAGCTTTCAGACTCAGATCAATCCGCTCCCGTCTTTTGTCCAGCTTAATGATCTTAGCCTCGATCTCCTCTCCCTCTTTTACTACGTCTTCCGGCTTTTTGACAAACTGCCAGCTCATTTCCCGGATGTGGAGCATGGCGTCTCGGCCGACTCCAATATCCACAAACGCTGCATAAGGGAGGATGCGGGTAACCGTCCCCTTGACGACCTCCCCTTCTTCCAGATCGCGCAGGCGTTTGGTTCCAGGGGGAATCATGGTCAAGCTAATGCGGTTGTGGGCTCGATCCAGATCCTTGATCCACACCTTGATCGTATCTCCCACGCTTACAACGTCAGAGGGTTTTGAGATCCGGCGCACGCTCATCTCTGATACATGCACCAATCCGTCCCTGCCGACTCCGATATCCACGAAAGCACCGAAATCGGTTAAGCGCTTGACAGTACCCTCAAGCTCCATGTTGATGGCGAGCTTTTTGACGATTTTCTTTGGTTTGATAACCCGAACTCGGGATGTTCGTTCTGCCGTCACGGAACCTCTCCTTAACGTCTAAAAATCTTACTCATCGAAAGCCGAAAGGCATTATACCAGTAACGCTCGCAGGGTGTCAAAATCAGCTCACAGAAAGGAATTCCGGTAACTGTTCAGGCCGGCGTGGCTCTTTTGATGCAAGCCTTTCTCACCGCAGA
>CAZDOZ010000021.1:0-19397 GCA_964507175.1 uncultured Anaerolineae bacterium
GCTTGGTCGTGTGGCTCTACGGGGATCTTGGTTGGGTAAGTTAGCATGCGCTAAGGGATGATTATCCTGAGCCAAATGATTCGCTTTGTGTTATCACATATCTTCTACCCGAGGAGGTGAGGGAACCGTTACTCCAATTGGCCAGTGAGCTATCCAACGCCTTCAGAATCACGGTCGCGCTCTTCACAATGACTACACTAAGGAGGGAAGGATGAAGAATATACTCATTTATTTTGACATGGACAAGCGCCCGAGCCCGTTCGATATTCTGTTCGCATATGATGTGGGGTTCGATATTGTAAAAACTTTTAGCGGCGTGGAAACAAATGAAGTCAGGGCACTTGTGCAGGATGCAATGTTCCCCCGAGGGCCAAAGGGAGCGAAATACACCACGCTTTTCTTTGGCGGAAGCAACCTCGACACAGTCGAGGAAATGGCCGAAATAGCGAAAAAGACAATGTTTCCGCCTTTCCAGCTCTCCATAGCCATTGACCCGAAAGGAGCCCATACGACTCCTTCAGCCATCGTGGCGAAAATAATCGAAGCTCTGAACACGAAGGGTGAGACGCTCAAAGGTAAAAAGGCTGCTGTGCTGGGAGGATGCGGACGCGCAGGCAGGGTTGCGAGCAGGATACTGGCTAAAGAGGGCGTTGACGTCACCATTGTGGATATCCTTGAGGAAGTAGGCGAGATTGCAAAGAAGGCTGCCGAAAAGTCCGGCGGAAAGGTGAGAGGAGTAAAAGCAACTTCCCCGGATGAGATCGTGGCCATAGCGAAGGACTGTGAGATAGTAGTCTCTACAGGGCCCGCGGGAGTGGAGATCCTTCCCAAGGGATACCTCTCGAAGCTGGAGAAGTGTATAGTCGCAGTCGATATAAATGCAGTTCCACCGGCTGGCATAGGCGGCATAAAGGCGAAGTACGACAAAAAGGAAATAGATGGAGTACTAGCCATCGGGGCACTCGCCGTTGGAGATCTCAGAAACAAGGTAGAGGCGAAGATGCTGAAAACGGCGATGGAATCTGAGGGAGCATTCCTTGATTACACGGATGCCTTTGAATTCGCCAAAGAAGTGGCGGGAATCTGACACGTAGCCAAGTGAGGATTTTGATCCTCGGCCTCAGCACTAGAGCTATCGCTGAATCAGCGGTGAGGAGTGGCTATGATGTTCTTACTCTTGACTATTTTGGAGACCGCGACCAGAAAGAGGCAGTGGAGAATTACTCGCTGAGGCGGGATTTCCACTTGAGTTTTAGCTCCAGTGCCCTTTTGGAAATCAGCCGTCAGCTCGATTTCGAATCTGTTGTCTACATCTCCAACTTGGAGAACTATCCTGATGTCGTGGATGACCTGGCACAGGGACATATCCTGTTGGGGAACACCTCGCAAGCGCTACGAGAGGTGCGGCAATGGTTAGTCTTGCGTTCTTTTTGCCATAGGGAAGGGATTCCATTTCCTTCTACCTTTTTCGCAAATGAAAGCCTCCCAGAAGAGAGGCGTTATTGGCTTCGTAAGCCAGTGCGGAGCGGTGGTGGGCATGGCATTTCCTTCTGGCGAGGGGAACGCCTGGGTGAAGAAGGGTACCTTTTACAAAAATATATCGAGGGTATCGACTGTTCAGCAACATTTGTGGCTGATGGGCGGGATTGCGTGCTCCTCGGCGTGACGGAGCAACTCGTCGGGCAGGAGGAGGTGGGAGCTGGAGGTTTTACCTGGTGTGGTAACATCCTTCCCCTTGCTATCCCTCCCCATGAACTGAGTATTGTTCTCGATGCGGTGGAGGATATAGCCGCCAAACTCACGCGTGGATTCAGGCTGAAGGGAGTGAATGGTTTCGACTGTGTGCTCGCCCGCCGTGAAGGCCGGCTCATCCCTTACCTGGTCGAGGTCAATCCTCGGTACACCGCTTCAATGGAACTTGTGGAGTGGGCCTATGATCTGAACATTTTTGATTTGCACGTCCGGTCCCTTGAAGGGGACTTGCCTTCTTTCTCGCTGAGTGAGCGGCTTCGCCAAGACAGATTTTACGGCAAGGGAATTGTCTACGCCAGGAGAAATGTGGTGATGCCTGAGACGGCAGGATGGAAGGCGAGAGGAAGGGCGGATATCCCATTCCCGGGGGAGCAAATCATGGCGAGAGGCCCCATCTGTACTGTGTTTGCCCAGGGTGAGAGCCGCGATGAATGCTGGCGTCATCTCCTGACGGAGGCCGATGCGGTGAGACAGGAGATAGGAGAAGGGAGGTGAGAGTAGGAGCGAAAGCGGTTTCTGAAGCGATGACTTGAAGTCGTCAATGGATCCTTTATGAAAAAGGAGGTTACAAATGGAAAAAGAAGTTTTAGCTGCTGTGATGGCCACGACCTCGAATGTGCAGTACACTACCAGTGACCGGATCGAAGCGTTGACCAAGAGCCATGGGATGTTAACCCTGGCAGCCCTGTGCTCTGCAAACGCGATGACACGTGAGATTCTGCAGGGACGGAGCATCGAGCTAAGCGATGCGAACCTCGAAAACTTACCCCTTGATTACGTAGTGGAAGTAGGCGTCAAGGCAGCCATGGAGGCAGGCGCAGCGCCTGCGAATGCAGCCTTGATCACTGCTGCTTTGCTCAGCATTGCCGGTACAGCGCCACGGGCTGGTGTGCCTGCTGGCAACCGCAAGTTGGGGGCGATGGCGCGACTGAAGGCAGGAGCGAGCCGCGCTGGCGTAGCAGCCATCCCCACCTCTAAGCTGACCAACAAAGTGTCAGGTTTCGCCGCTGTGCAAGCTCTCTACAATGCAATGCAAAAAGGCGAATTAGTCCGTGTAGATGGCGCTGACGTACCACCCTTCGTAGCCGGTGGGGCCCCCATGGGCCATAGCGTGTTGGGCGAAGACATGGTCTATGTAGACCTCTGCATGAACGGCGGCAAGATCGCTGTGGACGCGATGATGAAGGCTTACCGGGGAGTGGGTATCACACCCAGTCCAATCCAGAGTGCCATTCTCGCCGCTGCCGCAGTACTGGAGCTAATCAACCCCGACGGCATGATTGGCGCCGATTACGGTGAGTTCTTCGTTCAAGGTGTGTGCTACCTGGCTGGCAAGGGAGCAGCGAAGGCAGCCGGGCTTCCGGAGAAACTCCATCTGCGCGGCACGGGCAAGGAATACGATACCGCTACCGTGGTCGGCAGCATGGGTATGATCCTCAAGGATGTAGGCGCTCCCTCAGTGATCGGTATGATGACCCTGAACGAGATTCTGGCTGCCTTTGTGGAATCTCCAGCAATCCTTGCTGGCTTTGGTGGCGGCCCGGTCAACCCGCCTCTGGCCCACCTGGTGGCCGACGGCGTCATTGCCATGAATCTGCTCATCGCCAATGGTGGTGATATAGAAGCGGCAGCCGATGCTGTCAAGGAAGTCAAGCTCACCCAGTGGATTGATCCCGAAGTTGCTTCTGTCTCCACCAACACTGTCGCCCGCAAAGCCGAGCAGATCCGCAGGGGGCCGGTTACCGAGACTATCATCAAGGCTACCGATGGTATACGGGCCAATGCTATCTACCGCCGAGCGAAATTTGCCTACGATGAGATGAGTGCTGGCAAAGACCTGGCAGATGTCTGCCTTGCACTGGATGAAGAACGACAAGCGAAAGTCGAGGAAAACGCCGGTAAGATCATGAGCGCTTTCTTCGGCAAGAACATCACCATCAGCTTCTCCAAGATCGCTGGTGGTGCTCGCCGTGATCATCCATTCGCCAAGAAGTTCTGGGGGTTCGACGCTGATGTGGATTGTGTGGTAACGGTGGATGGCAAGAAGTTTGATTTCAAAGGCTTCTGCCATAAGGTAATCCCCGATGCAGTCTTGAACAAGAAGTCTGAACTCTACCTGCCAATTACTGTTGCTTCGGCAGTGGTTCAGGAAATCCAGTACATCGGATGCTGCACCCTCAACGTGGTTGTCCCAGCTGCCGTCGCTGCAGCCATGGGCAAGTATGGATGGAAAGACGCCGGGAAGGTCGCCGAGAAAGGTGCTAAGATCAGTTCTGCTATTCCTGGGTCGAAGGACACGGCCCGCGAGGTGGCCAGACTGGCTGTGCGTATCATGAAAGACCTGAAGGACATGTGAGACTAGTCTCTCAGTTGGAATCAGGGCGGGGTAGCGGTGGCTTTTTAACCGCTCCTGCCCTGATTTCTTTGAGGTGAATTCCATGCTCATGATGGTGAATGTTGACAATGTGGGGGGAGAAACGGTTCCCCATATCATTGAGGAGCTAATGAACCTGGGGGCAGCAAACATCCACGCCATCCCTGCCATTACTAAAAAGGGTAGGCCAGAATTTATCTTCCTCATCGACACCGAGGAGAAAAATGTAGAGGCCATTGGGGATTTCCTGGTCAGAGAAGTTGGCACCCTGGGAGTGAGGCTCTTCAAAGATATCGAGCATATGAAATTCGACTACGAGATGAGGAAGGTAAGACTCAACTTCCGGGAGAAAACACCAAGTCTGGTGCTTAACGTCAAAATCACCAGGGATAGCAAAGGTTCGATCGCCTCCGCCAGAGCGGAGTACGAAGACCTGAAGGCAGCGGTCAATGCGCTCTCCAGAATGGGGATGGACATCTCCATGACTTCCTTGAGAGAAATTGTCGAAGCGTCTGTCCTGAGCAGAGAGGAAAAAGTCTGCCAAAATCTCAGCGTGGAGTTGATCTCATAGCGATGAATCGCCTTCCCTCCTTCACATCTTCAGGGAGGAGGAAAAAGGCTAAGGGATGCCACGAGAGCGAATAGAGGAGGGCTTTGTTCATGGGAGAAAAGTATATTCTTATCACCGGGCGGACTTTGGAACAAGGCCGGACCATACACCTGGGGAAGGATTCCCCGGAATATCTTGACGAAGTCTCCACGGTGGAGATGAGCAAGCCGGATATGGAACGGATGGGCCTGCGGGATGGGGAAAAGGTACGAATAAGGACCGAACAGGGGGACACGGTCTTGCAATGTAGGAAATCGTCTGCTCTTCCCCAAGGGGTAGTTTTCATGCCCTATGGCCCTCCGGCGAATATACTCATCGGACCGGACACTGGTGGAACGGGGATGCCTGACTTCAAGAACATTGAAGTCGAGATTGAACCCTTAAGGATGGAATCATGATGACCAAGATCGAGAATGTTGTCTGTCCCTTTTGTGGCGCTCTCTGCGATAACCTTGAGGTCACCGTAGAGGATGGGGAGATCACGAAGGTAGCAGGAGGCTGTTCTGTTTCCAGGAGCCTTTTCCTTAATCACCACAAGAACCTGGCGAAGCCGATGGTGGATGGCAAGGAAACAAGTGTAGAGAAGGCAATTGAGAAAGCCGCCTCCATCCTTGCCCAAGCGCGATTCCCACTTATCTATGGTCTGAGCTCTACTACCATTGAGGCGCAGAGGAAGGCTATCGAATTGGCAGAGTTGATCGGGGGTAGTATAGACAGCACATCGTCTGTATGTCATGCCAACACTACCCTTGCCATGCAAGCAGTAGGGGAAGTTGCCTGCACTTTAGGGACTGTCAAGAATCGAGCCGACCTTGTGATCTTCTGGGGATGCAATCCCGTCGAAGCGCACGGTTTACATTTGGTAAGATATTCTGGAACCGCAAAAGGCCGGTTCATCAAAGGTCGCAAGGAGAGGACAATCGTAGTAGTGGATGTCCGCCGCACTCGCACCGCCAAGACCGCAGATATCTTCCTCCAAATCAGGCCGAACAAAGATCTCGAGTGCTTCCAGGCGCTCAGGGCTATTTTGAAAGGGGAAAAGCTGGATGTGGACGAGGTCGGTGGCATTCCCATCGGGGTACTAGCCGACTTGGCCGAAAGGATGAAGAGCAGCAAGTTCGGCGTCATTTTCTTTGGTATGGGACTTACAATGACCAAGGGCAAGTACCTCAACATAGTTGCTGCCATGAGATTGGTACAAGATCTAAGCAAGTTTACCAAATTCACTATCATGCCCATGCGAGGCCACTTCAACGTGGCCGGGGTCGATAATGTCCTCACCTGGCAGACGGGATATCCCTACGCGGTTAACTTCAGCCGCGGCTATCCTCAGTACGGCCCTGGCGAGTTTACCTCCGTTGACCTCTTGGCCAGGAAGGAGGTGGACGCAGCCCTCATTCTGGCTTCCGACCCTACAGCCCATTTTCCTCGCAAAGCGGCCAGCTACCTCGAAGAGATACCTACAATCGCCATTGATCCTCATAGGAGCATGACCACGGAGATCGCCAAGGTGGTCATCCCCACAGCCGCCGCTGGCGTAAGCGCCGAGGGAACGGCCTATCGGATGGATAATATTCCCATCCGCTTGAGGAAAGTAGTGGATTCGCCATATCCCTCGGATGAGGAGGTGCTGGGAAAGATCATAGAGGAGGTGAAACGGTGATAAAGATAACGAACGGCGAAGTCTACGATCCTATCAATAAAATCAATGGGCAGAAGCTGGATATATGGGTAGAGGATGGGAAGATCGTTGCCGTCGGCGACGGGCCAGCGGGCCGGACACCAAATGAGGTAATCGATGCATCCAAATCGGTCGTCATGCCTGGGGGAGTGGATATCCATGCCCACATTGCTGGTTCGAAGGTAAATGCTGGCCGCAAAATGAGGCCAGAAGATCACCGGAAAGACGTCGTACCCAAGACAGATGTCACCAGGTCGGGCGTGGGCTACTCCGTCCCATCCACCTTTGTCACTGGCTACCGCTACGCGACGATGGGATATACCACGGTAATGGAGGCGGCGGTTCCCCCTTTAGGAGCTAGGCACACCCACGAGGAGATGAACGACATTCCCATCTTGGACAAAGGGTGCTATCCCCTGATGGGGAACAATTATTTCGTACTCAAGTATATCGAGCAGGGGGAGCAAGAAAAAGTCAGAGCCTTCGTGTCCTGGCTGCTCAGGGCAACTAGGGGCTACGCTATCAAGCTCGTAAACCCAGGTGGTACAGACGCCTGGAAATGGGGCAAGAATGTCCAGAGCGTAGACGAGGGAACCGTGGATTTCGAAGTAACGCCCAGGCAGATCCTCGTTGCGCTAGCAAAAGCTCAGAAAGAGCTAGGAGTTCCTCACCCCATTCATGTACATTGCAACAACCTTGGTATGCCAGGGAACTACAAGACCACCCTGGCGACGATGGAGGCCGTGGGGGACATGCGAATACATATCACCCATGGTCAGTTCAACAGCTACGGCGGCACGGGCTGGGCTGATTTTCACTCTGAGGCCCCACGGATAGCAGAATATGTCAACACCCATAAGAATGTAACCATGGATGCAGGCCAGATTATCTTCGGCGATACTACCACCATGACCGCCGATGGTCCCTGGGAGTATCGTCTCTATCAACTCTCGAAAAACAAGTGGTCCAACTCAGATGTGGAGATGGAGGCAGGAGCCGGCATTGTTCCCTATGAGTTCCGCAAGCGCAGTATGGTAAACGCTGTGCAATGGGCCATAGGGCTGGAGCTTTTGCTCCTCATCAATGACCCCTGGCGGATCTTCCTGACAACAGACCACCCCAATGCTGGGCCTTTTATTTTCTATCCTCACATCATCAAACTTCTAATGGACAAGGACTTTCGCGATGAAATGTTCGCCAAGTGTCCAAAGAAAGCACACAAGAGGACAACGCTTGCTGAGATAAGCAGGGAGTACTCACTCTACGAGATCGCCATCATAACCAGGGCAGGGACCGCCAAAGCACTTGGTCTCAAAAATAAAGGACACCTGGGTGTCGGAGCCGACGCCGACATCGCCATCTACCCCAAGGGTAACGATCCAGAGGAAATGTTCTCCAACCCTCGGTACGTTATCAAAGGGGGAGAGGTTGTGGTGAAGGATGGCAAGGTGGTCAAATCCGTCCAGGGGAAAACCATTTACGTCGAACCACCCCATGAGGACTGGATCGAGAGGGAACTCAAGGAGGAATTCGAGAGATATTACACGGTCTCTTTTGAGAATTATCCGGTGCAGGATGTTTATCTCCCTCAAAGCGAGGTGGTGAAATGCGAATAAACGGCGTGGAGATCGAAGACACCTTCGCCGAGGCCTTCAAGATGCGAGGCACCCGGCTTATTATCACCGCCGTCAACGAGAAGTGGGCGATGGAGGCGGCCAGGAGGGCTACTGGCTTCGCGACGTCTGTCATTGGTTGTGGCTGCGAGGCAGGCATAGAGGGAACAATGCTGCCGGATGAGACCCTTGATGGACGTCCTGGTGTCAGTATCCTCCTTTTCACCATGGGTAAGAAGGGGATGGAGGATCAGTTGATGCGCCGGGTGGGGCAGTGCATCATGACTTGCCCTACGACTGCCTGCTTCAATGGCCTGGAAAGCGAGGAAAGGCTGAAAATCGGCGGAAAGCTCCGTTATTTCGGCGATGGGTTCCAGATAAGCAAGCTCCTCGATGGCAGGAGGCTCTGGCGGATACCGGTAATGGAGGGTGAATTCTTGGTCGAGGAAAGTTTCGGCATCAAGAAAGCCGTCGGTGGCGGGAACTTTCTCATTCTTGGCGAACGCCCCGATGTCACCCTGAAGGCAGCAGAGAGGGCAGTGGAGGCGATGGGGAAAGTAAAGGGGATAGTGATGCCCTTCCCCGGCGGAATCGTTCGAAGCGGGAGTAAAACGACATCCAGGTATAAATTCCTGCATGCCTCGACCAACACCAATTTCTGCCCAACCATCAAGCGGCAGGTGGAATCACAACTGCCCGAAGAGGTTAATTCTGTTCTAGAGATCGTCATTGACGGCTTGGATGAGGAAGCGGTGCGGAAGGCAATGCAGGTCGGGATACCAGCAGCTTGTATTCCAGGTATCGTGCGCATCTCGGCCGGGAACTATGGCGGTACGCTGGGGCAGTATCAGTTCCACTTGCATGAGTTGCTGGGGTAGGGCAATCAAGCCTGGATGCCCGAGAAGAGGCAGGCGGGAGCATAAGCGATTTGTCAGTTGCAGGTTCGAGTGGAAGGGATGAACCGCCGTCGAGTTGCTATTGCTGTAGATGAGGATGGGAAAACGATAGCCCGAGGGATGTTGGGGCGAGCACATTACTTTCTGATCGTGGATTTGGATGCAACCAAGAAAGAAGAGCTGGCGCGATCGTTACGTCCAAATCCATATAAAACAACACTACAGCATGGAAAAACCTACGATGTGGCCGATGTACTGAGCGATTGCCAGACCATTATCTGTAGGCATATTGGGAAGAGAGGAATCCCTCGGATGAAGGAGCGGGGATTCGAACTGATCTTTACCAAGCGTGCTACAGCCGACGAGGCACTGGCTGAATTCAGAAAGGGGACTGCAGCTGCTCAAGAGATATCCCCTGCCGTTTCTTTGGTAGCGGTGGTAGACTACAACAAGTGCCATCCCGAGAAATGCAGCGAGGGTATCTGCGCCGCTATAGATGCGTGCCCGACCAAAGCCATAAAGCAGGGAGCCCCTTATGAGCTTCCCAAGGTTGTTCAGAGTGTGTGCGAAGGCTATGGGTATTGTGTCGAGGCTTGCCCCTTGAAGGCAATTCGATTGACGAAATATAAGACAAGAGGAGACTAGTTGCTTATGATGTCATTCCTCTTGTTTCTTTTGCGGGGAATCACAGCACAGCCACAAACAAAAAACAACAATTTAGAGTTCTAGGAGAGGGAAAAGATGGGAGAGGTGACCTTAACGCTCAGAGAATCATTGGCTGTTCCTCTTGAGGCGGAGGCTATACGCCCTGACCTTTTCGCCGATAAGAGTCAAGAGGATATCGAGGCGCTAGCTCTTTATTACGGCAACGAGCAGAGAAGATTAGGGGAGTTGTTCGAGGTGGAAGGGGAGAGGTCGGACCAAATCCGCATCAAGGGCAATCTCTCCCGGGTGAAAAAGATAGGTTATGGGATGACTGGGGGAAGGATCGTCATCGAGGGCGATGCTGGGATGCACCTCGGTGCCACAATGCAGGGTGGCGAGATAGTGGTCGAGGGCAATGCCTCCGATTGGCTTGGAGCGGAGATGAAGGGCGGCCTTATTAGAGTAAAAGGCAACGCCGGCAATTTCGTGGGGGGCGGTTACCACGGAAGCAAGCGCGGAATGAACCGCGGCACTATCATCATCGAGGGAAATGCTGGCAATGAGGTCGGCGAGAAGATGCGTCGAGGGCTCATTATCACCCTGGGCGATGCTAACGATTTTGTGGGCGCCGATATGATTGCTGGCACCATCATCGTCTTTGGAAAGGTGGGAGAGGGGACAGGAGCGGGGATGAAAAGGGGGACGATCGTTCTTTTCGGGGGGGAACACAACTCCGAGTCGCTACTGCCCACATTCCGCTATAACTGCACCTACACACCTCCGTTCCTCACAGTCTATTTGAGAAATCTCATGCACTACGGCATCGAGATTCCAGGTGAATACGTTGGCGGGAGATACAGGCGCTACAACGGCGATATTGCCGAGCTAGGGAAGGGGGAGGTCCTGGTCTATGAGCGGGACTAGCGTAAATGAAAGAGCGGCACTCATCGCCGAGCGAATGATAGCCGATGCCGATGCTCTGGGAGTGGAAGTCCACGCTCTGACCAACGGGGCAAAAGTGATAGACGCCACTGGGGGAGGATTGCAGGCCGGGAAGCTCTTCGCCGAGGCCTGTATGGGCGGGTTGGGGGAAGTTGCTTTCACCAGGGACGATTTCGGCTCTTTCTGGCTGCCGGGTGTGAGCATGAGTGTGGAAAAGCCTTCTGTGGCTTGCATGGCCTCGCAGTACGCAGGATGGGCACTAAAGGTAGGCAAATTCTTCGCCATGGGGTCAGGACCGGCGAGGGCACTCTCCCGTGTCGAGGATCTCTATCAAAAACTCTCGTATAAGGACGAGTCGGGTGTGGCAGTGATCGCTCTTGAAGGGAGAAAACCCCCAGATGAGGAGGTGGCGGACTACATTGCCGGCAAGTGCAAAGTAAGCCCGGAGAAACTCTACATCCTCATTGCTCCCACTGCCAGCTTGGTTGGCTCTGTGCAGATCGCGGCCAGAGTAGTGGAAACGGGGATGCACAAGATGATGGAGCTCGGCTTCGACATCGAATCCGTTACGAGTGGCTATGGTGTCTGTCCTATTGCCCCTGTCGCTGGAGACGACCTTAAGGCCATCGGTCGTGCCAACGACTGCATCCTGTACGGTGGACAGGCCTTCTACACAGTGCAAACCGAGGATGCCGAGATCGAACGGATCATCGAGCAGATCCCTTCCTCGGCTTCAAGGGACTATGGTAAGCCTTTTTTCAAACTCTTCCAGGACTATGGGGGCGATTTCTACAAAGTTGATCCTCTCCTTTTCAGCCCAGCAGAAGTTTTCATCAACAACCTGATGAGCGGGAAGACCTACCATGCCGGGAAGCCAAACTCGGAAGTGCTGCGAGGGGTCTTGGGGTGAGGATAGGGGTACTGGGATCAAGGGGTAGCTGGCATGTCGAGACTTTGATGAGCGCTCTTGAAGAGAGGGGTGTTCCAGCGGATTGCTTCCCTATCACCCGCCTGGTGACCAGGATTTCAGACGAGCCTCGGGTCCGCGTGGGAGAACAGGCGCTGGAGGGATGCGATGCCATCATCGTAAGGAGTATCCCTGGTGGTTCCCTGGAGCAGGTCATTTTCAGGGTTGATGCGCTTCATCGGCTGGAAGGTCTGGGCGTCACGGTTGTGAACTCCGCCAGAACCATCGAGAGGACAGTGGACAAATACTATACCTCAGCCCTCTTGGAGGATGCAAGTATCCCCACCCCTCGCACTGTGGTTACGGAGCGCTTCGACGAGGCGACGAGAGCTTTCCATGAGTTAGGCGGCGACATAGTAGTGAAGCCTCTCTTCGGTTCCGAGGGACGGGGGGTGGTAAGAGTTTGCGACGAGGATGCGGCCTACAGGGTCTTCAGGGCTCTGGAGTTGGGCCGCTACGTTTTTTACCTACAGGAATTCATCCCCCATGCCAACTGGGATATCAGGGTTTTTGTCGTCGGAGGTGAAGCGATTGCGGCTATGGTACGCCGCGCGGAGGGGTGGAAGACCAATGTGGCTCGGGGGGCCGGGGCGGAGCCCCTGAAGCTGACCGACGATCTAAAGGAACTAAGCCTGAAGGCTTCCGCCGTTCTAGAGGCCGATTATGCTGGCGTGGACATACTGGAAGCAGAGGGCGGTGGATACTATGTAACTGAGGTAAACGGCATCCCTGGGTGGAAAGGGCTGCAAAGCACAACCAACGTGAACATCGCCGGGAGGATAATTGAGCACGTAGTAAAGATTGCCACAAAATGACCCTTGAGCCTGGTTATCTCATTCGCTGGGCGCTGAGATGATCCCAAGACTTGATGAGCTCGATTGTTCACGTCTCCATGCACTATCTGGTTGAGGTGCTTGGGGGTAAGGAAAAAGCTTTGAAAGGCTCCGGCCCATATCTAGGGGGAAAGGCCACCGTTCGGATCCTAGGACAACAGTCGGCCCCATGGTTTTCTTGATGTTCGCAGTCTCCCCTGAAGGGCGGCCTCTACGAGATATCCCGAGGACAATATGAAACCGATAATTGAAGGATACTATGTGGAATCCATTGAGGGCTTATTCTTCGCTGTCAAGGGGCTAGTTCATCCGCCGGAAGCAGTGGTAGCCTACCTGAGATACGCCACCGACCCGAGCGGCGAGAGGCTGAGGAATGGTGTCCACTATCGAAGGCTTTACAGCTTTGAAGAACAAGAAACGTTGCTAGAAGAGAAGTACCCTTTTTATCTCTTCTTCGATCCCGTCTTCGGTGAAAGACTTCAAGGCGTACCTCGTGAGCGCATAAAACGGGTTTACGATCCCTGTCTGAAATTGGCCGAACTGCGCAGGAACGGAGGACGAGACGATCTGGAGGAAAAGGCCATTGAGTTTGCCGATTTGCTGATAGAGAGGGCGGAGATACCGGAGGAAAGTATCGGCATCTCAGGCTCGATCCTGGTGGGCCTGCACACGCCGCGTTCTGATATAGACCTCACAGTCTATGGTTCCAAGAGCTGCTGGGCGGTTCACAAGGCCCTGAGGGAAATGCTAGACAATCCGGCGGATGAGGTGAGAAAGCTCAATGAGAAGGAATCGAGGGAACTCTATGCCCTTCGCTCCCAGGATACCCCAATGAGCTTCAAGGACTTTGTCCGACTTGAGGGACGCAAGGTTATCCAGGGAAAATTCCGGGGCTATGAGTACTTCATTCGCTTCGTGAGGATGCCATCGGAGGTTGGGGAGGAATACGGCAAGAGAAAGTACACTTCGCTGGGAGAGGCAGAAGTCGAAGCCACCGTTTCCGATGCAAGCGGAGCTATCTTTACGCCGTGTTCCTACAGAATCGAGCGCTCCCAGCTTGCAGAGGCACAACAAGCCGAGCCTCTATTAAAGGAAATCGTCTCCTTCCGAGGGAGGTTCTGCGAGCAGGCCGAGAAAGGGGAAAAGATCGTCGCCAGGGGCAAGCTGGAGAAGGTCGTCACCGAGAAAGGTACGGTCCACCATCGGTTGCTCCTTGGCAGGCAGGGGGATTTTATGGTAGTTGTTTGAGGTCACTATTTCTGGGGTAGACTCGTTTGCCTACCTCGGTGGGGACGTGCTATTCTTCGTTAATCACCCGATACCGGCAGAGCATCTGCCCTATGGTAGAGAGATTTTCTATATGTGAGGAATCTATTATGTCCACATTGCATCAGGTATACCTAAGCCTGGGCGCTAACCTGGGGGATCGACAGGGTAATATTCTCCAGGCGCTGCAATATGTCCAGGCTCGTACGTCTATTCTGAAGGTCTCTTCTTTTTACGAAACGGAACCGGTGGGATACTTGGACCAGCCTAAATTTCTCAACATCGCCTGTGCCCTGGAGACCGAGCTACCCCCACACGACCTGCTACACCTTTTGAAATGGATCGAGAAGCGTATCGGCAGGCGCGAATCCTTCCGAAATGGCCCTCGCCCCATTGATATGGACATCCTGTTCTACGATGATCTGGTTCTGGATTCTCCAGACCTTACCATTCCACATCCTCGTCTGCATGAGAGAGCTTTCGTCTTGGTGCCTCTGGCCGAGATTGCGCCAGACCTGGTCCATCCGGTATTGAACATGACCGTGGCGGAGATGTTAAGCAAGGTTGACCGTAAAGGAGTCAAGCGGGTGGAGCGCAGCCTCAAGCTGCGGCTTGAGCATGACATTCAGGAATCCAAGCCATCTGTGTCCATTGGCCTGAGCCTGGTGGGGGTTACCAACTTGCAACGCATCATCCAGATATCCGATGAGGGCGAAAACACTTTGTTCTACGCCACACTGGATATCTTCGCCGATCTGAACCCCAGACAAGCAGGAGTGCACATGTCCCGCTTTAGCGATGCCCTGGAGGCACTTGTGGAAGAAATCTCACTGGAGCCCTCCCCTAGCATCGAATCTTTGGCCGAACGTCTGGCCAAACAAGTCGTACAGAGCCAGCGAGCTGCCCGCTCCGAGGTACACATCCGGGCCCGATACCCGATGATGAAAGTTACCCCGATCACTGGCAAGAGCGTCGAAGAACTCTATACCCTCATTGGTATCGCTGCCAGCAACGGGGAACAGACCAGGCATCTGGTGGGTGTCGAGGTAAACGGGATAACCGTCTGCCCCTGTGCTCAGGACATGGTCAAGAGCTATTCGAAAGAGCTGTTGCTTGAAGAAGGCTTTTCCAGGGAAGAGGTAGAGCGGATTCTGGACATATTGCCCATCGCTTCCCACAACCAGCGGGGAAAGGGTACTCTGCTGATTGGATCGGAGCAACAGGTGCAGGCTGAGAACCTGGTCCATATCGTAGAGGCTTCGATGAGCTCGGAGACATACGAACTTCTGAAGCGGCCGGATGAGTTCTTCGTGGTCAACAAAGCCCACCGCAACCCCAGATTTGTGGAGGATGTGGTGCGGGAGACACTGCGCAACGTGGTGGAGGTCTATCCTGACTTGCCCGACGATGCCTTCGTCTTGGCCAAGCAGGAAAATCTGGAAAGCATACACCAGCACAATGCTTTCGCCGAGCGGTATGGTACATTGGGGGAAATCCGCAGGGAGATCGCGGGAGGTGAGTATGCGATCCGACATACCACTTTGGAGGAATGGCTGGGAGAACCGTAGGCCTTTCTCATGATGAGAGGTCTTTTGCCGCAGGGAACGCTTAGATTTTATCGGGAATAGATGAGTGCGCATCAAAACAACTCATCAGCTGGACCCAGGCGAATCCCAGCTCGAACGCAGATTCTGCAGATTTTCTCGAGTGTTCTCTGAAGATCTTCCAAGGGTCCCCGACAAGATCTTCTTCCCCCTTGTACTTGGTCATCTCCCGCGTTCTCTGCAGTGGGAAAGGGACAGACTGCAGTTAAGGATAACCTGGGAGGGATGAAAAATGTACAAAGTTATAGTAGAAAAAGGAAGCTTGCGTTTCAGCGCTGCTCACTTTATCTTGTTTGGTGGCAAGTGCGAACGGCTGCATGGCCACAACTACGCCGTCTCGGTGGAGATGGAGGGGGATCTCACCGAGGATCGCTATGTTTTCGACTTCGTGGCGCTGAAGGAAAGCGTTCGCCAGATTTGTAATTCTCTAGACCATTATTTCCTGTTGCCACAGCTAAACAAAGACTTGGAAATTACAAAGGCCGATGAAGAGTGGGAAATTCGATTCGAAGATCGACGCTACGTCCTGCCAGCCAGGGATGTGCTTGCCCTGCCAGTGGACAATGTCACCGCCGAACGGCTGGCAGAATACATCTGTGGCCGACTCATTGAAGCACTGCACGAATACGATGTGTCCAATCTTACCTCAGTGACGGTTGGAGTGGAGGAAGCACCTGGGCAAACAGCTTTCTATCGTCACTTGTTTTCCAGAGAGGTCGCATGATGAGCATTGCCTGGGGTATAACTGGGGCAGGCTACCTTCTACAAGAGTGTGTCGATCTCATAGCAGAATTGGGTAGTGTAGATGTTTTCCTATCCCGTGCAGCAGAGGAAGTCCTGCGGATGTATCGGCTAGAGGACAACCTCCAGCAGGGTGCAAAAGCGGTGGTACGGGATACTATGGCGAGCGCGCCTATCGTAGGTCGGTTTGCCCACTCGCGATACCAGGTATTGGTCATTGCCCCAGCCACTTCTAACTCGGTGGCCAAATTTATATACGGAATCTCTGATTCTTTGATCACCAACTTGTTCGCTCAGGCTGGCAAGAATCGGGTACCCATTATCGTCCTCCCTACCGACACTGCGCCTGAGATGGACTCTGCCGCGCCGGGAGGGAAAATCATCAAGGTCTACCCACGGGCTATCGACTTGGAAAATACTGCAAGATTGCGCGAGTTTCCGGATGTCACCGTGGTAGAAAATATCGAGGATCTTCGAAAATGTTTGACTATTTATTTGTGACCGGCAAGCTGGCTGCCGATTCTCTGGTGGGTATTCTAGAGCGGATGGAACCCGACTTCGAGTATGAAGTGGCAGTGCTCAATATCTCGGTGGCCGCGCTGATGGATACGCACTGGATCGCCCGTCATCTGACAGATGTCAAGGGGTGCCAGCAAGTTATGATTCCCGGCCTGTGTCAGGGGGATCTGTCTGTCATCCAGGATAAGGTAGGCGTCCCTGTCATCCGCGGCCCCAAGGACTTGAAGGACATCCCTATTTTTTTCGGTCGTGAATGGGTCAGAGAAGGGTACGGCCAATACCAGGTGAAAATCCTGGCCGAGATCGTGGAAGCATACCACATGCCCTGGGAGGATATCCTGGCCAGGGCCGAGTACTACCGTGCCAGTGGGGCCGACATTATCGACCTGGGTTGCCCTGTGGAGGGTGGATTCGCTGGCGTGGAAAAAGTCGTGGCTGGGCTGAAAGAGCGCGGTTTCGTCGTCAGCCTGGATACTTTCGACCCAGAGACCATTCTCCGCGCTGATGAGGCGGGCTTGGATATGCTGCTGAGCATCAATTCGCGGAATATAGACCTGGCTCCTCGGCTGCACTGCAAGGTGGTGGTCATTCCTGATTCCGGTCAAGGACTGGCTTCTCTGGAACGCAACATAGCCCGCCTGGAGGAATGGGGGGTGCCGTATGTTATCGATCCCATTCTGAATCCTATCAACTTCGGTTTTACCGAGTCTCTCCGGCGTTTCTACGATGTCCGACAGCACCATCCCGAGGCGGAGATGCTAATGGGCCTGGGAAATCTCACCGAGTTGACCGATGCGGACACAACCGGCGTCAATGCTGTGATGGCCGGGGTGATCACCGAACTGGGAATAAACTACGTTCTGACTACCGAGGTGATCAGTTGGGCCAGAGGGGCGGTGCGTGAATTGGATCTAGCCCGGAAGTTGATGTATTATGCTCACAAGAATGGCATCTTGCCCAAGCATATCGACGACAGACTGATCACGGTGAAAGACCCCCCACACGAGCGCTATACTGAAGCAGAATTGCGCCATATGCACCAACAGGTGCGAGATCGGAATTTCCGCATTTTCACCGACGATAAACAAGTTTACGTGTTCAACAACAAGCTATTCGTGAAAGGCACCGATCCGGGTGAGATTTTCACTCACCTGGAAGTTGACGATAGCTCTCACGCTTTTTACCTGGGTCGGGAGCTGCAGAAAGCGGCGCTGGCGGTGCAGCTAGGCAAGAAATACTTCCAGGAAGAGGAGTTGCGGTGGGGATATTTGAGCGAAAGTAATGATCGTTGAAACGATATTTTCCACCTTGGACGGTTCGGGCCAGCCAAACTTCGCCCCGATGGGTGTGGTTTGGGGGGAAGCGGAGATAGTCGTGCGTCCTTTCCGTGACACAATCACTTACCGTAACCTGATTGAGACCGGCTGCGGCGTGGCCAATGTGACGGATAATGTTCTGTCTTTTGCCCATAGTGCTTTATCTCGAGTCCAGCTTCCCCATTTCCCTGCCCGGCGCGTGCGTGGTGTGGTATTGGAGGAAGCATGCTATTGGCGTGAGCTGGAAGTCATGGCCGTAGGAGGGGGCGAGGAAAGGGCTGAAATCCGCTGTCGAGTCGTTGGGGGGGGATGGCGGCGGGATTTTCTGGGCTTCAATCGGGGCAAGAACGCTGTTATCGAGGCTGCCATTCTCGCTACACGGCTCCATCTTTATAGCCAATCGGAAGTTTGGGCTGCATTTCAGCGCTATGATGAGATAGTGGCCAAGACTGGAGGTCAACAGGAGCGAGAGGCGATGCAATACTTGTACGAATACGCGAGGAGGTGGTTTGTTGCGGGTGAGAGTTGAGTCCACAGCCAGATTACACCTTGGTCTCATAGACCTGCACGGAGGACTGGGGCGCAAGTTCGGCAGCATTGGGATAGCATTGGAACGACCGCGGGTGATAGTGGAGGCCATGCCAGCCGCCAGATTGGTAGTCGAGGGCGCAGACAAGGATCGGGGGGAGGAGATCGCCCGACAGTTTTACGCTCATTACGCTCCGGTTCTTCGATCTAAAACTTTAAGTCGGCACTCACGGCCAGAACTTCACAATGAAATCCCGCAAGCCCATCTGCGAGTGATCGAGGCAATCCCGCCCCATGTGGGACTGGGTTCGGGTACTCAACTTGCCCTGGCTATTGGCACGGCCCTGGCCCGACTGTACGGTCTGCCAGTTGACATTCCCGAGTTGGCGGCGGTGATGAAACGGGGGCGACGCTCTGGCATCGGCATCGGAGTTTTCCAGCAAGGGGGTTTTCTGATAGATGGAGGGCACAAAACCAACGATCCCGGAACCGCCAATCCGCCCATTTTCTTTCGCCACTCTTTCCCATCTGATTGGGTCTTTGTCATTGCAATTCCAGAGGTCACCCGAGGGTTGAGTGGCGAGCGAGAAGAGCATGCCTTTGCCGATCTGCCCCTGCCATCTCCAGAGACGGTGGGCAAGATCTGCCGCCTGTTGGTGATGAAGCTGCTGCCCTCTCTGGTCGAGAAAGATATTGGGGATTTCGGTGCGGCCTTGACGGAAGTTCAACGTCTGGTGGGTGACAACTTTGCCCCAGCCCAGGCAGGGAGGTACGCTAACCATCGTTCTGCAGAACTGGTAGCTTACATGTTGGCCCAGGGAGCTGCGGGGGCAGGCCAGAGCTCCTGGGGGCCGACAGTCTACGGGCTGGTGCAAGGCGAGAAGGCGGCTCTGGTGCTGGAGAGGAAAGTGCGTGAGTTTCTGGAAGGAAAAAGCCGAGCAACAGTTTTCCACGCCCACGCTGCCAATCGTGGAGCCCGGGTGACGGTAACCCCGTAGGTCAGCGACGCATTTTCAGCGAAAAATCCGCACTGAGAGATCATGGCGGGATATTCGAGAGAACGTTCGGAAACTGCACGCAGGAGATGGGACAGCGTTCCTACGGCATCTT
>CAZDOZ010000022.1:0-1603 GCA_964507175.1 uncultured Anaerolineae bacterium
GCCCCTGCCAGGAGTTTATTTTACAACTTTCGGGGCTTCATTTCAATATTCGGCACGGATCAGGTTTTCGAAGCAAGTCGAGGACCCAAAAACGCTCCTGAAGGCGTTCTAGCTTGATGTGAAGCCTATACCTCTGCCTGCACGAGATCGACGGAATCCCAACCGGATTGTGAAGAATTCCTAGGCCCTGCGCCCCCCCCAGGAATCACCTCGCTTTCTGCCCTTCATGTAACTTGCAGCGTGCGCTGAAGGCTGATATAATCAGGCGCAAGATTCAATTGCAATGCAGCCGATCCAGTGCCACACATCTTGCTCGTACCGTTTCCGGCGATCGAACGACATACCAGCTCTGCGAGAGCGACCAGCAAGGGAGAAGCGCCAATTTGCCGAAACAGATGTCTCTGGGGTAAGCTATGTCCACGCCCCAAGGCACCACGAGCACCCGGGCGTAGTCAAGGGTAAGTTGCACAAGCGTTTTCATGGGTGGATTCCAACCCCCACCAAAGACACAACCTTTCATGCTTCGACAGAGATGTGAAAATTCTGTCAACAAAACTACCATGTAACCTTCAGGGTTTGTGCCGCCATTGAAAGCACATAACCCGACCGAACGGAGCTGGAAAATGGGAAAATTGGTCCAGATGCTTTTTGTGGGCCGCAAGAGCCCGTACTTCCAGATGATAGAAAAAGAAATCGGTGATGAGTGGCGCCTTCTCAGGGCAGTCAGCGAAAAGGGTGCGAGTCGCATAGCGGGGGTGGTCCCGCTGGATGTGGCAGTTGTGGATGGGACATCGCCGCGGGTCAACACAGAAAAAATCGTAACTATACTTCGCAGGCTATGCCCTGCCCTGAGCCTGGTCGTGATCGCGCAAGAACGCCACGACGATGCACTGGACCCCCCGGGCGCATACGTCCTGAAATATCCGTTTTCCCAGGAAGATTTGTTGCGGGCTGTCCGACGAGCGGGCTCACAGAAAGTAAACGCCGGGCCTTTCACTCTTGATCTGAACGCCCACGCACTGGAAACCCCAGCAGGCTTCGTTCATCTGACTCCAAAAGAAACAAAATTGTTAATGCTCCTCTTTCGGAATGCAGGCAGAGCCCTGAGCCGTAAAGAGATAATGCGAAACATCTGGGAGACGGAGTACATGGAGGACGTACGGACATTGTACGTGCATATTCGCTGGCTAAGGAGCAAGCTAGAGCCCGACCCATCTCACCCCAGATACATCCTGACAGTGAGAGGGATAGGGTATCGCTTCAACCCCAATGGCAAGGTGTGACGAACAAGCGTAACAACGACGCAGAAACGTAAATGTGTCCTGCTGAGCTTCCGAACTTTATTGCAGGCTGTGAGAGAGAACAGCATTCCAGCGGAGCAAGCATCCCCAGATATGAACAAGCGCTACGAACATGCCTGCGTCCAACGATACAGGCCCCCTGCAGACAATGTTTCTGCGGAGTAACCGTTCAGTCTTGAACAAATCGAGCGCAGACGCTGCAGATTTCACGCAGATAAGGCAAATAAACCAAAAAAAGTCAGCGAGGATCAGCGTGTATCAGCGTCATCAGCACTCTATTGCTGGGGAGGCTGAGTAGTAAC
>CAZDOZ010000022.1:1703-12303 GCA_964507175.1 uncultured Anaerolineae bacterium
ATCAGCGTGTATCAGCGTCATCAGCACTCTATTGCTGGGGAGGCTGAGTAGTAACTCTGCGGATTCACACGTCTCCAGATGCTCAGCACTCGCCCACGTTGGGTTCAGCGATCGTATCTCCTGTACAGGAAGTTAGAGACACCTTCATGGAAAACCACCTCTTCCTGGCCTGAGTCAGCTGAACCGGACTCGGCATAAAGAGGCACTATATCGTCTCCCATGATCCCGACCATCATCCTGTCAGCGTGTTCCCACTCTTCCTCATCTACCCAAAAACGATTTTCCTTAGACATAACTCACTCACCTCCACCAAGATTGACCTCGTCGGCACACGTCAAACTTACCGCGCATACCCGGTGCAAAAAGCTCCAGCACTTTCCCGTGCTGGAGCTCCATTGCCCCAAGATCCACACCCAACAAAAAACCCCTCCCGGTTGGGAGGGGTATCAGAATTTTCTTTCTACGCTGCTAAGAAATCACTTTGATGTACTGCAGCCTCCCAACCGGCAATGGCTTCTGGCCGACAAGGACCAGAAGCACAATAATGATGAGGCTAAGAAGGCTATTCAGTACACGTACCATTTTCTACTCGTCTCTCCTATCTTCAATCAAATGCTAATATAGCACTCCTCATGGGATATGTCAAATTCCATAAGTCGAATCAGCGATTCCAATTCTGGGCATGGCTCAAAGGAGCCATTTGCAGCCTCGACAAATCTGCCGAGACATGGCGGCGGACCAAGGCACGGAATGACGCCGATACTGACGTTCCCTGTGGGCCGCAGTGCTTTGCAGTCTCAGCCCAGCCGCATCTAGAATCGCTGAGTCGACTTTCTTCAATGCAACAAGAGCAGTGGATTCTTGTGAATGTTATGATACCTGATCTCGAAATGCAGGTGAGGGCCTGTGGAGTGTCCTGTACTCCCCACAGAGCCTATCCTACGGCCTTGTGCCACCGATTCGCCCTTTCTCACCAAAATGCTGGACAGATGAGCGTAGTATGTCCTGTACCCGTTGCCGTGATCTATGATCACGAGCTTACCGTAACCCTGGTTGTTCCATCCGGCAAAAATCACATAGCCGGAGTCAGAAGCCACCACAGGCGTGCCCACAGGGGCCCCAATATCGATAGCCCTGTGCCCACTCCAAAATCGCTGGGTTATCCTGCCACTGGTAGGCCATATGAATCTACCGGTACCATGGGAGGCATTTCTCGGTATTTTGATATTTGGGATGTGAACTATTTGGGGCCGGGGCGGTTTTTTCCCACCTGGGATTATCAATTTCTGCCCTGGGACTATCGTAGGGGCTTCAGGGTCCAGATGATTCGGCTCAAAGGCAATGATGGCATCAGGAGTAACCTTGTATTTTTTGGCTATCTTTCCTATGGTATCCCCTTTTACAACAGTATGATAAACCCCTGATACCGGCAGTATTACCAAATCCTCACCCACTCGTAGAAGATCGGGGTTCCCTTGAAGCCGTTCGTTAGCCCACAAAATTGTCTGAACAGATATGCCGTAGCGCTTCGCTATACCAAAGACCGTGTCGCCAGGCTGCACGGTGTACGTGATTACCCTGAGACGTGGTCTATCAGGGATGATCGTCTCCGGACTTGCTTCCCTCTCCAATACGCCAGAGCCAATGTAGCTCGGGCCACCGCGGTCCTGCCATTCCAGCGGCAGAAGAATTGGCTCAATATCTGTCTCCAGGGTAGGAGTTAGCACTGACTCCGGAATCGCTCGAGGTGGAGGATCTACTGAGAAAATCCGGGCGGAAGCAGAAGATGGGTTGAAAGCAACAGCCAAAAAGAAAGCGAGGACAGCCGCCAAGACCGGCAACAACCTCGCTGGCACGGATTTGCCAAAAGTGGCAACGCTTCCCGAAGATGCTGGAGGTGTCTCTTCTCCATTCTCGCCAGAACTCTCCACTTGCATTGCATTACCTGGAAATGCGACTCCACGATGGAACATAAAAATCTCCCCGCACTGCAAGATGACGGACGGAACGAGCATCCAGCGCTCGATAGCGCAAAAATATATTAAATTATACGCACATGCGCCGACAGGAGCAAGTTGAAGGAGCCAAAAGCTACAACACGTCCTTATGCAGCGTAGCCAGGAACTCCCGGTTGCTTCGGGTCTTCATCATTCGCTCGATCACGGGCAGCAGCGCCTCCACTCCCCCACCCATGGCGTCAATCATCCTGCGCAGAGTCCACACACGGGATAAGGTATCCGGATCGAGTAGCAGCTCCTCTCGCCTGGTGCCCGACCGCTCGATATCAAATGCGGGGAAGATTCTCCTCTCTGCCAAACGTCGGTTCAGATGCAACTCCATATTGCCGGTGCCCTTGAATTCCTCGTAAATCACATCATCCATGCGGCTGCCTGTATCCACAAGGCAGGTTGCAATGATAGTAAGGCTGCCTCCTTCCTCAATGTTCCTGGCTGCGCCAAAGAACCGCTTAGGGGGATACAATGCTGCAGGGTCGAGGCCGCCGGAGAGGGTTCTGCCAGTGGGGGTAATCACCATATTGTAAGCCCGAGCAAGCCTGGTGACGGAATCCAACAAAATCACCACGTCCCGCTTGTTCTCGACCAGGCGCTTTGCCCTTTCCAAAGCCAATTCAGCCACTTTCACATGAGACCGAGCCGGGTCGTCAAAGGTAGAACTCGCCACTTCCGCCTCCACGGACCGGTCCATGTCGGTCACTTCCTCAGGTCGCTCGCCGATGAGAACAACCATCAACTCGATATCGTCGTAGTTGGTCGTGATTCCATTAGCTATCTGCTTGAGGATAGTGGTTTTTCCAGCCTTCGGAGGAGAGACAATCAAACCACGTTGCCCCCTGCCGATTGGAGCTATTATGTCTATCAGCCGGGTCGCCAAGATGGTAGGCTTCGTCTCCAGCCTCAACTGCATATTGGGGAAAATAGGGGTAAGGCGCTCAAACCTGGGACGGCGGTATGCCAACTCCGGATTCTCCCCGTTGACGGCCTCCACTTTCAGCAGGCCATAGTACCTCTCCGTCTCTTTTGGCGGACGCACCTGCCCCACAACGAAATCCCCTGTGCGGAGCCCAAAACGCCTGATCTGGGACTGAGAGACATAGATATCCTCATAGCTCGGCAAAAGCCTCTCGGATCGAAGAAAACCCACACCGTCTTCGGTTATCTCCAGGATACCCCCGCCGAAGATCAAGCCTTGCTTTTCGGCATTGTGCTTGAGCAAACTCATTATCAGATCGTATTTCTTCAAGCGAGAATACCCGGTGAGGCCGATTTCCCTCGCCATGGCCTGCAACTGAGGCAGTGTCTTGCGCTCTAGATCACCGATATTCATGTTGAAAAGAGGAACAGGGCCTGTAGGATGTGTCTCCTCCTTTTCTCCGAGCTTCCCTTCCACAACCCCTGCAGACTGGTTTTTGGCAAGCTTTTCTCTCTCGGTCATGCTCTCTGTAGCCACTTCCTGTTCTTTTCCGTTCCGATCGCTCATGCGACAATCCCTCCTTCATAGGTCACAAAGCTCTAATGCAGTGACTTCTCACCGCGTCCACTTCTATGAGACTGTCAAACTCTCCAAGACCTACACAGACAGCGTACAAACGCGACTCACACACTTGCACGGGAGGCTCTGGCTTTGTCTGAGAAAAGCTCTCTCGGCGAAAGCGCGGTGAAAGATGTACACCTGCAATGGGGTTTTCAATACGTTGTATTTCCCTACAATGCACAAAAGCGGGCTTCACCCAACAAGCAACCGAACCCGATGCTTAAAACTGACACGGGCCAAAGCATCTTTCCGGGGAGTCCCCACCGGACAAAACCACAAACCAACTCAATTTTGTCGCGTGCTGGGGATAGATGCACAGCGGCTTACTTCCCGCCAGATGCAATCATAATTATAAACACATAGTCCACGCGATGTCAAATTTTCAACAGGAGAAAGGCCCTTACTGGTTTGTCAAACTCATTTCAGAAAGCACTGCCTCGCCTACCCGTGAACACATGCGGTGGCGTACCACCTCTCGGATAGAATGCAGTCGGAACCCGCTCCCGCAACGTTCAGCTTGACGAACCGATCATCCTGGCAGGTGGTTCTGCCAGGATGCTTGGGCATGGCTCGCACGCCTGGGACAGACCGATGCAGCGGCATGCCTACCACGCAAGGCATACCAACACGTGAACCCGCGTTGGGGAAGACAAAACCCATCCCTATAACGCAGCATCCGGCTTTAGAACCATATCATCCCCAAGCGTTCTCACTTGAATACCTCTCCGGCCTCTCTGTACCACAGAACCAAATCAAGATGAGCCACGGGAATATCCACTTCCCTGGCGAAATCCTTCATTTCCTCCTCTATCTCCAGATACTTTTTCTGCGAAAGGGATGAGGGTACCTCCCGTATCACTTCCAGACGTCTCAAGTTTTTCAAAACATGTCTGTCCAAAATCGTTAGATCCTCGCCGAGGCCAATGTTGCGCAGAAAATGACTCGCTTCCTTGTACCCCAATCCTTTGACATCTTTCACCAGCCATTCTCTGGCCCTGGCGGGGGAAGAAAATCCGGCAACGCGGTTCTTCAACTCAATCCTACTATCTCTCGCGAACTGTTTCCTGGCTCTGACAATATACCCCGCTTTCCTGATCTTGAACCTGACCCCTGTCAACTCCGCCATGATCTGAGATTCATCTCCGGCGAAAAGCAAGCCCTTATCCACCAGACGTTCGATTGCCGCCCAGCAGACCCTGGCTTTCGACTGAGGGGTCAGAAGGCAGAAAGCCATCTCGGCGAAGATGCGCTCATCGGTTCCCTCTTCCCACACCATCCGGAAATCGGCTAGCCTTCTCTCTATGATCGGCTGCACAGAACGATAAATCTCCTTTACTCTCCCAACCTCTCCAACATTGTACGACATGAACTCACTCCGAAATAGGGACTTCAAGACTGACTGAAATCAACCTGTGGTTTGTCAAGCGGAACATTGTTTCCGATCGGATTCTATCTGAGGGATGGAGCGCCACCATAACGTGTTCGTGGATAGGCGAAGGCAGTGTCTTCGCCTATCCACTGAAACAAGCTGGCAAGCCACTAGCAGAAAAGTGAAGGAAGTACCTCCGGCTACCCACAACGCCTTAAACCTTGGGCATCCACTTCTCCGCCCAACGGACGAACTTTTCTATTTTCGGGCGAACCGCCTCATACGAAAAATGGAACCACGCCAAATGGTAGTTCCATTCCACCATCCTCCGGCGCCGCACAGGGTCCATCGCTGCCCTCACTGCCGCGTCCACAACCTCCTTGGTGATCTCGCCGGATATCTCTACCACGTCGAAGTCTAGCGGAGCAATATCTGTCTCGTACACCGGGTATCGATTCACCAGAATCGGCAGCCTGAAGTAAATACTCTCCAGGAAAGCATTACCAAAGCCTTCATATCTGCTGGGGTAGGAGACAAAATCAGCGTGCACGTATGCATCCCAGATGGAGTACATCTTTTCCCCCTTGATTCCCACCGTCCGGCCATTTCGGGGTAGGTGGAGAGCGTACACGTTCTCATCGTACTGAGCGAACTGACCAAGACTGTCCAGATCCTCCCGGGGTGGATACACGTGCCTTGTGTTATTGAAACGCGCTGCAGCGTAGCGCAGATCTACCCCCTTGCTCCGGGCCAACCGCTCCAGCTCATTCAGATAGTCTACGCCCTCGTCACCAGCCCTGTGGGTAACCAGCAATACCGGCTTCTTGCCCATGAGCCTATCGCGGTATTTGGGCCTGTTCATCTCCTCGACAAGAGCTACCGACAGTTCGATCCCTTTCCTCCGGATGACCCGGGTCGGCTGAAGGATGATGAGGTGATCTTCGGTCAACCCGAGGCTCTCCCGCAGGTCATAGTTGAAGGCATCCAGACCTGGAGCGGCGCGGGAAAAGTCGAAGATATTTGGCACTATCTCCGAATCGATACCCTTGCGCTTTTTCAGACTGTGCTGCGCTGGTGTGTTTATCACCACGTGGACTAAGTTCGGGGCATCTACCGGGAAGTAAGCATCCAGGATGTCCGGAATGGAATTGGCCAGAAACCGCTCTCTCTCCCAGTAAAAATCGTGATGATGCCCAAGGGTCGGCAACCCGCTCCGCTTGACGTACCGCCCCATTGCGACGCCCAGTGGCACGTGTATTGGGATCGCCAGAGTATTCTCCGCGACCAGCAGGTCTATCTCCCTGCTCCGGACAAATTCCTCGATCTTGGCTTCCAGGTACTGAGCCATCTCCTCGATCTTCTGGCGGAGCTGAGGATGGGCCTTCCGGACTCCAAAGCTGTGTTCGTACACCCAGACAGCATCCGGGTGTCTAAAGTGCATCTCTGGCACCAGTTCACTCCCACCGGGGCTGTCGTCATCCAGCTCACCGGCACAGTGAAAAACCTGATGCCCCATCTGGTGGAGTAACTGCGTCCATTTGTCCGTCTCCAAAGAGACACCATCCGTACCGGCGAGCCGGGTCGAAACGAATCCGATGTTCATCTTTCTCCTCCCGCGTCAGGCGGATTACCATACAACATGTCTTTCACTTCCACGATCTCCAGACCAGCGTTAGGCGGAATTATATCCCATATTCTCTCTCTGGGCACGCCAGCAAAGTTGACCTTCACAATGGCGACGGGGAGCTTGTGGGTCACCAACACCACAGTCTGCCCCGGATACTTCCTCACTATGTCCTTCACCGCTCCCAGCACCCTCCGCTCCAGATCGTGAAGGCCCTCCCTGTCCGGCATCTCCAGGTCCCAAGGCCGTTCCAGCCATATACGGAACTCTTCCGGGAACTGCCGTCGGATATCTGTCACCAACATTCCTTCCCAACGACCCTGGTTTATCTCTTTTAGGCGAGGCTCAGGAACCACGGGCAATCCAGTCGCCTGTGATATCGCCAATGCTGTCTCCCAGGCCCGCTTCAATGGGCTGCTGTAGATGACATCGGGGTGCAAGGCAGCGGCTTTCTGCGCCACGGCGCGCGCCTGAGCACGCCCGTGCTCATTCAGTGGCGGGTCCGCTTGCCCCTGATATCGTCCTTCAACGTTCCAATCCGTCTCCCCATGCCTGACCAACGCTAACTTCGTCATCAGCGATCCCCATTTTCCGTCGGTACTCCGGTATCTCGATCATTGGAGGGCGCTCCCGCTCGATGATGTCCACCTCCTCCAGGGAGTAATGGCGGCCTTTGAGGCGTATCAGCTTCATGCTCTTGCTGATGTCGGACACCATCTCGATCTTGTGATGATCCTCCAAACGGGAGGTGAAGACCTGGAGTATCTCATGCGCCATCCTGCTGAGGGAAGAGAGGGATTGATTCCGGTGTATCCTCTCGACCAGATCCGACTGAGCAATAGCCCAGAGCCCCTCGAGGGCCAGTATGTCTATGAGAAGCCCCGTCTCCACGCCGTACCCTGTGAAGAAAGGCAGCCTCTCCAGCAGCTCCCTTCGCCCGGCATATTCACCGGAGAGAGGCTGTATCAATCCAGAAAGCCTGGGAAAGAAAAGGTTGAACATTGGGCGCGCCACCAACTCCGTCACACGCCCGCCTCCGCCAGCCTGGATCCTGTCACCAACACGCAGCGGGCGGCGATAAAAGCCTTTCACGTACTTGATGCGCCGGCTTCGGAGAAGCGGTCCGATGAGACCGTACACGAAATGTGGCTGGATATTCCTGATATCCGTGTCTATCCAAACGATTATGTCCCCTTTCAGGACGTACAGGCTCTTCCAAAGCGCCTCCCCTTTGCCCGCGTAGCTTCCCACCTCATCGGCCAGGATTTCCTGGTGGATGTACACAGGTATCCCTAAACTCCGGGCTATCTCTCTGGTGTAGTCAGTGGAATTACTATCTATCAGGACGATTTCGTCCAACAAAGGGTAACGCTCCTGCAACGCGCCCTTCACCACCTCGATTATCCGACCTATGGTCTCCTCTTCGTTCAATGCAGGAAGGCCCAAGCTGATGGTCACCCCTCGTTCCCGCTTCACCTCCACCAGATGTTCCAAATCGGAGAACTCTGTGCTGTGGAAAGTATTCTCGGCAAACCACTTATCCACCAGAGTAGAGAGGCGCATCGGAGTGCCTATCCTCGTGGCGAAACGGCGGTAGATATGCCAGGCAGACCGTCGCTTAGCGGCGCCGACCTTGCTGACGATGATGACGGTGCGGTCTGTTTCAGCGGCAATACGCGCGGCCAGGTCGCCCACCCGCACATCCCCCTGGTCACCCGGCAAGCTCGCCCCCATGACAACCACACAATGATCGCAGGTCTCTTCCAAGATCCCTGCACACACCTCGCCTTGGGCCAGGGTCACCTGGCGGTCGACCACATCGAGACCACCCACCACGTCAAGGAAATCGGTGAAAGACGACTCTGACCACGATACCCCTTCCTCCTCCGACATGACGTGGAGCAGGGTTATCTTGGCGTCCTTCGCCCTGGCAATGGCCGTTGCCACGTTGAGAGCCAGGGGAGCATGCATACCCCCCCTGACAGGCACCAGTATCCTCCCCGCATCTGCTATCCGCCCTGGTCTAAGCACGAAGATCACATCGCACGGGGCCCGACGCAATATCTCGTTCTGATCGACCCCAAGCATGAAAGCATCCCGTGCACCGGACCACGGGAATACCACCAGGTCAACAGCCTCCCGGGAGATATCCTCCAACACCCCAGTCCAGGGAACGTGGGCCACGTGAACTCTCTCTGCAATGCGCAGAGGCATATCCGGATGTTCTTCCACAAGCTGACGGAGCTCTTGTCTCCGCTGCTGGGCATATTCCGCTCCCTCGCTGAGGGACTTCCAGGTAGGCACCTCCACTACACCCACCAACACTATCTCTCCATCCTTCCCCTCCAGCATCGCATGGGTGACGGGGAGAAGGACTTCCGCTATCTCCTTACTTGGTACTGGCAGCATGACCTTCATCGCATCACCTCTCCATCAGACGTTCTATCAAAGGCAAAATCCGCTCATCCAATATCCGACCCCAAGTGTAGTGTCTCAGAATCTGCTTTCTCATCCTGTAAACCTCATTCTCACTAAGGTAAGCGTCTATCCTCTTGGCGATCTCCTCTGGCGATTCGTCTAAACCAAAAGTGTGGATCAGGCCGTCTCCGCTCTCCCGGAAAGGCGGTATATCACTGCAGAAAATCGGCATCCTGACGATTCCCGCCTCCAGGATTGGGATTCCGAAGCCCTCCCGCTTGCTGGGAAAAAGCAAGATGTCGGCAGAGCGGTACAGGTCTGCCATCAATGTCTCGTCGGGGACGAACGGGCTACCGGTACCGCCGCGCTCGTACATGAAGACGACGCTTTTGGCAACACCCAGGGAGTCCCGCAACTCCTGGAGCGAGCGCAGGTATGCCACATTCGTCGGGTTGTGGGGCCCTGGCGGGCCGGTGATCACCAGGAGCGGGCTCCGGCCGAGCTTTGCCAGCGCCGCCGTGATCCGGATGCCCATCTCAATGTTCTTTCGCCGGGTTATGCGAGCCGGCAACAGAACCGCCGGATCGGCATCCCAGAGCCCGATCTCCCCCGCCAGCCGCCCCCCTTCCGGCGAAAGCCCAAGCATGTGGCCGGGCTCTATGCCGGGGGGCACTACGGTTATCCGATCCGGCGGCCAACCGAAAAGCCCAGCCAGCATCTCCCGCCTATCTTGGGAGACCACCACGTAACTCACGCCAGGCCACGGCTCTCTGAGCAGGTCCCACGGGTACCCGGGGTGCAGGTCCGGCGTGTAAAGCGGGTCGAGCCAGGCAAAATCATGGCACCAGGCAATGAATTTCACCGATCCTTCCGACGCCAGCCGGTGCAGCGCAGCGGTCAGCGGAAGGTTTTTGTGAAGAGTCGTGGCGTTGTGGACAATGCAGACATCCACGCCTTCCAGGGCAGTCCGCAAACTGGATGCTATCTCATCAGCCAGGCGCTCAAACTCCGGCGGCACCTTGCCCGCCGCCAGATGCTTCCCAATGGCAAGCACCCGCTCGTGGCGCGAGTCGATCTCCGGAATCAAGACGACGCGAACACTCTGGTCGAATTCTTCGACGCGCCCGGCGATCACCCGCACCGGATAGCCCCGGCCTGCCAGCAACCTGGCGTGCATTTCAATCGTGTGTTCCACACCGCCCACCAGGGGCGGGGCAGCGTAATGCAGAATCGCTAGGGTCGGCTTCTCGTTCACGGCGCATACCCCCTTCCTGCCTCTTTCCGCGCAGGTTTTCCGTCACTTGCGGCTTACAACCCAATACTCACCTAAATTATAGCACAACAGATGGAATTGAGCTTTGGACATGAGCTCGGACATCATCTCTTCGCTGGAATGGGTCGGCATCTCTTGGTATTTTCTGGACGGCGTCGAGTGGGAGAGGGAGGGGTTGGGGTAGGGGAGGGCCAAAAGCCGTCCTATCCCACCGGTTTTGAGCGCTACCAATTATTCTGACAATACCCGCAAATGCGGTGGACGCGGTAGGGGAGACCTGCGGGTCACCCCCACCAGCCGCCAAATCGAGCTGTGCCCGGTTCGGCACCTCAGGCGTCCACAACGCCAGATTCGTTTTTGCAGA
>CAZDOZ010000022.1:12403-14551 GCA_964507175.1 uncultured Anaerolineae bacterium
CCCTGCGGCGTGTTTTTGTAGGGCGAGCTGTCAGCTCGCCTGTCGGGCCAGACGGCCCGACCTACAGCACAACCCTGCGGTGCATTTTTGTAGGGCGGTCCGTCAGCCCGCCCTACGCCGACTCGATCTTGCGATCAGAGCCAAGAAGAGGTTGCCAAGGTAATTTTTTCGAGCATGTACAATCCAACCGGGGTTGGCCCGGTGAGTTCTCGCAGGGCGGAAGTCGAAATCGGCAAATCGGAGTGGGTCAGCAAGTCAGCGAACAGAGCGAATGGCCGAAATTCGTTGATTCGCTTATTCGCTCAATTCGCTCATTCGTCTTTCGCCGATGAGGACTTCAGTCCGCCCTACAGCCTGCCAAGCCGAACGTCAGTCCAACATAGGGTCGCCTCAAAATCCCACCCCCACCGCGAGTTGTGACCCAGGGGGGAGGTGTGGTAACATATTGAACGTTACAATAAACTGTGCCGTTCGGAGGCGAACGATGAGGATGCTATCGTGGCTGGCCGACCGCTTCGCATGGCAGGCGGCCGAGAAAACGCTGGACTGGGATGTCGAGCAGGGGATGTCCGGCGACGTGGAGAAAGCACTCGTGGCGTTCATTCAAATCGAGGAACAGGATGTGGAACGGCGGGATTCCGTGTTCAAGAAAGCGCTAAAGCAAATAAAATGGCAGGCGAACAAGCTGAAATTCCGGAAAATAGTGCTCCATTCCTTCTCGCATCTGGGCAGCCATGCCAACGCCGACCCGGAGTTCGCATGGGATTTCCTGAACAACCTGGCTGAACGACTCCGGAAGACCGGCTACGATGTCTGGATCACGCCTTTCGGCTACACCTGCGACATAACCCTCACCGTCGGCGGCGCTCCCATCGCAAGGGTCTGGAAAGAGATCTAAACATCTCACGGGAGGGCATCCACACATGGAAATAACCTGGTACGGGCATTCGTTTTTCAAATTCAGAGATCGTGGCATCTCCATAGTGACCGATCCATACGATGCTTCCATCGGGTACCCGGTGCAGAAAATCAAGGCGGACGTGGTCACCATAAGCCACCATGCGCCAGGGCACAGCAACCTCCGGGCGGTGCGGGGGAAGCCAAAGGTTTTCGACGGGCCAGGCGAGTACGAGGTGAGAGGGGTCTTCATCACCGGGCTGGCGACATGGCACCGTAAGAAAAAAGGGGAGAAAGCCGAGCGCACTACCATGTTCATCTTCGAGTTCGACTCCCTGACCATCGCCCACCTGGGCGATCTGGGCGTGGTACCCTCGCAGAGGGAAGTGGAAGATCTACCCAGCGTGGATGTGCTGCTGATCCCGGTGGGCGGCGGCGACACCCTGAATGCTGCCCAGGCTGCCGAAGTGGTCAACATGTTGGAGCCAAAAGTCGTCATCCCAATGCACTACAAAACCAGATTCACCAAACTGCCTCTGGATCCGGTAGATAAATTCCTGCAGCAGATGGGACAGAAAAGCGTCAAGCCGGAGCCCACGCTCAAAGTGAAGAAATCCAAAAATCTACCGGAGGAGACGAGGGTCATCCTGCTGGAATGCGCTGTGTAGGGCGACACATGCACCGTCCTTGCCACGATGTGAAAGTCGTTGGCAGGATTTTGATAGTTTTTGACAGTGAACAATCGGTATAATGTAGTAGTTCTTAGCGCTCCTGACTAAGGGGCGCTTTTTCATGGGAGATGTGAATGCCAAATAGCTCGCGGATACCGGGATTCTACCGGAAGAGCATCGAAGAGAGATTACAGATAGTCGCCGAGTGGGCAGGGCTGACGGAAGAAGAACAAGAAATCCTCCACTCCGGGCTGGCTCCAGCCCAGGCGGATAAGATGATTGAAAATGTAGCGGGCGTTTTCTCCCTGCCCATGGGCATAGGTGTCAATTTCACAATCAACGACAGGGATTACCTGGTGCCGATGGTTGTGGAGGAGCCGTCGGTGGTAGCGGCGGTGAGCAACGCGGCGAAAATTGCACGCACTGGCGGCGGGTTCCACGCCGGTAGCACCGAGCCATTGATGATCGCCCAGGTGCAGTTGCTGGACGTGCCAGACATGGCAACTGCCAGGTCGGCGATCGAGAACGCCAGGGACGAAATACTCGCCCTTGCCAACCGCTTCCATCCAACCATCCAGAA
>CAZDOZ010000022.1:14651-19188 GCA_964507175.1 uncultured Anaerolineae bacterium
ACGCCAGGGACGAAATACTCGCCCTTGCCAACCGCTTCCATCCAACCATCCAGAAGCTCGGCGGTGGTGCAAAAGATGTGGTGGTGCGGGTCCTACCGGAAACGGATGCAGGCCCGATGCTCGTCGTCCACCTGCTCTACGACACCCGGGACGCCATGGGAGCCAATGCCCTCAACACCGCTGCGGAGGCGGTGGCTCCGCTGCTGGAGAAATTAACTGGCGGCAGGGCACTCCTGCGGATACTTTCGAACTACAGCACCATGCGCCGGGCATGGGCCAGAGTGCGCATCCCCCCCCAGGCATTCTCCGGCAAGGGGTTCGACGGAGAGGACATCGTGCGGGGCATCGTCGCGGCAAATGCTTTTGCCAAAGCCGACCCATACCGCGCCGTCACCCACAACAAAGGTGTGATGAACGGGATAGATGCAGTGGTGATGGCGACGGGGAACGACTGGCGTGCTGTCGAGGCAGCTGCACATGCTTATGCTGCCAGGGACGGTCGCTACCGCAGCCTCACCGAGTGGGGCATCGACGACCACGGTGCGCTGGAGGGACGTCTGGAGCTTCCCATGGCCCTGGGCACCGTGGGAGGAGCAACCAGGGCGCACCCGCAGGCCAGGATCGCTCTCAAAATCCTTGGGGTACGCTCGGCGCGGGAGTTAGCTGAGGTCACGGTGGCCGTGGGATTGGCCCAGAACCTGGCAGCCATTCGGGCCCTGGTTACCGAGGGAATCCAAAAAGGGCACATGGCGCTACACGCAAGACAGTTGGCGCTGGCAGCCGGGGCTTCGGGAGAAGAAGTCGATTTGATTGCATCAAAGCTTGCAGAATCGGGCGAGATTCGCGAGGAAAAAGCCCGACAACTGCTGGAAGAAGTCAGAAACAGAGGCTAAACGAATCAGCGAATGGTCCTTCCGAAGACGTCTCGCCGAGTCGATGATTTGGAGGCGTGAATGGGTAAAGCAATGATACCGGAAAGAACAACCGGCATCGTGGGCTACGGAGCATACGTGCCGCGATACCGGATAGAAGGGGCGGAGATACGCCAGATGTGGGCCGGAGGCAAAGGTGGCCTTCCGGTCAATGAAAAAGCGGTGCCTGGTTTAGACGAAGACACCGTGACCATTGCAATTGAAGCAGCAAGGAATGCCCTGGCGCGGGCGGAGGTCGACCCGGAGGAGATCCGTGCCGTGTGGGTCGGCAGTGAATCCCACCCTTACGCCGTGAAGCCAAGCTCCACCATTGTGGCAGAAGCGCTGGGGATAGCGCCACTGACGCTGGCAGGGGACTGGGAGTTTGCGTGCAAAGCCGGCACCGAGGCATTGCAGGCCGCCATAGGACTGGTAGGCTCCGGCATGGCACCGTATGCGATGGCAATCGGCGCGGACACCGCACAGGGAAGGCCAGGCGATCCGCTGGAGTACACGGCGGCCGCTGGCGGCGCGGCTTTCATCGTCGGATCTGGGGAGGAAGCGGTCGCCGTGCTGGAGGCATCCCTCTCGTACGCCACCGACACCCCCGATTTCTGGCGTCGGCCTTTCGAGCACTACCCGAGCCACGGACACAGGTTTACAGGGGAGCCGGCATATTTCCATCACATCACGTCGGCGGCGAACGCACTGCTGGAAGAGATGGGCAGAAAGCCAGAGGATTACCGGTACGTCACCTTCCACCAGCCCAACGCCAAGTTCCCTCAACGGGTCGGGAAGATGCTAGGGTTCAGGCCGGAGCAAATCGAGACAGGTCTTCTCTCGCCAGCGATCGGCAACACCTACTCCGGAGCATCGATGGTCGGGCTAACAGCGATCCTGGACGAGGCAAAACCAGGCGACCTGATCCTGACGGTTTCTTTCGGCTCTGGAGCAGGAAGCGATGCATTTTCCTGGCGGGTGACCGATAAGCTCCCGAAAGTGCGTGATGTCGCTCCTTCCACGAAGGACTACATCGCACGACGGAAGCTGGTGAATTATGCCACCTATGCCAGGTTCAGGCATAAGATTCTGAGGTGACTGGTCTGCATTTCACCGCTGAGAACGCAGAAGGAAAGCCGACAGCCGTCAGCTTTCATGAAAGACTTGATGCGGGGACAAGCGTCCCTATCGGCTCACGGCTGACTGCTGATAGTTTTTCAGGTTTCTCTGTGTGCTCGGCGAATCTGCAGTGAAAGGTCTTTTTCAGCGAAGTCTGAGATGATTTCGTGGCATTGGAGGTAGCTTTGAGACAGGTCAGCATAATCGGGATAGGAGAGATACAGGTCGGGGAGCACTGGGACTTAACTCTGCGTCAGATCGCGCACCAGGCAATCAGATCCGCCCTGGATGACGCGGGGGTGGAAACGGCAGATGCTCTCTACGTGGGGAACATGCTCTCCGGAAAGCTGAACAAACAAGAGCATCTCGGCGCATTGCTGGCGGATTTCTCCGGCCTGCGAGGGATTGAGGCAGCAAAAGCAGAAGCAGCAGATGCATCGGGGGCGGCGGCTTTGCGCTGGGGCGTGATGGCGGTCGCCAGCGGTTTCCACGACACAGTCATCGTCCTGGGTGTGGAGAAAATGACCGATGCAATGCCAAACGAGGTGCAGGCAGGGCTGGCGCTCTCGGAGGACAGGGAGTACGAAGCAGACCATGGCGTCACTCCGGCAGCGCTGAGCGCCATAATGATGCGCAGATACATGCACGAATACGGTGCCACGCTGGAGAATTTTGCGGCATTTGCCGTGAATGCCCATCGGAACGGCGTCGGGAACCCCTATGCCATGTTCCGTCGGGCCATCAAGCCAGAGCTGTACCTCCGGGCAGCTCCACTGGCGGATCCGGTGAATCTGTTCGACTCCGCTCCGGTCTGCGACGGAGCAGCAGCGCTGATTCTCACGTCGGCGAAGAACGCCGCCAGGATGGACCTGGGCCACCCGCCAGTACAGATCATCGGATCCACCGCTGCAACCGATGCCGTGGCAATCCACGATCGGGAGGATCCCCTTTTCCTCAACGCGGCGTACATCTCGGCCCAGGAAGCTTACATCCAGGCAGGAGTGACGCCGGAGGATGTGGACCTTTTCGAGCTACACGATTCCTATGGGATCATGGCCGCGCTGAGCCTGGAGGCGTGTGGATTTGCCGGAAAGGGGGAAGGAGCGAAGCTGGCTGCAGAGGATGGCATCGCCTTGAACGGTCGCATCCCCATCTCCACGATGGGTGGGCTCAAGGCACGTGGGCACCCCATTGGCGCGACCGGCATCTACCAGGTGTTGGAGGTCGCTCTGCAACTACGCGGGGAGGCCGGAGACAATCAGATTCCAGAAGCACACATAGGAATGGCCCAAAGCATCGGTGGAACCGGTGGAACGGCCATAACGCATATTCTGGCAGTTTGAGGAGGTATCGAGATGGACGGTATTGCAAGAGATTGGAGAGTTCGGAGACAGCGGTATGCACTGCAGGGAGAGGTCTGTGAGCATTGCGGGGCGATCATCTTCCCACCGCGGGACGTATGCCCTCACTGCTCGCATCCTGCCCGCACCCCCGTTACTCTGAGCGGAAAAGGGGAGGTTTTTTCCTTCTCCACCATGTACAACGCGCCCGCGGGGTTCGAGGAGTACATCCCGTACACAGTCGCAATGGTCAAGCTGGAGGAAGGCCCTGTGGTCACCGCACAGATCACCGATGTGGATGCAGAAGATGTCTATATCGGCATGAAGGTGGAAATGGTGACCCGGAAAATCAGTGAGGACGGCCAGGCCGGCCTGATCCACTACGGATACAAATTCCGGCCCGTGTTGAAGCAAGCAGCATAAGAACCAACAAGGTCACGGACGCATAGAAGAGCCGGAAGCCGCTAGCCGCCAGCGGGGTCATATTGCGGGCGTTTTCTCCGCAAAAGTGCTCACGGCTGGCGGTTGACGGCTCAGATGCTCCTCGCTCCGCTCCTCGGAACGACAGACGAATAACAGGCATTGCGCCGTGACGTGGTTTTCAACTGGTCCGGGGTGCCCTTGTCTCCATTCGGGATTTAACAATTACCATGCACATGCCTGGTCAGTGAAATGATAACGATAAGATGCGCCCGGTGCAAAAGGAAAATTTTCAAGTATCAGAAGATCGGTAAAGGTCGACTGTGGCACTGTTGGAAAGACAGAATAGTAGAGGACTATAGTGTCAGAGAAGGGAATAAAGTAAAATGTCAATGTGGTAACCTGATAGGCATCGACGAGGGAAAATGGATAAAAATGAAACAACATTCCTTCACATATTCGGGAACAGCAACACGGAAATGACCTTCCCCTCGCAACACGCTGTTCGGCAGGCTGTCGTCCGCCTTCAGCTTCCCAATGTTTTTCTGTGTCCACCCCTACGGCTCGGTAGAAGAACGCTTGAACATGGAGCAGGGCTGCGACCTGCCCCACGCCCACACATCTGGTGAGCGGACAGCACTCCAGGCCCATACCCCGGACAGTAAAAACGCTTTCGGTAGCTACCATGGTTGAGGGAGGTACCACCTACAGTTCGGTTGGATTCTTTATCAGAATTATCCCGACCAA
>CAZDOZ010000023.1:0-7861 GCA_964507175.1 uncultured Anaerolineae bacterium
TCGTGAGGGTGGACACACGGTTGGCGCAGGCGTCATCACCAAAATCATCGAGTGATGGCGGAACTCCGAGAGGGGGTCCTGTAACTCGATGGTTTCTGGGGCCCCGGATGATACCGAAAGAGGGAGGACATGGTCAGACAGCAGCGCATTCGGATAAAGCTCAAGGCTTTTGATCATCGGGTGCTGGACAAGTCGGTGCGGGATATCGTGCAGACGGCCGAGGAAACGGGCGCTTCAGTGGTTGGGCCTGTACCCCTGCCGACTAGGATCGAGAAATTCACGGTTACTCGCTCGCCTTTCATCGACAAGGACTCACGGGAACAATTCGAGATCAGGACTCACAAGCGTCTCATCGAGGTCCGGGAGCCGTCCTCGAAGACCATCGAGAGACTGATGGAGCTTAATCTCCCGGCCGGTGTGGACATCGAGATCAAACTCTAAGGGACTAGGAGATCACATAGCAACAGGCGTGGGAGCGCCTGAGGGATGATGCGGTAGGCCTAGGCCGGCAGTCCCACAAGGAGGAATGATGAAAGGAATTCTAGGCAGGAAGCTCGGTATGACCCAGCTGATATTGGACAACGGGGAGGTTGTCCCCGTGACCATCATTCAGGCTGGGCCTTGCTATGTTACGCAAGTGCGCAAACCCGATGTGGATGGTTATGCAGCGGTGCAGCTCGGCTTCCAGGAGGTTCCGGAATGGAAACTGACCCGCCCTGACCTGATGCGGCTGGAGAAAAATGGCTTGCCTCCTTTGAAAGTGCTGCGAGAGTTCCGCCTGAGCGATTCTGAGAGCGATAGTTTCGAGATTGGTCAGCAGATTACCGTGGATATCTTCAAGGAAGGCGAGCGGGTTGATGTCTCCGGCACCTCCAAGGGCCGAGGGTTTCAGGGTGGCGTGAGGCGGCATGGTTTTAGCGGTGGGCCTAAGACTCACGGGCAATCCGACCGTTGGCGTGCTCCTGGTTCCATTGGATCTGGTACCACGCCGGGCCGGGTTTACAAAGGGACCCGCATGGCTGGACACATGGGAAGCGCACGCGTTACAGTGCAGAACCTGCAGGTGGTGAAAGTCGACGCCGAGAAAGGCGTCCTGGCGGTGAAAGGTGCCGTGCCCGGTTCGAGGAACGGCTTGTTGATCATCCGGGGAGCTCGGAAGCAAGGGTAGGAGAGTGGTAAAGATGCAAATGCCAGTTTTCAACATCGATGGCGAGAAAGTCGGCGAAGCCGATCTCCCGGAGAGCATATTCAGCGCGCCGGTGAACGAGGCTGTGATGCACCAGGCGCTGGTCCGACAGCTTGCCAATGCTCGTCTGGGCACTCACAAGACCAAAGGTAGAAGCGAAGTCAAAGGTGGCGGCAGGAAACCGTGGCGGCAAAAAGGCACTGGACGGGCTCGCCAGGGATCCATCAGGGCACCCCAATGGAAGGGTGGCGGTACAGTTTTCGGCCCGCAGCCACGATCGTACAGGAAGGATATGCCGAAGAAGATGCGCCGTTTGGCGCTCCGCTCGGCCCTTACCGTGAAAGCCGAGGAAGGGCAGATTGTCCTGGTGGACGATGTGAGCCAGGTGCCTCCAAAAACCAGGGAGATGGCCTCTCTCCTCTACGACTTGAATGTGGAAGGGAGCGCATTGGTGTTGATCAATGGGGGGAGGGCATCATACGAGAATGTTTATCGGGCGGCGCGTAACCTTCCCGGTGTCGAGACCTTGCACGCAAAATACCTGAACGTCCGGGATATCCTTGGGTTCGACACGTTGATCATCCCGCTGGATGCCCTAGAGGCAATCACGGATATCCTTGGGTAGGGAGGGAGCCAGAATGAATGTTTACGAAGTCCTGAAAAGGCCCATAATGGGCGAAAAGGCAGACCACCTGCAGGACGAGTACAATCAATACGTCTTCGAGGTTGACAAGCGTGCTAACAAGAGAATGGTGAAGGAAGCCATAGAGAAAGTTTTCGAAGTCCATGTGGTGGATGTGCGGGTCATCAACATGCCTTCCAAGCGAAAGCGATATGGGAGGCGGATATCCGTGCGGAAGCCGGGGTGGAAGAAAGCGATCATAACCCTGGAACCTGACGAGTCCATCACCATATTCGAAGGTGTGTAAATTCGTGTAATTCGTGGTTGCAGTGGCGGGCGGCCAAAAAGCAAGCGAGTATCGCCCGCCGACCGGCTGGATGGCCGGCATCAAGCTTGCGGAGTGAAGTGACATGGGAATCAAAGTTTACAAACCGACGTCGCCCGGCCGGCGTGGGATGAGCGTCTCCACGTTCGAGGAAATCACAAAAGCGGAGCCCGAGCGTTCCTTGCTCATTTCGACGAAGAGAGGGGCTGGCCACAATAACCAGGGGCGGATCACTGTCCGGCAACGGGGCAGCGGGCACAAGCGACGCTATCGCATCATCGATTTCCGCCGTGACAAAGTCGGAGTCCCGGCAAGGGTCGCCTCCATCGAGTACGATCCTAATCGTAGCGCTCGCATAGCTCTTCTCTCGTATGTCGATGGCGAGAAACGCTACATCCTGGCCCCGCTGGGAGTAAGAGTGGGGGATACATTGATGTCCGGACCGGAAGCCGAGATCAAGCCAGGGAATGCCTTGCCGTTGGATAATATCCCGTTGGGCACCATGATTCACAACATTGAGCTCTATCCTGGCAGGGGAGGGCAGTTGGTGCGCTCCGCGGGAACCGCGGCGCAGCTTTTGGCAAAAGAAGGGCCATACGTCCACGTCCGCCTGCCAAGCGGTGAGGTGCGTCTGGTGGATCGTCGTTGCATGGCCACCATCGGGCAGGTATCCAACCCGGACCATGCCAATATCAAACTCGGGAAGGCTGGCCGGAAGCGGTGGCTGGGTCGCAGGCCGGAGGTTCGTGGGTCTGCCATGGACCCTGCTTCGCATCCCCATGGTGGCGGCGAAGGACGCTCACCCATTGGCATGCCGGGGCCGAAGACCCCCTGGGGCAAGCCTGCTTTGGGCTACAAGACCAGGCGACGCAAGACTACGGATAAGTTTATCGTACGTCGCCGTAGTAAGAAGGGCCGGTAAGGAGGAGGATAGCGATGTCACGATCTTTGAAAAAGGGACCATACGTGGATCCCAAACTGCTGCGAAAAATTGAAGAGATGAACCGTAGCGGAAACAAGAAAGTTATCCGCACATGGTCTCGGGCTTCCACTATTTTCCCGCAGATGGTGGGGCACACGATCGCTGTCCATAATGGACGCCGCCACATCCCGGTTTACATAACCGAGAACATGGTCGGCCATAAGCTAGGTGAGTTTGCGCCAACCCGCTTCTTCAGAGGCCATATAGTCAAAGGGAGGAGAGAGTAAACATGGAAGTCCGGGCCGTGAGCAAGTATGTGGGCATCTCACCTTTGAAGGCACGCCTGGTTATAGACGAGATCCGTGGTCTGCCTGTGGATGAGGCATTGGCGCAGTTGCGGTTCATGCCTCAGGGCGCCGCCAGACCCGTCACCAAGGTGCTTAACTCCGCTATCAAGAATGCGGAAGAGAATTTCGGACTGTCGCGGGAGGACCTGTACATCGAGCGCATATACGCGGACGAGGCTCCGACCCGCAAGTGGCGTCGGTTTGGCGCACGTGGTCGGTTCAAGCCGATATTGCGCCGCTCTTCCCACATCACCGTGGTGTTGGACGAAAGGCTGTGAGCTGAATAAGGAGGAGATGCTTTGGGGCGAAAAGTACATCCTATTGGCTTCCGCATTGGAGTCATCAGGACATGGGATTCCCGCTGGTACGCGGAGGGAGCCGAATACGTCAAGAATCTGGAAGAGGATCGAAAGATCCGAGCACTGATCAGGGGCGAGTTGAAGGGGGCAGGGGTCTCTCACGTCGAGATAGACCGCTACCCGACGCGGATAGAGGTCACCATTCATTCTTCCAGGCCCGGAATCGTAATCGGGAAGAAAGGTGTAACCGTAAACAAGCTCAGGGATAAACTGGCTGAACTCACCGGAAAGCGGATCAAGGTGGAGGCCAAGGAGATTCAGAAGCCCGAGCTAGACGCGTACCTGGTTGCTGAGAGCATAGCTGAGCAGATGGAACGCCGTGTTTCCTACCGACGAGCAATGAAGCAAGCAGTCGACCGTGCTATGCGTGGTGGGGCAAAGGGAATTATGGTAACTTGCTCAGGGCGTCTGGCTGGCGCGGAGATGGCCCGCAGCGTCACCGTTCGCGATGGCCGGGTGCCCAGACATACGCTGCGCGCCGACATCGATTACGCGAAGACAGAAGCGCTTACAACTTACGGTCGTATCGGGGTCAAGGTTTGGATATACAGAGGCGATGTCTTCCAGGAAAAAGCGCCTGAGGAAACGGAAAATGTTTCCAGTTATGCCTGACCAGCGGCCGGTAATCAGGAGTTAATGACGATGTTGATGCCAAAAAGAGTCAAGTATCGAAAGGCCCATCGCGGGCGGATGAGGGGGAAGGCATACCGGGGTTCTACTGTAGCTTTCGGCGAATATGCACTGCAGGCGCTAGAACCCTATTGGATTACCAGCCGCCAGATCGAGGCTGCACGCCGCGCTATCGTCCGGTACGTCCGTCGCGGTGGCAAGCTTTGGATTCGCGTCTTTCCAGACAAACCCGTGACAGCCAAAGCTGCCGAGACCCGCATGGGCAGTGGTAAGGGGAACGTGGATCACTGGGTTGCTGTGGTCAAGCCGGGAAGGATTCTTTTTGAGATATCCGGCGTAACCGAGGAGCAAGCTATGGAGGCTATGCGGCTGGCGTCGCACAAGCTCCCGATCCACACCCGGTTTATCTCTAGAGCTGAGCTGGAAGGCGAGGGAGGTGAGGAATGAAAGCGAGCGAACTCCGTCAGATGACGAGGGAAGAGATCCTCCATCGCCTGGACGAGGCGTACCAGGAGCTGATGAACCTTCGCTTCCAGAAAAGCTTCGGACAGCTGAAGGACACCAATCGTCCCAGGTCTCTGCGCAAGGATATCGCGAGGATGAAAACCACCCTGCGGGAGATGGAACTGATTGCCTGGGAAGAGGAGGAGGCTAGATGAAGGGCGGGCGTAAGACATTGGTGGGCCGCGTGGTAAGCGCCAAGATGGACAAGACTGTGGTAGTGGAAGTGGTGCGGGCAAAGCCTCATCCTATTTACGGCAAGGTCGTGCGTCACCACAAACGCTACAAAGCACACGACGAAGAAAATAAATGCCGGGAAGGGGATGTGGTCCGCATCCTCGAAAGCCGCCCTCTCAGCAAGGAAAAGCGCTGGGTGGTAGTGGAGACCCTTTCCCGCGAGTGAGGGAGTGAAGAGATGATTCAGCAGGAGAGCAGGCTGAAAATTGCGGATAACACTGGCGCAAAGGAGATCCTGGTCATCCGTGTGATGGGCGGGAGTACCCGGAGGTACGGGTACATTGGGGATGTTGTGGTGGGAACTGTCAAGCAGGCCGCACCCAACTCTGCTGTCAAAAAAGGGGATATCGTCCGAGCAGTGATCGTGCGCACGTCCCATAAGTATCGTCGGAGGGACGGCTCCTATATCAGGTTCGACGATAGTGCAGCTGTCATTATAGATAACTACAAGTACCCAAGAGGTACCCGCATTTTCGGACCGGTGGCCAGGGAGCTTCGGGAGAAAGGCTTTATGCGCATCGTCTCGCTGGCCCCAGAAGTGTTATAGGAGGTTTTCAGATGCGGATTCGCAAGGGTGATACAGTAGAGATCTTGAGCGGTGACGAGAAAGGGAAGCAGGGAGAGGTGAAAGAGGTGATCCCCGGTCGCCCTAACCCGAAGAACATGGGTAAGGCCCGGAGCAAAGATCGTGTAGTCGTCGCCGGAATTAATCTGATAAAGAAGCATCAGCGCCGCACTGGCAATGTGAGCACCCAGGCGGGTATCATCGAGCGGGAAGCGTCTATGTTCGTTTCCAAAGTCGCATTGGTCTGCCCTCATTGTGGCAGACCCACGAGGGTTGGATACCATTTCATGCCCGATGGCAGCAAGGTCCGCTATTGCAAGAAATGCGGCGAAGTGATTGGTTAAGGTGAGGTGTAGCTGATGGCAGAGGTGCTACCGAGATTGAAAGCCAGATATCGTGATGAAGTCGTCCCCGCGATGATGGAGGAGTTCGGTTACAAGAATGTGTGGCGGGTACCCCGGATCACCAAAGTGGTGGTTAACATCGGCCTTGGGGAAGCGCTGCAGAATTCCAAAGCTCTGGATGCTGCTTTGAATGACATGGCGGTCATCACGGGGCAGAAAGGGATCGTCACCAGGGCACGGAAGTCTATTGCTGCGTTCAAGCTCAGGGAAGGAAACCCTATCGGGGTCAAGGTGACGCTGCGTGGAAACCGGATGTACGATTTCCTGGACCGGGTGATGAACATCGCATTACCACGGCAGCGCGACTTCAGGGGAGTGTCGCCGGATGCTTTCGACGGCCGCGGGAACTACACTCTGGGCTTGCCGGAGCAATTGGCGTTCCCGGAGATTGACTACGACAAAGTGGACAAAGCTCGTGGCCTGGAGATCACTATTGTGACCACGGCGGAGAATGATGAAGAAGGACGTGAGCTGCTCAGGTCCCTGGGCATGCCGTTCGGGAGAGGCTTAGGAGGTTGATCTGTGGCTAAGAAAAGTATGATTGCCCGAGAGAAACGTCGGAAGTACAAGGTGCAGGAGCGAAACCGTTGCAAGGTTTGTGGCAGGTCTCGAGGTTACATCAGGCGCTTCGGCATGTGCCGAATTTGTTTCCGTGAGGCGGCGCTGAAAGGCGAGATTGCTGGCGTTACCAAGTCCAGTTGGTAAGTGAGCCTGCCCGGGGTAGGTCGGATGCCATAAAACTGGAGCCATCCGATACCGCCCGCGGAGCCAGAAAAAAGTGGAGTGATTGCTTATGATGACGGATCCTATTGCGGATATGTTGACCCGCATTCGCAACGCGGCTATGACCCGCAAGCGAAGGGTTTCGATGCCCAGTTCGAAGATGAAGCTGGCCATTGCCAGGATATTAAAAGAAGAAGGTTTCATCCAGCACTACGACGTAACGAACGAGAAGCCGCAGCCACATTTGCGCATTGTGCTGCGGTACGACCGGGAGAAGCAACCTGTTATCACGAACCTGAAGCGGGTAAGCAAGCCGGGCCGACGCATTTACGTCAAGCACGATGAGATCCCGTGGGTGCTGAGTGGCATGGGGATAGCCATCCTGTCTACGCCCAAGGGAGTCCTTTCCGACAGGAAGGCCAGAAAGTTTGGCGTCGGTGGCGAAGTCGTCTGTTATGTCTGGTGAGGAGGGTTTACAGTGTCTCGAATAGGGAAAATGCCTGTGCCCATCCCGCCAGGGGTGGAGGTGAAAGTAGGTGCCGGCAATGAGGTGGTGGTGAAAGGGCCGCGGGGGGATCTCCGCTGGACTTTCGATCCCGGTCTGACAATCAAGCAGGAGGGGGATCAGGTTGTCGTTTCCAGGCCAAACGACAGCAGAACTTACCGGGCCCTGCACGGCCTTACCCGTGCCCTGATCGCCAACATGGTCGCCGGCGTCAGCAAAGGGTTCCAGAAAAAGCTGGAAATCGTCGGTGTAGGATACCGCGCTCAGATGGACGGGGACACTTTGGTGATCAGTGTTGGCTATTCCAGCCCTGTGAGGGTGGTGCCCAGGCCCGGCATCAAGCTCAGCGTTGACAAGTCGGCGCGGGTCGTCGCTGTGGATGGGAACGACAAGGCCATGGTGGGGCAGACCGCCGCTGAGATTCGGAAGATCAGGCCACCTGAACCGTACAAAGGGAAGGGAATCCGTTACGTTGGCGAGCATATCCGGATGAAGGCCGGAAAGGCTGGCAAGAAGTAAGCGAATCAGCGAATCA
>CAZDOZ010000023.1:7961-18740 GCA_964507175.1 uncultured Anaerolineae bacterium
GCGAATCAGCGAATCAGCGAATCGTCGAGGTCGGTGGTTCGGAGAACGCAGAGCAGGCCAACCAGGGGGTTTGGCCTGGGAAATTTTCATGGAGGTGGAAGCGCGATGGCTCGATCGAGCCGAAGTGAAGCCCGCAGGAAGCGGCATCTTCGTGTGCGCAAGCGGGTGTTCGGTACCCCTGAGCGCCCACGTCTGAATGTGTTTCGCAGCTTGAGGCACATTTACGCTCAGGTGATCGATGACGTGGAGGGTAAGACTCTGGTGTCTGCATCCACGCTCGACCCTGAGATCAGAGGGGCAATCGAAGGGAAGAAGAAAACAGAGCAGGCTAAGGAGGTTGGCAGGCTTGTGGCGAAGCAGGCTTTGTCCTTGGGGATAAAGCATGTGGTCTTCGACCGCGGCGGCTACAAGTTTCATGGTAGGGTGAAAGCCCTGGCCGATGCGGCCCGCGAAGCTGGTTTGGATTTCTGAGGCGAGGGAATGTAGATGGCTAACGAACAGGAAAGTTTTGGATTCGAGGAACAGGTTGAACTCGACGAGCGGGTGGTTCACATTGCCCGGACGGCAAAAGTTCTCAAAGGCGGCCGTCGCTTTCATTTCCGCGCCCTGGTTGTCGTGGGCGACCACAACGGCAGCGTGGGTGTTGGGATCGGGAAGGCAGGCGAGGTGCCCGAGGCAATTCGGAAAGGAAGCGAGCAGGCCCGCAGGAACATGAAAAAGGTCAACCTTTTGGGCACAACTATCCCTCACCCGGTTATTGCCGACTTCGGGGCAGCGAAGGTGTTGCTGAAGCCCGCGTCTCCTGGTACCGGCGTTATCGCTGGTGGCGGAGTCCGCGCTGTCCTGGAGGCTGCCGGCGCTAAGGACGTGCTGACCAAGTCGCTGGGCAGTTCCAACGTGCTGAATGTGGTTCAGGCCACCATGAAGGCGCTGGGGCAGTTGAAGGATATGGAAGTCGAAGCAAAACGCCGCGGCAAGCCTGTGGAGATGGTCACGCCGTCTTTCTGGAGGAAGAGGCGAAATGGTTGAGAAGTTCCTTCGAATAAAACTGGTGAAAAGTCCCATTGGACGGAAGAAGGATCAGAAAGCCACGGTGCGGGCCCTTGGGCTGAGGCACTTGCAAGATGAAGTGGTGAAGAAAGATACGCCTGTGATAAGGGGTATGGTGAACAAGGTTGCCCACCTGTTGCAGGTCGAAGAGGTTTCTGGGGAGGGGTGAGTGCTATGAAATTGCATGACCTAAGACCCGCTCCCGGCAGCAAGCGGCGGAAGAGCAGGGTTGGCCGCGGTATCTCTGCAGGAAAGGGGAAGACTGCTGGCAGGGGTACCAAAGGCCAGAATGCCCGAAGCGGTGGTGGTGTGCGTCCTTACTTTGAGGGCGGACAATTGCCTTTCGTCCGCAGGCTGCCTTTCAGGCGGGGCTTTACCAATATCTGGCGTGTGGAATATGCCGAGGTGAACCTGGGAAGACTGGCGGAACTGTTCCCACCTGAAAGCGAAGTCACGCCGGAGGCGCTGGCGGAGCGTGGTGTGATCAAGTCCACGAAGAAACCCGTGGTAATCCTTGGAAACGGCGATCTGATCCATCCACTCACGGTGAAAGCCCACCGTTTTTCCAGGAGTGCCAAAGAGAAAATCATCGCTGCAGGCGGATCAGTAGAAAAACTGCCGTTGCCATGAGGGAGGTTGCTGATGCTTGATGCTATGCGCAACGCCATGAGGTTACCGGATCTTCGGAAGAAGATCCTGTACACCCTCTTCATCCTGGCCATCTACCGGCTGGCCGCTCATATCCCCGTCCCTGGGGTGAATGCCACCCGGCTGGCTCAGGTGTTTGCCAACAGCCAGTTGCTGGGCATGCTGGACATGTTCTCCGGCGGCGCTATGTCCAGTTTCTCGGTGATGGCAATGGGGGTGTACCCGTACATCACGGCCTCCATTATCATGCAGTTGTTGATGCCTATCATCCCGCAACTGGAGGCGCTCTCCAAAGAGGGTGAGTCCGGCAGGGAAAAGATCAACATGTACACCAACTACCTGACGATCCCGCTGGCGGTCCTGCAGGGTTTTGGGCAGTCGGCGCTGCTGGCGCAGCAGGGCGTGCTGACCAGGTTCAGCCTCACCAGCTATCCGCTGCAAACATTCACGACCATCACAGTCTTGACCGCTGGGACCGCTTTCGCCATGTGGCTCGGCGAACTGATCACCCAGGAGGGAATCGGAAACGGCGTTTCCATCATCATCTTTGGTGGAATCGTGGCGAGAGTTCCACAGCGTCTGGGGCAGCTCGTGGTTCAGAACCCATGGGCACTCGTTATAATCGTGCTGATCACCGTTATCACGGTGGTGGCCATTGTAGTGGTGGAGCAGGGAGAGCGCAGAATACCAGTTCAGTACGGGAAGCGGGTCCGGACCATCAGAGGCAACCGGTTGATGATGGTCGGCGGGCAGAGCACACACGTGCCGTTGCGGGTGAATTCCGCAGGCATGATCCCGCTGATCTTCGCCCAAAGCATTTTGATCTTCCCTGGCACGGTGGCGAGCTACTTCCAGTACTCTTCGGCTAAGTGGCTTGCCGATATTGCCAACGGGACGGTGAGCCTTTTCAACGTGGGCAGCGCTTTCTACTGGATATCCTACTTCCTCTTGGTGGTCGGGTTCACTTACTTTTACACTGACGTGATCTTCCGTGAGCAGAACCTGCCGGAGACTTTGCAAAAGCAAGGCGGATTCATACCGGGTATCCGTCCCGGAAGGAAAACAGAGGATTATCTGAATAAAGTGCTCAGCCGAGTCACTTTGGTAGGTGCTGTTTACCTGGGCCTTGTGGCAATCCTCCCGTGGTTTGTTCGTGGGGTGGTCAATGCTCCTATCATGCTGATGACCAGCGCTGGCTTGCTGATCGTCGTCGGCGTGGTACTGGACACGATGAGGCAGTTGGAGGCCCAGCTTCTGATGCGTCAGTACGAGGGATTCTTGAGATAAGACGGCGTGGACCGGGGCGGGCGTTCTGCCAGGTTCCAGTTTCACAGGTATTCTGCGTTGGTAGGGGCGCAGCGTGCTGCGCCCGGTGGTAAGTCTGCGAGCAGCTTTACAAAAGCATTGTGTTGGTTTTGCGAGCACCGAATGAATTGGTAGCGCTCGAAACTGGTGGGATAGTACCCTTTGGCCCTCACCCACCCCAGCCCCTCCCTCTCCGATGACCATGGGCGAGGGAGGGGCTGCTGGGGCGACCCGCAGGTCGCGCCCCTACCGCTGCGCTGTAGGTCGAGCTGTTAGCTCGACCGGGCGAGCCAGACGGCTTGCCCTGTGGAATAAGCATTCCACGGGGCTTGCCCTACAATGCCTGCTCCAGCGAGCGAAGGCGCAGGAACGGCTCAAGGACGCCATCCCGGCGCGATTCATGCTTGTCCATGGCGCTCAGCATTGCTCAGGGTGATGGGTGAGGGCAAGAAGGCGGCATCGCACCAGACCGCAATCGCTGACGGCCCGTCCAGTCTTTGGGGGGCAGTAGGGGCAGGGCTTGTCCCCGCCCGGCACAGGTGCTCGCAAGTGCCGAACGAATGGCGGGCCATTCGGCCCTAGTTTCGAGGGAGAGAAATGGACAAAGGCGGTCCGCTTTTCCTTGTTTTGTTGGGTGCTCCGGGAGCCGGGAAAGGCACCCAGGCCCGGATGCTGAGCGAGAAGTGGGGGATACCACAGGTATCCACCGGGGATATCTTCCGCGGGAACCTTAAGAGCGAGACTGAGCTTGGCCTGCTGGCGAAGCAGTACATGGAAAAAGGGGAGTTAGTCCCGGATGAGGTGACCATAGGCATGGTGCAGGAACGGCTTTCCCGTTCAGATTGTGCCAGGGGAGCGATCCTGGATGGTTTCCCCAGGAACATACCGCAGGCTGAGGCTCTGGACGATATCCTGAAAGGCTTGAAAACGTCCCTGCGGTTCGTGCCGTACATCAAGGTGTCTGATGAAGTGCTCCTGGCCAGGCTTTCCGGGCGGTGGATATGCCGACAGTGTGGTGCTGTTTACCACATGTTGTACAACCCGCCAAAAGTGCAGGGTAAGTGTGATATCTGCGGCGGCGAGCTTTACCAGCGTCCGGACGACAGGCCGGAAGTTGCAAAAAATCGTCTCAAGGTGTATTTTGAGCAAACCGCGCCGTTGATCGAGTACTATCGCGAGCGCGGTTTGCTGGTCGAGATAGACGGAGAGCAAGAAATCGAGGGGGTTCAGGTGGCCTTGGAGGCAGCCATAAAATCGCATGATTGTCCTTAAATCTAAGTACGAGTTGGGATTGATGCGCCATGCAGGGCACATCGTGGGCATGGTGCTGGACGCCATGCGGGAGGCCGTCAAACCAGGGGTGAGCACGGCGGAGCTCAACGATTTGGCGGAGAAAATTATCGCCAGAGAGGGTGCAAAGCCCGCTTTCAAGGGATACGCCGGGTTCCCGGCAACCATATGCGCCTCGATCAACACCGAGATGGTACATGGGATACCCTCTCGCAAGAGGGTGCTCAAGGAGAGCGATATCGTCTCTGTGGATGTTGGTTCGATTTACAAGGGCTGGTATGGTGACGCTGCCATCACGCTGCCGGTGGGGAAGATATCGCCGGAGGCACAGCGTCTTTTGGACGTTACCAAGGGGAGCCTGGAGGCTGGCATAGCGAAGGCCGTCGCTGGGGGGCATCTAGGAGACATCTCTGCGGCCGTCCAGAACTACGTGGAGTCCAATGGGTTTGCCGTGATCCGCGAGTACACTGGGCACGGGATAGGCCGTAAATTGCATGAGGATCCTCAGGTGCTGAACTACGGTCGTCCAGGGACGGGGGTGCGGCTGCGGCCCGGGATGACCATAGCCATAGAGCCCATGGTTTCTGCCGGTTCCTACGAAACTCGCGTTCTCGAAGATGGCTGGACGGTGGTCATCGCCGATGGCAGCCTTTCTGCCCATTTCGAGCATACCATCGCCATCACCGACGATGGGCCAGAAATTTTTACAGTGTAGGAGGTTATCATGAAGGTGCGACCTTCTGTGAAGAAGATGTGTGATAAATGCAAGATCGTCCGCAGGCATGGGAAGGTATACGTGATATGTGAAAATCCCAAGCACAAGCAGCGGCAGGGGTAACGACAAAGAGGAGGTCGGTTTATGGCTCGTATTGCTGGCGTTGATCTGCCTCGCGACAAGCGGATAGAGGCAGCTCTCACGTACATCTACGGTGTTGGGTCTTCTCGTAGCCGAGAGATTCTGCAGGGGACGGGAATCAGCCCCGATACCCGCGTGAAAGATCTCGCCGAGTCGGAAGTTGCCCGCCTGAGGGAGTTTATCGACCGGAACTACAGGGTCGAGGGCGATCTGAGGCGTGAGATCACCATGAACATCAAGCGGTTGATTGAGATTGGAAGCTACCGGGGAGTGCGTCATCGCCACGACCTGCCGGTGCGTGGGCAGCGAACCCGTACCAATGCCCGCACGCGTCGCGGCCCGCGCAAGACAGTACCTGGGCGGAAGAGGGCTCGCGGGAAGAAATAATCCCGCCTGGATGGAGAGAGGATACCCACCGCCGAGAACGCTTGAAATCAGCGAAACGAACCGCTGCGGGGAAAGTCTCATCGCTGATTCGCCGTGGTGGACTCCGCGGTGAGAAAGCTTATCTCAGAAGAGCTGCTATCGGGCTGAACAGTCACGGAAATCAACGGAGGAAGGTAGATCATCAGGAGGTATTATGGCCAGACAGAAAAGGGGGACTTCTCGTCGTGGAAAGCGCCGAGAGAAAAGGCTGGTGCCTCGAGCTCAAGCGCACATCCAGGCAACTTTCAACAATACAATCATAACGCTGACTGACCAGGAGGGGGATGCGCTGACATGGGTCAGTGCCGGGTCGGTAGGGTTCAAAGGGGCCCGCAAGAGTACACCCTACGCGGCTCAGTTGGCCGCCCAGCGAATCGTGAAAGATGCGGAGTCCCTTGGTGTGCAGGAAGTGGATGTTTACGTCAAGGGCCCCGGCCCAGGGCGTGAAGCTGCCATACGGGCCATGCAGGCTGCAGGGATGTCGGTTCGGTCTATCACAGATGTGACCCCCATCCCTCATAATGGTTGCAGGCCACCCAAAAAGCGGCGCGTTTGATCCATGTGGAGGCCGCTTTCAAGCGGATCAGCAGATCTGTTTCTGAAGGATACGTTGTCGCCGATTCTGGTTCTTTGTGTGGTGGTGTGAGGATATCTCCCTGCTGTGGATTTTCTTCCACGGTGGAGTGTGGCATTAGAGAAAAAAGGTAACTGTTCAGGTCATATTGACTGTGGCAAGATTTGGTCGAAGTGGGCTGCGGAAGTCATTCACCGCTGAGGACGCGGAGAGCGCAGAGGTGAAATAAAAATCGAATGTGAAGAGGTTGTCTTCGAGATGGGCGAGGAACAAATGTCTTGCCCGAAATCGACCTTTGAACACCTTTATTTTTCTCTGCGTACTCGGCGAACTCTGCGGTGAGAAAGGCTTGCATCAAAAGAGCCACACCGGCCTGAACAGTTACGAAAAAAGAAGATCAACACGATCTGGAGTTTTTGAGTTTAACGAGGAGAGAAGATGGCGCGTTATACCGGAGCAGTGTGCAAGCTGTGCCGTCGCGAGGGTGAGAAATTATTTTTGAAAGGCGAGAAATGCTTCACCAACTGTCCGTTGGACAAGCACAACTACCCGCCTGGGGAGCACGGCAAGAGAGGGGCAGGCAGGCGTAGGAAAATCTCCGATTTCGGCCGCCAGCTCCGTGAGAAGCAAAAAGCTCGCCGGATTTACGGTGTCCTGGAGCGACAGTTCCGCCGGTATTTCCGACAGGCACAGAAGAAGAAAGGCATGACCGGCGCTATGCTTTTGATTTTGCTGGAGCGGCGCCTGGACAACGTGGTATATCGTCTCGGTCTGGCGAGATCCCGAGCTGAGGGCAGACAGATCGTAAGGCATGGCCACATTGCCGTCAACGGTCGCAAGGTGGATATCCCGTCCTATCTGGTGAGAGCAGGCGACGTGGTCACCGTTCTTCCTTCCAGCCGGAAGAAGACTCATTTCAAATCCCTGGCCGAGAAACTCGGGGAGCGCGGTGTGCCCGAATGGCTTTCCCTGGATGCCGAATCTATGAGCGGAAAGGTGCTGGATTATCCTTCTCGGGAGCAAATAGATGTACCCGTCAACGAGCAGTTGATTGTGGAATACTACAGCCGCTGATGTTACGCTTGGCGCACCGAGGCGGGGGTTGGAATTATGACCCCCAACTGGCTTTGGTGGGTGGTGTCAGTAGCATCAGGCCAGGAGGTATCTGGTGGCTATAAATGTGGTCTTGCCGAAAATCGAAACAGATGTCGCCACGCAAAAGCATGGGCGTTTCCTGATCTCGCCCCTGGAGCGGGGATATGGGGTGACTTTGGGGAATGCCCTTCGCAGGGTGTTGCTTTCCTCCCTGCCTGGCGCGGCTATAACCCGGATGCGCATCGAAGGCGTGCATCACGAGTTCACGACAATCCCTTACGCTCGTGAGGATGTCATGGGGCTCATCCTGAATGTGAAACAGGTCAGGATGAGAGTAGCCCCTGAGACCGAGGGCCCTTTCCGTATCTATGCCGAGGTCAGAGGCGAGGGTGTGCTGACTGCTGGCGACCTCAGAACCCCGCCGGAGATCACCATAGTGAATCCGGAACAGGAAATCCTGACGGTGGATTCTCCGGAGGCGGATTTCGACCTGGAGTTTATCGCTGAAGAAGGGCGCGGGTACTCTCCGGCTCAGGAGCGGAAGACATCCATCGGGGAGATACCAGTGGATGCCATTTTTAGCCCTGTGCGAAAGGTGGAGTATAAGGTTACTCCAACACGCATTGGTCGCATGACAAACTACGACGAGTTGAGCCTGGAAATCTGGACCGACGGCACCATGAAGCCTCATGCAGCGCTGAAGGAATCTGCGGCCATTCTGATCCGTCACCTGGTGCTCATAGGGGGTGAGGTAGCCGTCCATGTTGAGGAGGAGGCAGAAGCGAAGCCGAGTGTTCCTTCTCGCATACCGGATAGCGTCTATAACGAGCCGGTGGAGCACCTGGGTCTCAGCATGAGGGCCTTCAATGCTTTGAAGCGAAGCAACCTGCTGGCAATCGGGCCTGTCCTGGAGCGCATGGCGGAAGGGCGTAAGGCTATGACCTCCATCCGGAATTTCGGGGACAAGTCTCTGGAAGAGCTGGTGAATCAGTTGAAAGAAAAAGACTATCTGAAGTACGTGCCCCGCGATGCCCTGGACGACATGGGCATTGTGGTGGAGGAAGAAGAGAACGCGTAATCCGTTTTGGATCTTTGCAGAGCCCCAGAAGGACGAGACGGTTAGCGGACGGTTCTCACAAGAGGTACATGGGGATGGAACGGGAGAATAGAGACGGTGAAGGACTGGCCCTTTGTGGTGGTTCTCCACTATCTGTGCTTAGACCCTTGAGATGTTATCGGAGGTTTGTAAGGTGAGGCATCATATAGCCAGTAGGAAGCTGAATCGGGACATGGGACATCGCAAGTCGCTGTTCCGGAATCTGATTATCCAGCTTTTCGAACATGAGAGGATAAATACGACGGAGGCCAAGGCCAAGGCGGTTCGTGGAAACGCCGAGAAGCTGATTACGCTTGCGAAGCGCAGTCTGAGCAAGGGAGATGCTTATGGCGTTCACGCCAGGAGGCTGGCGTACTCCCGCCTTGGGAACAAAGCGGCCGTCAAGAAGCTGTTTGGCGAGATCGCTCCACGCTACATCTCCAGGCCTGGCGGTTACACCAGGATCGTGAAAGTGGGCCGCAGGCAAGGGGATGCGGCGGAAATGGTCTTGCTCGAGTTGGTGTCTGAGGAGTGACGAGTGTTGCAGGGCCCGCTATGTGGCGGGCGTTAGTGGAATATGACGGCACTGAGTACTTTGGATTCCAGGTGCAAGCGGATGTGCCTACGGTGCAGGGCGCACTGGAAGCGGCTTTGACCAGGCTGGCAGGAAGCCATGTCAGGGTGGTTGGGGCAGGACGTACCGATGCCGGGGTCCACGCCTGTGGTCAGGTAATCTCTTTCCCGTTGAGGTGGAAAGAGGATGATCAAAAACTGCAGCGAGCATTGAATGCAAATCTTCCGGAGGACATATCTGTTCTGGCTTTGGCAGAGGCGCCGGAAGGGTTTCACCCACGATTCAGCGCCGTGAGCAGGACTTATGTCTATCGCATTTGGAACGCGCCGTGGCGGTCGCCGTTGCGCAGGAGATTCTCGGCTTATCTGGAGCATCCGCTAGATGTGGACAAGATGTCAAAGGCAGCAGAGGCGATCCAGGGTACCCATGATTTCGGTGGGTTCGGACACCCGCCCCAGGGAGAGAATCGAATCCGCACCATCCATCGGGCGGAATGGGTGGCTCGGGGAAACGAAGTGGAGTTCTGGATAGCGGCGAATGCTTTTCTGCGAAAGATGGTGCGTCGTCTGGTGGGGACGATGCTGGAAATCGGGCGGGGCATGCGGGCTCCAGAGGAAATGACCGAACTGCTGGACAGACCTGATATTTCTCGCTCAGCGCCGCCAGCGCCGTCCCGGGGACTTTGCCTTGTGAGAGTTGAATATCCGCCGGAGCTGGAATTTACGGTTCCGGGGTTGAAGGAGGAGAATAGGAGTGCGTACATACACACCTAAGCCGGAGGATATAAAGCGTAAGTGGTACGTGGTGGATGCTCAGGGGAAGACGCTTGGCCGCCTCGCCAGCGAGATCGCCAGGATCTTGCGCGGCAAAAACAAGCCGATCTTCTCCCCACATATGGATACCGGGGACTATGTGATCGTCGTAAACGCGGGGAAGATTCGCGTGACGGGCAGAAAGCTTACCCAGAAAATCTATTACAGGCATTCTGGCTATCCGGGCGGTCTCAAGTCGATCAGCCTCCGAGACTTACTGCAGAGGCACCCGGAGCGGGCCGTGAAGTTCGCCGTGCGGGGAATGTTGCCCAAAAATCGCCTCGGGCGGAAGATGTCGAAGAAGCTGAAAGTATATGCGGGGCCGGATCATCCGCATAAAGCGCAGAGGCCGGAACCTTTGGACTTATAAGGGAGGAGTTGATGTCAGTTCGTTACAACTATGCGGTTGGCAGGCGGAAGACCGCTAACGCGCAGGTGAGACTGTACCCCGGCGAGGGGAGAATCGTGGTCAACAACAAACCAGTGGAGGAGTATTTTACCCGCTCAGTGGACCTGATCACCGTGATGGCTCCTCTGAAAGCCGCTGGTATGGAGGACAAGCTCAACGCAACTGTGGTGGTCAAGGGGGGTGGTATCACCGGTCAGGCAGGTGCTGTTGCTCATGGCTTTGCCAGGGCTCTCGTCGAAATGGACGAGGATCTGCGGTCCGTGATGCGGGCAGGTGGCTTCCTCACAAGGGACGCCCGCATGAAAGAGCGGAAGAAGTACGGCCTCAAGCGGGCCCGCAAGGCACCACAGTACACCAAGCGTTGATCGTATCGGCGGATCGGCGAGTTCCCGATGTCCGCATCCGCTGGTCTTATCGTGTCGTTCACACGGGAGGGGCAGGCGCTGTGTGCTGGTCCTTCATGTTGCTTCGTGTAGTGATGATGGGGGAGAGAACATCAAACCGCCAGCGCTCGGGCGCTGGCGGTTTTTCGTATCCATGGGTGGTGCTCAGGAGTAGCGGGATGGACTTGCCTTGTTGGTACGGGCGTACCCCGCTCCGGTCGGGCAGGAGGGCCCGGTGTAGTGCTGCCTTTATGCCCTTTC
>CAZDOZ010000024.1:0-18647 GCA_964507175.1 uncultured Anaerolineae bacterium
AGTATTCCACAGGGCTTGTGCTGTGGCCTGCCTGGGCCTCCCGAAAGGCAGGTTAATTCCTGGGGGCCCGTACGGCCTCCAGGAATTACTCCGTTCTCCCCCCAACGTACCTTGTTTGACAAACCGTTCTGACACATATTATACTCGATCCGATTGGCCTGTGGCATGATTGGATTGGATGCGCTTCATCTGAGTTGAAGCTCCATCGTTACTGAGAGCTGAAATGGCGTCTGTTGCGCCAACCGTGACGGAACACGCTCGATTGAATTTGACTCCAGAGGCTGAGGGATCTGCCCCTGATCTAGGTGAAAAGCTTGGAAAGCACTCTTGTTTTAGGAATAGAAACTTCGTGCGACGAGACCGGGGTGGCTGTGGTGGCCGACGGGCATGAGATACTCAGCAACCAGGTGGCATCGCAGATAGATTTGCATCGCCGTTATGGCGGAGTGTTCCCCGAAGCGGCCTCGCGTCAACATATCCTTGCCGTTCTTCCGATGCTGCGGGAGGCAATGTCGGAAGCGGGGGTTTCCTGGGGCGACTTAGACGCTGTGGCAGTTACCTACGGACCAGGGCTCGCAGGGTCCCTTCTGGTTGGCGTGAATGCTGCAAAAGGCATAGCGTGGAGTCTGGGAGTGCCACTGGTGGGGGTCAACCATCTGGAAGGGCACATCTATTCCAGCTGGCTGGATGTCCCCGGGATGCCGGAGCGTACACACGAGTTCCCTTTCCTGGCGCTTCTTGTCTCCGGGGGACATACCGAACTGGTGCTGGTGGAAGGACATTTGCGCTACAGGAGGCTTGGCGGGACGATAGACGATGCGGCAGGCGAGGCTTTCGACAAAGTGGCGCGGGTGCTGGGACTGGGGTATCCCGGCGGGCCGGCAATCCAGGAAGCAGCCGCCAGGGGTGATCCGAAAGCGTACAGGTTTCCACGGTCGTGGCTCCCCGGGACATACGATTTCAGCTTCAGCGGCCTGAAGACCGCTGTTCTCAGGCAAGTGCAACGTCTGGAGGCGGCGGCTGGTGTGGAGAATGGAGGTGACGCGCGGCGTCTTACCTCCACGAATGCAACGGCCCTCCCGGAACAGACCATAACGGATCTGGCCGCCAGTTTTCAGGATGCGGTGGTGGATGTGCTGGTGGAGAAGACCCGCAGGGCGGCGATAGAACTGGGCGTTCGACACGTGTGTGTATGTGGGGGCGTCAGTGCCAATGACGCTCTACGAAAAGTTATGTTGGAGAGAATGCCCATGCCGGTTTTCATGCCACCTCTTTCCCTCTGCACCGACAACGGCGCCATGATAGCCGCCGCTGGTTACTATCGCCTTACCGCAGGAAGAGCCTCAGGCCTGGACCTCGATGTGGTAGCAAATCTACCGTTGAGTGCTTTCTATGGCTGATGATCCGGGAGCCTCCGGCTGCCCGCTGATAGAGATCGCCTAGTAGCGTGCTTTACCCTTGCCCAGTCTCCGCGACATGACGAGCCTCTCAGCCATTGGGATTTGCTTTGAAATCCCCCGGCGTATCCTCTTTGACCAACTACCTCCCAGCAGGTATAATAACTTTCGAGGGAGGTGAAGAGATGGGCGCGATCGAGGAAATCAAGAGCCGCATAGACATTGTGGAATTGATATCTCAGTACGTCCAGCTCAAGAAGGCAGGGCGTGTCTACAAAGGCCTCTGCCCATTCCACAGCGAGAAGACCCCATCGTTCGTCGTATACCCAGACGAAGGCAGATACCACTGTTTCGGATGTGGCGCTGACGGCGACATTTTTACCTTTCTGGAGCGGAAAGAGGGCATGAGCTTCCCCCAGGCACTCCAGATGCTGGCGGAGCGCGCCGGCGTTGAACTTCCTAACCGGGGGGAAAGTCCAGAAGAGAAGAACAAGCGTGATCGGCTCTACGGTCTGATGTCCGCCGCCGCAGGATGGTACCGGTCACAACTGCTCTCCTCCAGAGGAACCGCGGCACGCACATATCTGGAGAGAAGGGGGGTCTCGGGCAAAACCGCCGAGGCGTTTGCTCTGGGGTTCGCGCCCGATTCGTGGGATGCGTGTCAGAAACACCTCCGAAGCCTGGACTATACAGACGAGGAAATGGTGGAGGTGGGTATCTCGATTTCCAGGGAGACTGGAGGCACTTACGACCGATTCCGCGGTCGCCTGATGATCCCGATCCGCGACGTGAGAGGGCGCGTGGTAGGGTTTGGCGCCCGCATCATTGGCCAGGGAGAGCCAAAATACCTGAATTCGCCCCAAAGCCCGATATTCGACAAAGGTCGCCTGCTTTTCGGATTGGACATGGCCCGCAGGACGATCCGTGAGGAAAACAAAGCTGTAGTTGTAGAGGGCTATATGGACGTGATAAGCGCCTTTCAACGAGGAGTTCGGAACGTAGTAGCGTCCATGGGCACGGCTTTGACAGAACATCACATCCGGCAATTGAAACGGCTCACACGGAATATCTACCTGGCCCTTGATCCCGACTCCGCCGGCGTCAAGGCCACTTTGCGGGGGCTGGACGTAGCGCGGAGTGCTGTGGAAGAGAAAGTGCCAGTGGTCCGCCCCGGTATGGTGCATTTCGAGCATGCTCTGGATGTGGACCTTTACGTCTTGCCGCTGCCCAACGGACAGGACCCTGACGATATCTTCAGAGATACACCGGAGAAATGGGAAGATGCGCTAAACAACGCCCGTCCACTGGTGGAATTTACCATAGAGATGCGGCTCAAGGGTCTGGATCTGAGCACTGCCAAAGGAAAATCTGAGGCAGTACGAAGGGTGACGCCGATCTTGAAAGACGTGGCAAACGATGTGGAGAGAACGCACTACATTCAAAGCCTATCCAGGACTCTGAATGTAGATCCTCGGCTGCTGGAGAGGCAGTTCTGGGGAGATGCACGTCGGCGCAGGCCCAAGCAGAAACGCAGGCCTGAGGAGGAGCCTGCGCCGGACGTGGGGACTTCGTGGGTGGTTACGCCTACGGTGGCTTTAGAGCGCCATCTGATAGGGCTGCTATTGCAGGATGGAGAGCGCCTGGGTTTGCTAAACGAACTTTTGACAGAGGCCCTGCATGAACCACTTTCCGGCTCGGACTTCGGGGAAGAGCCCCATCGGATGCTGTTCGAGGGGCTGTCCACCGGAGACATTCCCGAAGTGCTCGGTCCCCTGCGGTCGGAGATAATCTCTGAGGTGGAGCGATCGCCAGAAGTCCGTCCGGACCAACTGGAAAAAGAGTTGCTGGAAAGCGCTTTGCGTTTGAGGATATATCGAACGCGCGAGGAAATCCGTAGTTTTCAGGAATTGCTTGCTGATGCCGAAAGCCAGGGAGGCAACGCGACGGTCGAGGCTTATGGCGAGGAAATCCAGCGGCTGTCCCAATCGCTGGGATTCCTCCAAAACTCTCTGAGATCTTACAACGTCGTAAAACCTGAGCCGACTTCGGCTGTTTGACGTTTCGTCTGGCGTGTTATGTGGACTAGTCTCACAGGTAGGGCGTGCCTGAGCCGCGCCTTACATCTAAAGCAGCAAAAGGAGCGCCTGGCAGCACCGCGATGGAGCATGATGTTGCCAGGGTAGAAAATACGGAAATTATGCTGAAAAAAGAGGACGTCGATAGAACTAAGAAGTCGGAGGGAGAAATGGCGCCTGCCGGAACCTCGGACAGCGTAGCCAAAGTAGCGTTGGAAGACGAGCCGATGATAGGGGTCATTACCCTGCCCAAAGGCAACGACTTGCCTGAAGAAGATACCGAGGGGCCTCTTCCCTCGATCGAGAGAGATGAAAGCTTGGAAGCAGAAGTCGAGGCAGAAGCGTCATTGCCGGTCGGACACATCCTGAAGGAATGGGAGAAAGTCGGCGTTACCAGCGACCCGGTCCGGATGTACCTCCGAGAGATCGGAAGCGTTCCGCTCCTTGCACCTGAGGAAGAACAGAAACTGGCCTGGGAGATCGTCCGGGGCAGGGAGGCTCGGGACCGCTTGGAGTCCAGAGAGGACCTCTCTGAGGAGGAACGGAAGCGTCTTGAAGAGGTGGTAAGCGAAGGGGAAGAAGCAAAAGAGAAAATGGCGGAAGCCAACCTTCGCCTGGTGGTGAGCGTCGCCAAACGTTACATGCGCAACGGCGTTTCTTTTCTCGACTTGATCCAAGAGGGTAACCTGGGCCTCCTGCGTGCGGTGGAAAAGTTCGACCCCAGCCTTGGATTCAAGTTCAGTACCTACGCTACCTGGTGGATACGTCAGGCAGTGAGCAGGGCTGTGGCGGAGCAGTCTCGGACCATCCGGGTTCCCCTTCACATGTTGGACGTGATCAACAAACAGGTGAAGGTAAAACAACGGCTTCAGCAGGAGCTTGGCAGGGAACCTACTTTGGAAGAGGTTGCTCTGGATCCGAAATTGGGTTACCTTGGCGATGATGTTCGGGAAGAGATTCTGGGTTACATTGGCAAAGAGGAGCCTCTTCCGCCCGATCTCGATGCAGAGCTGAAGCATGCTATGCAACGTGCCGAACGGATCACCAGAATAGCGCAGGAGCCAGTGTCCCTGGATACCCCGGTCAACGATGACACCGACAGTTCCCTGGCCGATTTCGTGGCTTCCAAATCTCCCGGGCCGATAGACGAGGCGGCCAGGGAATTGTTGAAGGATGAGATCGCCGACCTGCTTCAGTCGCTGGACAAGCGGGAACGAGAAGTATTGGAGCTCCGGTTTGGCCTCAAAGATGGAAGGGCCTACACCCTGGAAGAGGTTGGAGACAAATTTGGGATAACCAGGGAAAGGGTCAGGCAAATCGAATCCAAAGCGCTCAGGAAATTGCGGCATCCTCTCAGGAGCTATAAACTGCGGGATTTTCTTTCTTGATCACCACAAGGGCGGGGTAGCGTTACGTTTAACCGTGGTAATGCTATGAGACTCTTCCACCAGGCAAAGCAGGCTTGATGTGCTACCAGCGCACTAAATGTACGAGCGTGGAGCGGGGTAAGCCTGCTCCACGCTCAAACGCGCTACCAAAGGCGGAAACGCCCTTTTCGGCACGGCTCAAAAGAGCTACTTTCCGTCTTGACAAATCACAGGGACATCGCGGCTGGCTGAGACGAGGAATGACGCAGGTACCAGCTTCTCCTCCCCCGAAAGAGCAGGCGCTGCCCCTTATTTTTCGAGACGACGCCATTTATGTACAATCCATGGGTTCCTAAGTCATATTGTCAAGATGATACTGCTGGCGTATCCACCACCAAGCGTGGGCGTAAATACGCAAAAAGTCGTATGTACGTCTGGAAATTCTTGATGCATACTTACTTTGGAGGGCAGGATGGATAAACAGTTTCTCGTGCTGACCCTCAATCCTGGGTCGACGTCCACGAAGATTGCTCTGTTCCGGGGCGAGGAACGAGTCTTCGAGGAGGTTCTCCGTCACAAGCCGGAGGATTTGGCAAGATTTCGTCACACTGTGGAACAATATGAGTTTCGCAGGGATGTGATACTGGGCTCGCTGGAGCGCCATGGGGTCAAGCTTGACGACCTGAACGCGGTAGTTGGGCGTGGGGGCCTGCTTCCTCCCCTGGAAAGCGGTACCTATCTGGTAAACGAGCCCATGCTAGAGTACCTGCGGAATCCAAATCGAGAACGTACGCACGCCAGCGATCTGGGAGCAATGATTGCCAACGAGATCGCCCGGAAAGCTGGCGTTCCCGCTTTTATCGTGGATCCTGTCAGCGTGGATGAATTCGATCCGCTGGCAAGGATATCTGGCCTGCCGGAGGTCGAGCGAAAGAGCCTTTCACATGCTCTGAATCTGAAAGCGGTGGCCAGGAAAGCGGCGAAGGACCTGGGGAAGCCATACGCAGAGCTCAATATGGTCATCACCCATATGGGCGGTGGCATATCGGTTTCAGCTCACCGGCGCGGCCGGATGATAGACGTCAACCAGGCTTTGGATGGAACTGGGCCGTTCTCTCCGGAGCGAGCCGGAGGCTTGCCTGTGGGCGACGTGTTACGGCTAGCGTACTCCGGCAAGTACACCTACGAGGAACTGTTCCGCCGGATCACCAAGCAAGGCGGGTTGCTGGCTCATCTGGGCACCAACGACGCCCTCGAAGTAGAGCGCCGAATCAGGTCCGGCGATATGAAAGCAGCCCTGGTCTACGAGGCTATGGCCTATCAGATCGCCAAAGAGATAGGAGGGATGGCAACTACCTTGAAGGGGAATGTGGATGCTGTGGTGCTCACTGGTGGGCTGGCGTACTCGGAAATGCTGGTTGGCTGGATCAAGGAGAGAACCGGGTGGATAGCGCCCGTTCTGGTGTATCCTGGTGAAGACGAGATGCTGTCCATGGCCCAGGGCGCTCTTCGCGTGCTCAGAGGTGAAGAGAAAGCAAAGACCTTTGCGACGCATAGAAGTCCTGGGGCAAACTTTTGAGCAGAGCGCATCCTGCCTTCCGGTGGTACAGGTACAGGGTTGTTCCCTTATCAGAAAACACGCGAGCAGGAGGCAGAATATGGTAGGACCAAAAGGCGAGAAAATAGTCGTCTGCATTGAGGATGAGCAGGATATGATAGACCTGACCCGGTTGGTACTGGAATCGCACGGGTACAGGGTACTGGGGGCGTTCGGGGGAGAAGAAGGCCTGGAGCTTGTCAGGGCCGTCAAGCCGGATGTCATATTGTTGGATTTGATGATGCCCGGTCTTGATGGATGGGAAGTGTACAGATTGATCAAAAGTGATCCTTCCACTGCCAGCATACCATTGGTAGTGGTGACTGCTAAGGCTCAAGGGCGCAAGGAAATATTGGAGCAGTTTCCGCAGAGCGTAGACGCGTACGTCATCAAACCTTTTGGGCCATTTGAATTACTTGCTGCTTTGAACAAAGTTCTGGGCGAGGAACACCAAAACAAAGATCCAATCATCGTGGGTGCCCCGGACGAGATCCGGAATTAGGCAGCGCCGCAGTTTTGCCGTCACTGGGGATGGAATTTGGCCCGAGGGTGCAGCGCCGAGAGGAAAGCCGCAGCCGTGAGCGGATAGCCATCAGCAGAAAGCTGTCCGTGAGAACGAGCTGCGGCTTGCCTCTACCATCCCAGGGTATTGAGAAGGATTCCCCTCGATTTTTCGAGAGCCTGCGGTGGGGCTATCGTTCTCATACAGTCCTTACGTCAGTTACCCGGGATCGCGAGGATTGCTATCATCCAGAGCGACGAGTTCTCATGAATCCCCTTCTGAGAGCACCAGTTCATGTATCAAGGGAGGTGGGGCTACCGGTTCATTGCTGAAGCTGTAGGCCCCCGCCAGGAACTCCTTAGCGTCTTCCAAGCGGCGTCTATCGTTGGCGTGGATCGTCATCAGCGGTTCCCCTTCCTCGACCCGATCGCCAACTTTCTTGTGGAGCACGACTCCAACCGCGTGATCTATCGATTCTCCTTTCTTCTCCCTTGCACCTCCGAGGATCAATTCGCTGGAACCGATGGTCAACGCATCCACTCTCGCCAGGTAGCCGGATTTTGGGGAGAGCAAAGGTTCCTGGAAACTTGCCGTGGGGAGGTTCGCCGGATCATCTACGGCAGCCGGATTACCCCCCTGAGCGGCGATGACCTCGCGGAATTTCTCCAGGGCTTCGCCGTTGTCCAGTTGAGCCGCAGCCATAGAACGGGCTTCGGCGCGACTCTCGGCCTTGTCCGCCAGGAGTACCATTTCCGCCGCCAGTGCCACCACCAGATTGTGAAAGTCCGCTGGCCCACCTCCCCGAAGGGTATCTATTGCCTCCCTAACCTCCAACGCATTCCCGACAGCATTGCCCAAAGGTTGATTCATGTTGGTTATGAACGCGGCCATCCGCTTTCCGAGGTCAGTACCTATGTCTATCATCAAGCGTGCCAGCTTCACTGCGTCCTGGACATTCTTCATAAACGCTCCGGTGCCGACTTTTACATCCAGGACGATGGCGTCGGCGCCCCCGGCGATTTTCTTGCTCATGATGGAGCTGGCAATCAGAGGAATGGAGGGGACCGTGCCGGTTGCATCCCGCAGGGCATAGAGTCTGCCGTCGGCCGGCGCAAGGTTTTTCGTCTGGCCAGCGATTACGATCCCTATCTCGCGCAACTGTGCCTTGATTTGCTCCACGGTCAAGTTGACGTTGAAGCCGGGGATGGACTCCAGTTTATCCAGGGTGCCTCCTGTGTGGGCCAGCGCCCGCCCGGACAGTTTCCCGAAAGGCAGGCCCAACGACGCTACCACAGGCCCCAACGCCAGTGTTACCTTGTCTCCCACGCCGCCGCTGGAGTGCTTGTCCACGATGAACGGAGCCACATCATGCAGATCGAGCATCTCACCGGATCGGGCCATCTCCAGGGTCAGGTGGCGTATCTCTTCTGTGGTCATCCCCTGGAAGAAAACCGCCATTGCCCATGCGGCAGTCTGGTAATCCGGTATCTCCCCTGCTGTGAACTTCTTGATGAACATGGCGATTTCCTCTGGAGAATGCTCCCCGCCATCACGTTTTTTCTCTATGAATTTCACCATGTGGAATGCCATTTCTTCCTCCCAGAAGTGACTTGCAATTGCCACCAGTTAGGGACTCCAGTTGCCTTTTATAGCACAGTTGAGCCTGTACGTCCAGCAAGGGCTTGGAACGTCAGGATCGCGCGGGCAGCTACTTTGTCCTCTGGCTCAGCAGTCCCAAATATGAACTTGATTGGTTGCGCGATTGGAGCTATGCTCAGAATTGGGATTGTGGGTATCCCTGGTCATGCGTTTCGGGGGGCGTTTTTACCTGAAAATGAGCACCACCTGCTCCAGCGCCAGCAAAATCAGCACAAAAGCCAGGTCCACTGCCAGGGCGAACGCCATCGAAACGGTCAGCGGTTCCAGCCAATGTCCAACCTGCGCTATCTCCCCTGCCGACGGGACAAATCCCATGGCATAGGCCGCCGCACTCACGATGGCCAGATAAGCCGCTACCGTCCCCCAGGGCCTGCGATCGCTGGCGCTGGGGAGCATCGAATTGCTGCTGACAACTATCACGTAGAGCCAGAGGAGGCTGTCAGGTGTGTTGCGTACCCTGCTCCAAAGGCGCAAGATACCGCCGGCCATTCCGTTGCCCTGAAGCGTCCCCTCCAACGGGAACACGTAATTCCCGATGAGCGCCAGCAGCGCCGTCCCGACCAGAAATGGTGCCAGACCTACCAATCCATCGGCCAGCGGGCCGCCACTCCGAATGGTAACCGACCCCATTTGCAGCTTCCCGCGTGCCATCCTGGGCCACACGCGGAATTTCGACGGGTGCAGGCCCAATAGCCATCCCACAGTCCAATGGCTGAGCTCGTGCAGGAATACGCCGGGATAGAGGAACAGAAAAATCCCGAACTGAGAGGCCTTGCTGCTGCCTGTAATCAGGTAGAAAAAAGTGTACAAGTGGAGAAAAATCCACCGATTTACCAGCACCAACCCCACTACGGCCAGCGCCAGCGCAGCAAGTCCCTGCCACCATGTCCCTTGCGGCATCAGCATCCCTGTCCACGCCAATGGATTTCTGACCTGCGGCGGTTACGCCATCGCCACCACAGCCCCACCGGGTAACCGGCCATTTTCGCCACGTCCCCTACCACCCGGATGACCGGCACCAGGGCGAGCGCGTACAGTTTCTCCCACGGTGCCCGTCCGGCGATCACAGGCCACAGCCGACGGTAGGGAGCCCAGCAGTACGCAATGTATCCCAGGAGCAAAAGCAAGAGCGACCACGGCGTCACCAAGGCTGCCGCCGCCAGGACTGCTGGGAGGGCCACCAGGTAGGTGAAATATCGGACGGCATGACGGAGTCGCCAAAGGTCGGCCTTACCATCGCCGCGGGCGTACCGGTAGTACTGGATGGCAAATGCCCTCAGGGAGGGACGCGGGCGAAAGTAGGCGATAGCCTCCGGTGCCCAACCGAACTCTCCGGCGCATTTCCGCAGGCGGAAATCGAATACCAAGTCCTCGCAGAAATCGAGCCATTCGGGGTATCCGCCTGCTCTCTTCCATGCCTCTTTGGCAAACGCCACCGACCTGCTGGATGGAAGGAATGTCTTCGGGTTCACATCTTCGACTGACGGGAGCACCGTGGCGCCCATCACGGTCTCGAAGAAGGTACGCGGATCGGGGAGGAAAAAGCCGGAGACCACCAGCGGCGCGTCTGGCGCTGAAAACGGTTCCAGCAAACGCTCCAGCCAGTGGGGATGAAGCCGGACGCCGGCGTCGGTGGATGCGATGACAGGGCTCCGGGCTTCGGTGATGGCCCTGTTGCGACCCTGGGAGATGTTGGCCCCTGGCACCACGAAAACCCGGAGCGGGAACCTGCCTGCGTATGCCTTCACCTGGGCTACCGTGTCGTCGTCGGAACCGCCATCGACCACCACCACCTCATCAGGGAGACGCGTCTGAGCCGCCAGGGAGTCCATGAGTTCCCGGATTGCCTCCCCTTCGTTGAGTACTGTGATTATCACCGATGCTTTCATGTGGCTCCCCTGGAGAGAAGTGGAACAGCCAACTGACCAGCGAATCAGGGTTCCCCAGCCGATTCCCTCATCGCGAAAACCTGGGGTCTTCCCGCAATAGACGCTTCAAGCCATCGCTGAGACCCGCCCTTGGCGTCCAACCCAGGAGATCCCTGGCGAGGGAGATGTCCGCAACCATACGGCGAACCCCTCCGCTTCTGCCGCGGTTGTAAAGGACATTGGCTTTTCTGCCAGTGGCCTCCTCGATCATCTCCACCAGGTGGTTGAGGGAAGTCTCCTGGCCGGAGCCGATGTTGATGATCCGGTGATCTACCTGGTCCCGCTCTCCGGCCAGCACCAGCGCCTTGACCACGTCGTCCAGGTATACGAAATCCCTTGTCTGAGTCCCATCGCCGAAGACCACCAGTGATCCCCCACGGAGTGCCTGCTGCACGAACTGAGGGATTACCGGAGGGTGCGATGGAGGTATCGGCTGACCCGGCCCGTAGGCGTTGAATATTCGCAGGGCCACGGTGGTTATGCCGTAAAGGGATCCCAGGGTAAAGAGGTAATATTCCGCTGCGACCTTGCTGACAGCGTACGGCGCCGGAGGATTGGGCCACATTCCTTCGTGAAGCGGCTGGCTCGGCTGATCTCCGTAGATGGTGCTGGAGGAACTGAGCACCACACGCCTCACCCCGACAGTCCGCATTGCCTCCATGAGGGCGACGGTTCCCCCGACATTTACCTCATTGTACTCCCTGGGGTAGAGCACCGATTCTGGCACGGAAACCCGCGCCGCCAGGTGATATACGCAGTCCACACCCTGGAGAAGGGTCCAGAGGAGCGGGACATCCCGAACGTCGCCCTGGTAGAATTCCACCTCCGGCGGCAGTCTGGAGGCATCTCCCGTCAGGAGGTTGTCCAGGACGCTCACGGAGTGCCCTGCTGCCACCAATGCTTTGCTCAGAGCCCTCCCGATGAATCCAGCTCCACCAGTTATCAATACACGCATCTACCACTCCAATACACAAAATCCTCGCGGCTCTCGGCTGACGGTCGTCACTTTGCCATGTCGCCGAAGAGACCGAGTATGTCCAGCTCTTCCAGCGGGAACTCCCGTAACAACACCGGAAGTGTGGCATTCATCAAATCCGCCCGCTCCTGGCGGTCCATCCCCTCCAGCGCAGTGCTCAAACCGGTCTCGATGAGCTTCCGAAGGAATTCCCCACGTTCCTGAGCATCCATCGAATCCATCACCTTCGGCAGAATCATCTGCACCAGGTCCACGACGTCGTCAGGACCGAGCTCACTCACCATTTTCAACAGAAGTTGCTCTTTCATTCCCATCCTTTGTTGCCTCCGCTGCCGCAAGCCAAGACATTGCAGGCGCCCGCACCGCGACGTGAAAACGCACACATGCGGCTCGTCGTCTACCTCGCTCCTCTCCCAAAAGCGGACTTTACCTCTCCACTCTTCAGGCGGGATGCAGTCCGGCGGCAGTAGCCCCCGATGGAGCCTGGTATCAATACCCCGAAAAGCAGACACTCTATCCGGTAGAGCCAATATCCAAGCTGGCTCCCAGCCCTGACCATCCAGAAAAGGAACAGGTGCAAGGCAGTCAGCACCACCAGGAAATCGCTGATGGGTCCCAGAGCAGGTCCTCCGGCGTACCAATCTATCCCCCACACGGCCAGCAGCGCCAGGAACAGAACGAGCACCACAGCCCCCAGCGGTCTGGCAACTTCCTTCCGAACGTCCGATTTCTCTTTATCGTTGGAATCTTTGCTCATTCGCCCACCATGTTGATGAATTCCCCCAGCGCTGCCAGCGCCCGTTCGGCATATGCCCGATACCTGGCCCGCTTGTTCCGCACAGGCGGCAACAGAGGCGGGAGGATGCCAAAATTCGCTTTCATCGGCTGGAAATCTTCTGGCTCCGCGTGGGTGATGTAGTGCAGCAGAGCGCCGATCATAGTCTCACTGGGGAAGACCAAAGGCTCTTTCCCCTGGAGCAGCCGGACGGCGTTCATCCCTGCCACCAGGCCACCCATGGCCGAACCCACGTACCCTTCCGTGCCGGTAATCTGGCCCGCAAAGAAGAGCCCTTCCCGGTGCCTGAACTGCAGGGTCGGACGGAGCAGCGTAGGAGAGTTGATGAAAGTGTTCCGGTGCATCTGGCCATGTCGTACGAATTCCGCGTGCTCCAGCCCCGGGATCATCCGGAAGACTCTGTCCTGCTCCCCCCATTTTAGGTTCGTCTGGAACCCCACCATGTTGTAGAGGCTGCCTGCCAGGTTGTCCTGCCGGAGCTGCACCGCCGCGTACGGGCGATTGCCGGTTCGGGGGTCGCGCAGCCCGACAGGGCGCAGCGGGCCGAAAGCCAGAGCGTCTTTTCCCCGACGCGCCATCACCTCCACTGGCAGGCAGCTTTCGAAGAACCGCTCGTCCTCCCGCTCGAAATCCCGCATCGGTATCGTTTCCGCTCCCAGGAGAGCATCCACGAAGAGATAGTACTCCTCCCTGTTCATTGGACAGTTGATATAATCCCCCTGGCCGGAGTCCCTGCCGTACCGGGATTGGCGAAACGCTACGGTCATGTCTATCGATTCGGCGGCAACGATGGGGGCCATTGCGTCGTAGAAATAGAGGTATTTTTGACCTGTCAATCGAGCTATATCGCGCGCCAGCGGCTCCGATGTGAGGGGTCCTGTGGCGATGATCACCGGATCGTCCTTTGGCACCCGTGTGACCTCCTCCCGCCGAACCTCGACGAGGGGATGGTTTTCCAGCGCCTCTGTGATCTTCTGGGAGAAAGCATCGCGCCCCACGGCCAGCGCCCCGCCAGCGGGGAGCGCCGTCTCATCCGCAGCGGCTATGACCAGCGAACCGAGCCGCCGCATCTCCTCCTTCAGGAGCCCCATGGCCCTGTCCAGCAGACTGGAGCCGAGTGAATTTGAGCATACCAGCTCGGCGAATCGCCCAGAAGTGTGGGCTGGCGTCATCTTTTTCGGGCGCATCTCGTACAGGAGGATGGGGACGCCGCGGCGCGCTGCCTGCCATGCAGCCTCCGACCCAGCCAAGCCTGCTCCGATTATCGTTACTCGTTTCTTCACTGGTAGCATATCCCTTAACTGTGGTGGTTGACCGAGAGCGCTTTTGCCACCCGAGGTGCGGGTCCGGAGTGCTCTCCGCTTACCAGATGTTGGGGCGTGGAGCAAGCCGCAGGCCTGCTCTACGCTTGAGTGCGCTCCTACCTCTTCACTCAACCTCCATGAAAATCGAAAGAGGAAAACTAAAACTGCATCTTCCCTGCGGGAACCGACATTCTATTTTCGAAGCGATGTCTACGCTCAATCAACGATTTTCAAGTATCGGGGTGCCTCGTCAATGCGGGAAGCGTAAACCCCTCGGTACTCCGGTGGCAGCAGCTTCGCCAGTTGAACCATGACATCATCGCCTATTCCGTCCAGGATGCTGGGGCGCACCTTGCCCGGGGGCAGATCCAGCCGCAAGACCGGCCCGAACCGGAACGTGAATCTGGGCCTGCGAAGCCGCAAATACGCGCCGGGGAACTCCGGCGTTCCTGTGATTCCGACTACCTGAATCGGTGCGCCAGAATGTAGCGCAATGTACGCCAGCCCGCCCCTGGGCCGCTGCAAAGCATGGTCGTCGCTTCTGGTGCCCTCAGGTGCAATGACAAAAATATGCCCTGCAGCCAGCACGTCCAGCGCCGCCTGCAGCGCTTTCCTGTCCACCGCCTTTCGGCGCACCGGTATCACGCCGAACTTCACCATCGTCCAGCCAATGACGGGGATGTCGAAGTTCTCTATTTTTGAAATCGGCACGTTGTACCTGGGCAGAATGGAAACCAAAACATAGGGGTCCAGGTAGTGGATGTGATTGAAAGCCAAAATGAGGGGCCCCTTCATCGGTACCCGTTCCAGCCCGCGTATCTCCACTTTCGTGAGGGTGACGCTCAGGGTATGGAGTACCCACTTGAAAAATCGGTGCCCGAGAGGTGTTGGTGATCCGGGAGGCACAGCCAGGCGTCGGTAGTAATCTTCGTCGAATCGTCGAGTCATATCAAGGATCTTCCGCCAGCTTTAGGGCCTTCTCGAAGACCTCTTCCACACTCATGTCGGTGGTATCTATTATTACGGCGTCGTCTGCCGGGCGCAGCGGGGCAATGTCACGACAAGAATCTATCTCGTCTCGGTGCAATATCCACCGGAGCACTTCGTCGAAAGAAGACTCCATGCCTCTCGCGGCCATCTCCTTGTGACGCCTGCGTGCCCTTTCCTCGGGCGAGGCATCCAGGAACAGTTTCAGGTCGGCGTTCGGTATCACGACTGTGCCTATATCACGCCCCACCATGACGACTTTGCCACGCCGGCCTATCTGACGCTGCAACCTGGTGAGTGCCTGGCGCACGCCAGGGTACGTCGAGACTTGGGAGACCACAGCATTCACCTCCGACGTCCGCAGGCTCCAAGTCACATCTTCGCCGTCCAACAAGACACTGTATTGCCGTCCGTCGTCGTAACCGTCAGGTGGAAGTATTTCCAGCCTGATGGACTGCGCCAACCGCGACACTTTTTCCTCGTTGGCAATCTCCATACCCCGGCGAAGCGCAGCCAGCGCTACAGCCCGATACATGGCACCGGTATCCAGGTAGAGGTACCCCAGGCGCCGAGCCAGCATCTCGCCGATGGTGCTCTTCCCCGACGCAGCAGTGCCGTCTATTGCAATAGTTGAAGCACGTGTCAAAGTCTTCTCCGAAAATAGCCAAGATTCGCGCACAAGAGCCCAAAATTCACAGACGCTCTCAGGCAGGGCAGCAGAATATAGCGCCGCTGCTATTCCCCGGGAGCCTCCTACTCCCTCGGAAAATTGGCTTTGTAGAGGGCATTGTCCGTCACGTAATAGAATTCTCCGCCACTCTCGTTGACGTAAAGGCTCCTCACTTTTCCGAGAATCTGAGGGTTTTCAGCCAGGCGGAACTGGCGTTGGAAATGACCTTCTTTGTCTATTTGTACGATCCGGTCGTTTCCCGCGTCGGCAATGTAAATGGACATGGTGTGATCATCGGTGAACATCGCCGTTGGGGAGCGCAATGGCATGTCCAGGCCAGTGAGATTGAAATCAGTCACTTTGCCGGCAAAAAACTTCAATATGCTCCCATTGCTGTACAGCAAATAAATGCTGCCGTCTATTGACATGTCCACGACACCGGCCAGGTCCATGGGCGTGCCAGCTGGAAAGTACCCTTCGGGAGCATTGGGGTAAGCGGTACCTGCCGGCACATACCGCCATATCTGGTTGCTCTGGTTGTCCAATACATACAGCCTTTCCATGTAACTCCCGATGATTTGAGGCATCTTCCATCCGTCGGTGTTCTTGAGGTCTACCTGCCGGATGCCTCCCCACCCTGCGCCGAGGCGGAAAAGATCGTGTCCACTGTCCAGAAGCATCAAGCCACTTTCCTGCCAGTTGGCCGTAGCAAGCATCCATGCCATATCGATCGGGTCTCCCACAACAGCAGCACCGACCACATCGCCTTTTTTCAGCACCGGCTTAGAAGGCTGGTCTCCAACCAATGCATCCCCGGCGTCGTTCAGCCTATCCCTGTACAGCGCTCCCTCACCTTTGTCCAGCACGTAGATTTCCTGCCCAGCGGCTATCACTCTGCTAAGTTGATGTGTCCCCCCGGAGAAACTCCTCAACTTCCAGGGCATATACAGCAGCGTGACTTTGTTGATTTTGTCCTGTGCTTTTCGAATTTTGTCTTGCAATTGAAGGGTTTTCTCGTCGTTGGGCCGGAGTTGCAGCGCTTCCTGGGACTCATCCCATGCCTGCTGAAGCTTCTGGCGGGCCACGTCTTCCTGGACCCCTTGCTGGGTAGCCTGGTCGAGCAGTGACTGAACGTTAGTCACCAACGCCGTGTAGTGTTCTTCCTGCGCTTTCTGGTGTTTCCACCAGAAGCCAGCGCTTAGTGCAACTACCAACAAGGGCAAGAGAATCGCTATCCAGAGGACAGGGATCTTTTTAGGGCGTGGGATCGACGGAGGCTTGACTTTGGGAACCGGGACCGCAGGTCTCGCCGGGGTTTTTTCCTGCTCCTCTTCATGGAGAATCTCCTCCGCAGGCTGCTCTTCCATGACAGGTGCTCCCAAACTAACCACTCCCATCTCCAGAGGGGGTAGATCAGGGGACAGCAGCGCTGACATGTTGTTGGTCACATCGGCAGCCGAGCCGCTATCGCAGAGCACCGGTTCCACTTTGTCCGCCCCTATGGAATCTATCACATTGAGCCACGCACGCGAGAAAAGATAGACCGCATCCCCTTCCTGGAGGTGCAGGTGGGAGATAACCGGCTGTGCATCTGGATTCCCCAGTGGCAGGAATACGCCTTCTACCAGGGGAGAATACCAGCTCAATGTTCCCCCGACGCACGTACCTATCAGTGCCTCCCCAACTTGGGTCAGGTAAGCGTGGCTGCCACGCAGAAGCAACATGCTGACATGGAGGTGGGCATTCCTCCTCCGTGCAGCTTCGTTGGCAGCTCGAACTGCTTCACCCAATGCCGCCTCGAGGTCGCCCAACCCACTGTTGTAGAATTTCGCCTGGATCACCCTGCTAATGGCTTTCTCCGCTTCTCCGTCTCTCTCTGGACTCTCTGCCAACACGTAGAGATTGCCGCGCCCGCCATCGGAGGAATAGCCCGGTTCCGGTTCCACCACAGAGATCAAACGCGAGGATGGACGAACGTTCTTGCCTTCCCAGTGGAACACTCCGCTCTCGATTTTCCAGGATTGTACGCTCATGGATGTTCCCTCGTTTTCCCTAGCGCCGATATCATTGTTGTTCCTGTGACTCTCTGTACATGTGGAACACACGAGCAGCATGATGCATCAACATTTCTATCCAGTCAGGGTCGAGATTCTTGCTCTGGAGGTAAAGTCTGAGCAAATCACCGGGCGTCATGCCTTCCACATTACTCGCTCCCAGGCGAACTCGATTCTGCCGATCTACCTGTTTGACGATGCTCGCCACACTGAATGCCGACGCTAGCGCCTGTCTGATTTTCCCTTCGTCCAGATAGGGCTCCTGGCCTGCTTTCATGCCGACGCGCAAGCGCACCACAGCTTCCGTGATATCCTTGCGCCGTATGGCCTGCAACACTTTTTCTGTAGGATTGTCGCTCTCCCGCACATCCACACTGATATCCACGAAAGGGCGCGCGTGGACATCAATGAACCTCCATCTCGCTTTCTTCCCCTCGAAATCGACTATGACGAAGCCCTTTGGCTCCCTTGCCTCCCCGAAGTCTATCCGTTCCATGCTGCCTGGGTACACGGAGGGTGGGTCGTCCAGCACTTCCTGGTGCTTGTGTATGTGCCCCAGCGCCACGTAGTCGAACGCCGGATTGCGCAGGATGTTCCTGGGAAGAATTATGTCGGTTCCCAACATCACGCTCCGTTCAGATCCGAAGACGGCACCCTGGATACTTCCATGGAAGGCGAATATCGTAGGCACGTTCCCATCTAATTTCGAGACGAGGCCATTGAGGCCCTCTCGGACGCGATCCAGGATCAACTGCTCTATCTCGTCCAGGCTCTTGGCATGATATTGCTGATGGGCCAGGAAAGCACCCCTGGTGATCCAAGGGAGTGCTACTATTTGCACAGGCCCTGACTTCGTCTGAATCACATGGTTTCCCGGTCTGCGTGCCACCGTGATGTTCGGAACCGAAAGCGTGGAAAAGATGTCCAGTGCAGTAGCACCTCGCTGGGAAGCCGGAACATCATGGTTGCCTACGAGAAGAAATGTGGGTATCTGCTCTGCCACCGCCAGCTTCCAGATGCGCTTCGCGAATTCCCTTTGGTACGTAGGGGATGGAGTCCGGTTTCTGAAAGCATCTCCAGCAAAGAGTACCATGTCTGCTTTTTCCTCGATAGCGGTTTCCACAAGCAGGTCGAGTGCCCTCAGGAAATCATTGACGCGGGAGGATAATCCCGTCACAGGATCCAGGCGTCCGTAGTTCTCCATCCCCAGGTGCAAGTCTGCAAAGTGGATGATGCGCATAGAGCCCGAATTCCTCCTGTAAGTTTTTGTTTACTCTCGGGAAACCAGACTAGGACATTTTACTACGGTTTCGCGTTTGCCGCAAGAACGTGTTT
>CAZDOZ010000025.1:0-18386 GCA_964507175.1 uncultured Anaerolineae bacterium
TTTACATGGGGCTTCGTCCTCTCAAAATGCTTCTTCGCCACGATTGCTCCTCCTTGGACTATGCCTCATTCTTCTAAGGCAACAACAAGGACGCCGGAGCACTGCTTCCCCGCGTCCTTGTTGCCAGATTCCTTTATGGACAAGCCGGAACGCTTTTGAATGGCTGCCCGTTGACCCCATAGAACTCTTAACTAAACTATTATACCAAAACGTAGTGTTTTCACGCAAATAACGCAGCACGCTTCTCACACCCCACCCCGGATGATCTTCTCCGCGACCTCAGGCCGGACTTTCTCGTAGTGATCGAATTCCATGGTGAATGTGCCGCGCCCCTGGGTTATGGAACGCAAAACGGTCGCGTACCCAAACATCTCGGAAAGAGGCACAAAAGCGTGAATGGCGCGGAGGCCACCGGCTACCGGTTCCATTCCCTCGATGCTGCCTCGCTTGGAGCTCAGGTCCCCGATGACGTCACCCATGTACTGCTCAGGCACGACCACCTCCACTTTCATCACCGGTTCCAGCAACACCGGGCCGGCCTTCCTGGCTGCCTCCCGGAAAGCCAATCCGCCAGCGATTTTGAAAGCCATCTCGGAAGAGTCCACCTCGTGGTAGGAACCGTTCACCAACGACACCCTGACGCCAACCATCGGGTAGCCCGCCAGCACGCCGGTATCCATCATCTCCTTCACACCCTGCTCCACGGGGGGGATAAACTCCTTTGGGATAACCCCACCGACGATTTTGTTCTCGAAGATGAACCCTTCCGGCTTCGGCAGTGGCTCGATCTCCAGCCAGACATCTCCATACTGCCCGCGGCCGCCAGTCTGGCGGATGAAGCGGCCCTCCGCTTTCGCGGGTTTCGTGATCGTCTCGCGGTATGCTACCTGCGGACGCCCGACATTCGCCCTCACCCCGAACTCACGGCGCATCCGCTCCACCAACACGTCCAGATGAAGCTCTCCCATGCCGGAGATAATCGTCTGCGCCGTCTGCTTGTCGGTTCGCACCACGAAAGTCGGATCTTCCTCGGAAAGCCGCTGCAAGGCAGCGGACAGCTTGTCCTGGTCAGCTTTCGTCTTCGGTTCAATGGCAACAGAGATCACCGGCTCTGGGAAAGAGATAGATTCCAGCAGGATTGGAGCGGAAGGATCGCTCAGGGTTTCGCCGGTAAAAGTTTGCTTGAACCCAACGATGGCAGCAATGTCACCGGCCTGGACTTCTTTGATTTCCTTCCGTTTTTCGGCGTACATCTGTAGAAGCCGCCCTACCCGCTCTTTCCGGTTCCGGTTCACGTTCAGCACCTGCTTACCCGACTGGAGGGAACCAGAGTAAACCCGTACGAATGCCAACCGTCCCACGTAAGGATCGGAGACGATTTTGAACACCAAAGAGGCGAGAGGCTCATTGACATCGGCCCGCCGCTCCTCTTCCTCGCCGGTCACAGGGTTCACACCGTGGATAGGAGGAACATCCAGCGGGGAAGGCAGGTAATCCACGATTGCGTCCAAGACCAGTTGCACTCCCTTATTCCGAAGGGCGCTGCCGCAAAGCACCGGAACCAGGGAATAAGCCAAGGTTGCTTTCCTCAGAGCAGCCTTGATCTGCTCGATGGGGATTTCTTCCCCTTCGACATACATTTCCATCAGGCTGTCATCCATCTCCGCCAGCTTTTCGATCAGATGCTCCCACGCAGCCCCCACCTCATCTTCCAGCTCGGGGGGGACTGGCTTAACCTCCGGCTTGGCACCCATCTCGTCTGTGAAGTAAAAAGCTTTCCGTTCTATGATGTCCACCATGCCCACGAAATCGGATTCCCTACCGATGGGGACCTGGATTGCAACCGGTTCTGCCCGCAGCCTCGTCTTGATCATCTCGATAGTGCGATAGAAATCCGCCCCTACCCGATCCATTTTGTTGACGAAAGCTATCCTCGGAACGCCATACCTATCTGCCTGCCGCCAGACGGTCTCCGACTGAGGCTCCACGCCTGCCACCGCGTCAAATACCACCACACCGCCATCCAGCACGCGCAGGCTCCGCTGCACCTCGGCGGTGAAATCAATGTGGCCCGGCGTGTCGATGATGTTGATCTGATGATCGCGCCATTCACAACTGATGGCCGCAGACGTGATGGTGATGCCGCGCTCCCGCTCCTGGTCCATGTAGTCGGTGACCGTGGTACCCTCGTCCACATTACCCAGACGGTACGTCTTTCCCGTGTAGAACAGAATGCGCTCTGTCGTGGTCGTCTTGCCCGCGTCTATGTGGGCTATGATGCCTATGTTTCTCAAAAATCTTAAGTCTCTTGACATGCAATCTACCCCGGAAATAATCCGCGACCAGTTCCCGATTCCCTTGATCCACTGCCATTTCACACTGGACTTTTGACAATCGGGCTGCCATGCTGGGCTGAGTTTTTCGCCTTGAAGGCAAGAAAGAAAGGGTGTTACATTTTGTGGTCAGGCTTCGCCCGACCACAAGATGTACCTTTCTTCCCAGTCATCTACCAGGCGTGAAGCCCCAGAAGGCTTCGTTTCCGTTTTGTCAAAAGTCCAGTTCACACACAACAAGAGCGCAGCCGCTGTAGCCACAGGACTTCTCCCAGCACGCTGCGCTCTCAATCGAGCAAAATTAAAGCAACCACCGGAGGAGGCATCCCAAAATGCCGACTCTCTTCCGAAGACCTACCACCTGTAATGGGCAAAGGCTCGGTTAGCTTCCGCCATGCGATGCGTGTCTTCCCGCTTCTTGATGGTGATGCCAGTATTATTGGCCGCGTCCATGATCTCGCCTGCCAATTTTTCCGCCATGGTGCGACCTCCAGGCCGCTTTCTGGCATTGGTCACGAGCCATCTGATTGCCAGGCTCAGGCCGCGCCGCTGCGGCACCTCCACGGGAATCTGATAGCTGGCGCCACCAACACGCCGAGAGCGAACTTCCAAAAGCGGAGTCGCATTTTTGACGGCTTGCTGGAACATCTCCAAAGGCTCTTTCTTCGTTCTCTCAGCGATGATGTCCAGTGCATCGTACATGATCCGCTGGGCGATGCTTTTCTTACCACGCATCATCAGGCGGTTGATAAACTTGGCTACAAGTATGCTGTTGTACTTTGGATCTGGTGCAATTTCCCGCTCAAGCGATCTGTTTCTACGCGGCATTCTCCAAGCTCCCCTATCAATCAACCAAGACGTTTTATCTTTTTCGTGCCGTACTTGGAGCGCCCGCGTTTCCGACCATCTACCCCAGTCGAATCCAGCGCTCCACGGACCACATGGTAACGGACGCCAGGCAAATCCTTCACACGGCCGCCGCGCACCAGCACCACCGAGTGCTCCTGCAGGGAATGTCCCTCGCCTGGAATATATGCGGTTACCTCGATCCCATTAGAGAGACGCACACGGGCGATCTTCCGCAAAGCAGAGTTCGGTTTTTTCGGCGTCGTAGTCTTCACGGCTGTACAGACCCCGCGCTTCTGCGGCGACCCTTTCGGCAAGCGATGGGTCTTGCCGGTCAAAGCATTATAGGCATACTGCAATGCGGGGGCTTTTTCCTTCTTCTTTATTGGCTTGCGCCCTTTTCTAACCAACTGACTAATGGTCGGCATTACCCCTCCTGACCTGGTATGTTCAATCACAGCTTCAACAATTTCACAGCCACGTAGTCTAACATACCCCATCACCTCAGTCAAATCTACCACCTGAGGTTCAGACAGGAGTCCGGACATCATCTCTCCATTGGGATGAATCGATACGGGTGCAGCGTGCTGCACCCATATCGACCGAACAGCGTTCCACCCAACGATGCCCTTCGTCTCGACCTCAGGCGACGGATTCGCCGAGTCCGATCGATGCTTCTTCCTCCGCCTTTTTCTTGGCCGCTTCCTTTGCCTCCTTACGAAGCTGACGTGCCCGGAAGCCGGTGCCCACAGGGATCAGCTTGCCTATAATCACGTTTTCTTTGAGGCCCCGCAGGTTATCCACCGCTCCCTTGACGGCGGCATCGGTAAGCACCCTGGTAGTCTCCTGGAAGGAAGCCGCTGCCAGAAAGCTATCCGTATTGAGCGCAGACTTGGAAACGCCCAACAACACCGGCTCAACCTGGGCCGGCCGTTTCCCCTGAGCCACCAATTCGGCGTTGATCCGCCCAAGTTCGTACTTGTCCACCATCTCGCCGGGCAGGAATTCCGTATCCCCTGACGTCCTGACGCGCACTCTGCGCATCATCTGACGTATCACGACCTCGATATGCTTATCGTGGATGGTCACACCCTGAGTACGGTACACTTTCTGTATTTCTTCCAACAAGTACAGCTGAGCCGCCTCCAGCCCCTGAATGCGCAGGACGTCTTTCGGGTCTTTCGGCCCTTCCGTTATGGCCTGGCCAGGCTTCACCCTTTGTCCTTCTTCCACCTTGAGCCGAGCCGTTGCAGGAACTTCGGATTCCCACGTCTCGACCTCTTCCCATCGGATGAACGCTTTCCACCCTCCATCAGGTTGCTCTTCCCAATTACACTCGCCATCTACACCAGCAAGTATCTTTTCACCATCGGAGCTCTTGGCTATCGCAGTGGACGCCTTGACCTTGGAACCTTCCTCCACCAGACGTTCATATCCGGCCGGAACATTCACCTCTCGGCTACCGGTGCTGGAATTTGTAACCCTGACCATCCTCTGAGCACCTTCCCAGAAGAAATTCACGACGCCCTCTATCTCAGCGACTACCGCCTGCCCTTTGGGCGAACGAGCCTCGAACAGCTCTTCCACACGGGGCAAACCCTGCGTGATGTCCTCGGCTCCAGCCACACCGCCTGTGTGGAAAGTCCGCAGGGTTAGCTGAGTGCCAGGTTCGCCGATGGATTCGGCAGCCACGATCCCAACAGCCTCGCCAAGGTTCACAAGGCCACCACGGCCCATGTCTTTACCGTAGCACTTCCTGCATACCCCGAACTCAGCATCACAGGTTAGCGGCGACCGCACGTAAACCTCGGATACGCCGGAATGCTCTATCGCATCCACATGCTTCTCGGTTATCATCTCTCCTTCAGGCACGATGACCTCACCGCTTGCAGGAGAGATAACCGAAGCGGCAGCCACACGCCCAAGAATCCTCTCCCCGAACTTCTCGTGGAATCTCTCAGAATCCTCTTTCCTGATCCAGATACCCCGATGGGTGCCACAATCTTCCTCGGTGACTATCACATCCTGAGTCACATCCACGAGACGCCTCGTGAGGTAACCAGCGTCGGCAGTCCTGAGGGCAGTATCCGCAAGGCCCTTCCTTGCGCCATGAGTGGAGAGGAAATACTCCAATGCGGTCAACCCCTCACGGAAGTTGGACTGAATCGGCAGCGGAATAATCCTGCCAGATGGGTCTGCCATGAGACCCCGCATGCCGGCCAGCTGTCGTATGGGCTGAATCCCACCTTTAGTGGCTCCGGATCGGGACATAGCCCCAAGACCTGAGGTCGGGTCGAGAAGTTTTCGCACCTCCTCAGTGACCGAGTCCGTCGCCCTGGTCCAGAGTTCTACCATTTTCTCATATTTCTCCTGAGATGTAATCAGACCACGCCGGTATTGCCGCTCGATCTCCTGCACCTCGGCAGAGGTCTTACTCAGAATTTCAGCTTTTCTATCTGGGACCAGGATATCGCTCACTGCCAGAGATGTTCCGCTCCGCTCAGCGAATTCGAAACCCAGGCTCTTGATCTGGTCCGCCGTCTCCACGGTGACCTCAGGTCCCAGCCTACGGTAGCAAACGCCGATAAGCTCGTTCAGCGCTTTTTTGTCCATTTCTCGGTTCACGAACTGAAGCTCCGGCGGCAATATAGAGTTGAAAATGACCCTACCCACGGTAGTCTCCAGCACGCCTGCGGGTTGTGTGTCGCTTGTTATACCATGGTCCTCCAGCCTGGAGTGTAATTCCTCCAATGCTTTAGGCCCGATCCCTCTGACATCCAACAATCCCTGGTCACCTTTCTCGTGCCAGAGGGAGACAAGATCACCGACAGTAGAAATCCCGCCATCAACCAGAGTCTTGTGGACACGGTCCCTGAGTCCGAGTTTTTCCAGCGGCCAGTCCTGGAACCACGGCTTGTACATAATCTTGATAGCGGCGCGCAACTCGACAGCCCCGATCTCATACAGGTACATCACTTCCCCAAAACTGCCAAAAACTCCTGGCACGGGCTTCAGCTTCGGGTCCAGGACGGTCAGGTAGTAGCACCCCATCACCATATCTTTGGATGGGCCAATAATCGGCTCGCCACTCGCTGGCTTGAGCAAGTTCTTGGTGGAAAGCATCAGCCCTCTGGCTTCCTCCACAGCGTCCTGAGAGAGAGGCACGTGAACTGCCATCTGATCTCCGTCGAAATCAGCGTTGAAAGCAGCGCATGCCAGCGGGTGCAGCTGGATCGCGCTTCCCTCGATCAAAACCACTTCGAACGCCTGGATGCCCAGACGATGCAACGTCGGAGCGCGGTTCAGAAGCACTGGACGCTCTTTGACCACCTCTGCCAGCACATCCCACACTTCCACGCCCTGACGTTCCACCATGTGCTTTGCGCTCTTTATGTTGTGAGCATATCCATATTCCACCAGCCGACGCATCACGAACGGCTTGAAGAGCTCCAAAGCCATTCTCTTCGGCAAGCCGCACTGGTATAGTTTCAGGTTCGGGCCAACCACGATCACCGATCGGCCGGAATAGTCCACACGCTTTCCCAAGAGGTTCCGACGGAACCGCCCCTGCTTCCCTTTCAGAATATCCGATAGTGACTTGAGCTGTCGCTTGCCGGATCTGGAAACAGCTGTCCCCTGGCGGCCATTGTCAATCAGCGAGTCAACCGCCTCCTGGAGCATCCTTTTCTCGTTTCTGATTATGACATCCGGAGCGCCCAAGTCGAGAAGCCGTTTCAGCCGGTTGTTCCGGTTTATGACCCTCCGATACAGATCGTTCAAGTCGGAAGTGGCAAACCTTCCGCCGTCCAACTGCACCATAGGCCGAAGCTCCGGCGGGATCACCGGCAGCACTGTCAGAATCATCCATTCCGGCTTGTTGCCGCTCCTCCTGAAAGCCTCCGCCACCCTCAGGCGCTTCGCCGCTCGCTTTCTTACCTGCTTTGACCTGCTGGTGTGGATCTGGTTCCGCAACTCCTTGCACATCTTGTCCAGGTCCAGTTTTTTCAATATCTCCAACACGGCACTGGCACCCATACCCGCCGTGAAAACGCCCTCCCAGGTGAAGGAAAGAGCATGATACTGAGTGTCGCTCAGCAAATCCCGCTCCCGAAGATTTTTTATCTCCTCGATTTCCCCCTCCATCTTCTCTCGGATGTCATTTTTCTGTTTTTCGGCAGCTTCATGGAGGGATCGTATCTGATTCTCCAAGTCGAGCTCTGCAGCCTCACGCTGAGCAGCATATCGCTCACGGAGCGTCTCCTGCTCCCGATTGTACTCTTCCTCCATGGCAGCGATCCGCTCCTGAATAGCATCGCTGAGCGCAGAAAAATGCTCATCGGTGACAACGGAACCTTTCTCCACAATCACGCTCTCATCCCAGGGCACAGAAACACTCTCCTCGGCAGGTTTTCCGCGCAGCTCACTCAGCAGGTTCTGGATTTCCTGGCCGGTGGTCATGATCGCGTTGGTCTTGCTGGCCAGGCGTTCCTCCAGATCCGCAAGCTCACGTTCCTCCTCCGAGTGGAGTTCCCCAATCCTGGTGTTGACTTCTTCCTCCAGCATGCTTATCTTGGTGTTGGTTTCATTGTCGGCCCTGCCAAGCCTGAGGCTAAGCTCGCGCTTGTGACGCTGTATCGCCTTCTGACGTGCTTCCTCATCCACATTGGTAACGATGTAATACGCAAAGTAAAGCACGCGTTCCAGGTTGCGCGGGGAGATATCCAGCAAAAGCCCAAGCCGGCTCGGCACCCCCTTTACGTACCAAATGTGACTCACAGGTGACGCCAGTTTGATGTGGCCCATCCGCTCCCTGCGGACAGAAGAAGGAGCAACCTCGACGCCACACTTCTCGCAGACTATTCCCTCATAGCGGGGACGTTTATACTTACCACATGCGCATTCGTAATCCTTGGTTGGGCCGAAAATCCTCTCGCAGAACAACCCATCCCGTTCTGGGCGTAAAGTCCTATAGTTGATAGTCTCCGGCTTCAGCACTTCGCCGTGCGACCAAGAAAGTATCTGCTCTGGCGAAGCCAAACTTATCCGAATGGCAGCAAAATCATTAACTTCCACGGCTCACCCCACATTCTCAGTCAGATATTTGAGTCTACTGAAAAACCTTCCAGTAGTACCTTACCAATCACAATCTCAGGCTCTTCACCTACGCATCAGGCCAGGCGTGTCCAGGCTAAACCCCAGATGCGGTAGACTGCGACGCCTCGTGTCCTTGCCAAGATGTATCACTTCCCCGTTCTCATCCAACACTTCCACATTGAGAGCCAAACCCTGAAGCTCCTTGACCAACACTTTGAACGACTCCGGCACCCCGGGAGGTGTGATCCTCTCGCCCTTGACAATCGCCTCGTAAGTCCTGACGCGCCCCTGGGAATCATCTGACTTGATGGTCAGCATCTCCTGGAGGGTATGGGCTGCACCATATGCCTCCAAAGCCCACACTTCCATTTCACCAAAGCGCTGACCGCCGAACTGTGCCTTGCCGCCCAATGGCTGCTGCGTGACCAGGGAGTAAGGGCCAGTAGAACGAGCGTGTACTTTGTCCTCCACCAAGTGATGAAGCTTGAGCATGTAAATGACCCCCACGGTAACAGGCTGGTCGTATTCCTCACCGGTTCTGCCGTCATAGAGCTTCATCTTACCGCTGGTGGGCACGGGCCACCCACTTTCATGGCTGACTACTTCCGCCAGGGCCATGAGCTCTTCACCACCCATCGCGTCTACGTCAACACTTTCCAGAACTTCCCTGCTGCCCCGATATTTTATCCACTCGCGCCAGCATACATCCAAAGCCCGGCGGTCGGCAGCACTGCGCTCATCAAAAGATCTCGTGTCGTCCTCAAAAACCAAAAGCGAGTCAGGATCGTACCCGCGCTCTTTCAACCACTCCCTCAGGACTGACCGGCGAGCGTAAACACGATCGGTGAAAATCCGCTCCTCATCATAGCCTCTGGGCCCCAGGTACTCCTGCGCCAGATATAATTCGATGATCTCCTCATCATCTTCGAAATCATCTGAGTCCATCTCGGATTCTTTAAACCAGGACAGGGCACGCTCGCGCACGTCATCCCATGCACGGTCTATCAGCCACGCGCGCGCCAACTCAGCTTCGATCTCATCCTCGCTGGCACCGTCGAAAACTGTCGTAATAGTACGGAACCCGAGACGATCGGCTGCCCATCCCAGATGTGTCTCCAGCACCTGTCCGATGTTCATCCGAGCAGGAACACCAAGAGGGTTCAGAATTATGTCCACCGGCGTACCATCGGGTAGGAACGGCATGTCTTCCTCAGGCACGATCTTGGAGATGACGCCCTTGTTGCCATGTCTGCCCGCCATCTTGTCGCCAGCAGCCAATTGCCTACGCTGGGCAACGCTGACGCGCACCCGCTTCTCCACACCAGCAGGAAGATCAGGGTTCTCATCTCTGGTGAATACTTTTACATCCACAACACGCCCATTCTCACCATGAGGCAGACGGAGGGAAGAATCCTTCACATCTCGGACTTTCTCGCCGAAGATAGCCCGCAGCAAGCGTTCCTCCGGAGTCAGGTCCGCCGATTCGCCTTTCGGCGTTAGCTTACCGACCAGGATATCACCGGGCGATACCGTGGCGCCCACCCGGATGATGCCATCCTCGTCCAGATCGCTCAATGCCTCCTCCCCAAGATTCGGGATGTCCCTGGTGATCTCCTCGGGCCCCAATTTCGTGTCCCTGGCATCCACCTCGTGTCGCTCGATGTGAACCGAGGAAAATCGCTCCTCCCTAAGCAGCCGTTCGCTAATGAGGATAGCATCCTCGAAATTGCCGCCCTCCCACGAGATGAAAGCCACCAGGACGTTGTCGCCCAAAGCCAGCTCCCCACCCTCGGTAGAAGAGGAGTTAGTCAACACAGTACCTGCTTCGACACGCTGCCCTTTACGCACAATGGGGCGCTGGTCAACGCAGGTGGACTGGTTGGTCCTGAGATATTTGCGGAGTTTATACGTGCGTTCCTTTCTGTTTCCCTCCTCGTCAGGGTCCTCCAAGATCACGATCTGGTTCCCGGTGACGCTCACCACCTCACCGGGTGCTTCCGCCACCAGAACGTGTCCAGAGTCGAGTGCCGCTTTCGCCTCCACGCCAGTGCTCACGATAGGCGCTTTGGGCCGGATGAGCGGCACAGCCTGTCGCTGCATGTTAGACCCCATCAAGGCGCGGTTAGCGTCGTCGTGCTCCAGGAATGGGATAAGGGAAGCAGAGACTCCAACAACCTGCTTCGGAGCCACATCAATGTAGTCCACGTTCTCCGGTGATTCGATCAGGAACGATTGCTCGTGCCGTACGGACACATGGTCGCTGACGAACTGCCCCAATTTGTCAAGGACAGCATTTGCCTGGGCAACAATGAATTTGTCTTCCTCATCTGCAGAAAGGTAGACAATCTCGTCGGTGGCAAAAGCCTGGACTTTGATTTCCGGATACGCCGTGGAATAGCTGGCTATCAAATCGGCCATCTCCGGAGTTACAATGGAATTCGCCGAGATTATTACCTCGCCAGTAACGGGGTCCGCGATGTCCTGCTTCACCGTCCGGCCGATCAGAAGGCCCGGATCGTTTGGAACCTCGTGGGCAACGCGCCTGTACGGCGTCTCCACAAAGCCAAATTCGTTGACGCGGGCGTAAGTCGCCAGAGAGCCGATAAGCCCGATGTTCGGACCTTCAGGGGTTTCGATAGGGCATATCCGGCCGTAATGGGAATGGTGAACATCGCGCACATCGAAACCTGCCCTTTCTCTCCGCAGCCCGCCAGGCCCAAGGGCGGAGAGACGCCGTTTATGAGTCAACTCTGAAAGCGGGTTAGTCTGATCCATGAACTGGCTCAACTGACTGCTTCCGAAGAATTCCCTGGACGCCGCCACCACAGGACGGATGTTGATAAGGGAAATCGGCGTCGCTTGCTCCGGATCACGGATGGACATCCTCTCGCGGACGACCCGCTCCATTCTCAGAAAACCGATGCGCATTTGATTCTGAATCAGCTCCCCAACGGTTTTGACGCGCCGATTGCCCAGGTGATCGATATCGTCCGGGTCGCCCACCCCGTTGTTCACCATGATGATATTCTTGACCAGGGCAATGAAATCCTCTTTAGTCAGTGTCCTCTGCTCCATCGGGATAGAGAGGCCCAAACGACGATTGAGCTTCCGCCGTCCAACACGCCCAAGGTCGTACCTGCGGGGGTTGAAGAACAACGCTTGTAGAAAATTCTTGGCATTATCCATCGTCGGGGGGTCGCCTGGACGAAGACGCCTGTACAGCTCCATGATCGCCTCGTCGGTGGACCTGGTATCATCTTTCCGGATGGTCGAAGCGATGTACTGATGCTCCGGCATGGTATCCACCTCGGAGAATGTCTCCAGAAGCTCTTCGTCGGTCCCAATGCCAATGGAACGCAATAGGATAGTTACCGGAATCTTCCGCTTCCTATCGATCTTGACGGAAATCACATCTTTATTGCTGGTCTCGAACTCCAGCCAGGCACCTCGGAACGGGATCAATTTAGCCATGCACAAGGAGCGCCCCAGCGCCCTGTCCTCTTTTAGAACCAGGTATGCACCTGGCGAACGCAGAAGCTGGCTGACCACCACGCGCTCAGCTCCGTTGATAACGAAAGTGCCTCTGTCGGTCATCAGTGGGAAATCACCGAAAGAAACATCCTGCTCCTTGATTTCCCCCGTCTCGTTGTTGACCAAACGCACTTTCACCCACAGCGGAGCAGCATAGGTCACGCCCTGCTCCCGACACTCGTCCTCGGTGTACTGAGGTTCTCCAAAGTAGTAGTCCAGAAAATGCATTTCAAGGGTCCGGTTGAAGCTGACAATAGGGGAGATTTCCTTAAATAGATCACTCAACCCTTCCTCACGAAACCATTTGAACGACTCAAGCTGAACTGACACCAGATTCGGCAGTGGCAGCACTTCAGGTATGCGCGCATAAGACTTACGCGGTCGCAACACTCCATCCGCATCACTCATTTTCTCACACTCTCCCTGGGAATAGCAGCACCACACTCAAACCGTGGCGCCGCTGGGCACCTCTCCCTAAGCGACAAAGGTATGTCGCGACATGTTCTCCAACTGATCCAGGACACACCCGCGGAAAAAGATCCACGCCCCTCCTATTTGTGTCCCCATTAGCTACCCCGGAGGGGCCTCCTCTTTCGAGCACAGCCTCGGATGGTGCGCTGGTGCTCATGCACCAACATCGACAAAATTTCTATCGTAACGCGACGAAGCTCTTGCACAACGAGCAAGAAAATTTATCACCGCAGAGCACACGGTAGCATTCCCCTTAACCGTGGTGGTTAACCGCATGTGCTCTTACCACCCGAGATATAGTCTGGAACGCCCTCCCCTCACCAGGTGTTGGGGCGTGGAGCAGGCCTGCGGCCTGCCCCACGCTTAAGTGCGCTCCTACAGGGCACGCGGGGCGCAGAAATTTCCAATAATTCTCAGCATCCTCTGCTGCCTCTGTGGTTGGATCCGTTCTCTGTTTCTGGCCTATCCAGACCAGGAATTCCCAAACAGACTGCCGTCGGATTGGAAATTGGAACAGCCTGGACGCGGACATAGCCCAGCACCAGGACTTGATTCTACAAAGACAATCTGACCGCTGGGGGAAGGCGGGTAGTGCGGCGGCGCACCCATTCCGCCCTGCTAAAAGCGCATCTGTCTTGTGGTATCTAAGAAGCAATGGATTTGCTCTCTATGCCTCTCTCACAATCCACCGTCCCGGGGCACCGGGACATGCTATGCAAGTTAAATACGCGACAATACCCCTGCCATCGCTAGCAGGGATTCACTGCAACAAACCATTTTAGCAAACGAGAAACCAGATGTCAAATCTGTGAACGCGTTTTCATCCTTTACAAACATGCTTTGATGTTCACAGAAGCGGGGCATCCCGTGAACATTGGGGCAAAGATGTAGTCACGCTATAACTATTCGGCCCTGAACAAATCGAACCAGATAGAGCAAATAAATCAGAAAAGCTCAACGCGTATCAGCGTCATCAGCGTCCTATTGCTGGGGAGGCTGAGTAGTAACGTCACGCCGAAGGTGCCCCTGTCTATCCCAGGCTCGCCAGCGCAGATCGGAGCCGCTCTTCCACCCCCAGGACATCTGGGGGAACGTTCTGGACAGCGCGTTGTGCTTCCACCAAACTATACCCCAGAGTCGTGAGGGCTTCAATGACCTGGGCGTCTACCTCGCTCAGAGCAGAAAGCGCCTCCGGCGATCCCGCCTCCATCCCGATTTTGTCTTTCAATTCCAGAATTATCTTCCTGGCGGTTTTAGGCCCAATCCCCGGGACACCACGCAGACATGCCACATCCTCCGCCCCCACTGCAGACCGCAGAGTATCCGCACTCATGACGGAGAGCACAGCCAGGGCGTTCCTCGGACCCACGCCGGGCACGCTTATCAAAGCGCGGAAAACGCTCACCTCCTCCTGGGAACCGAAGCCGTACAAGGAAAGCTCATTCTCACGGACGTAGAGGTGAGTATACACTTTTGCGACAGAGCCGATTTCGGCAGACGAGAGCAGCCCGGCGGGGACGAATATCCTCATCCCGACCCCGCCGACCTGGATCACCAGTGAGTTTTCCGTCTTTGCGAGCAAAACGCCCTCGAGAAAAGCAATCATTCCGCCTCAGTCTGTTGTTCTTCCGTCGTATCCTGCCTCTCGGATGCCTGAGGCTCCACCGACTCCCTGGTCTTTCTGGCCTCTTCTTGAATCAAGGCTTCTACTTCCTCTCTGCTGCGGAATTTGTAGCCTACCCCACGGACTGTCTGGATATACTGGGGCTTGGAGGGGTCTTTCTCGACTTTCTCCCGCAAGCGCCTGACCGCTACTTCCACCAGGTTCGTGCCTCCCACGTACTCGGTTCCCCAAACGGACTGGAAGATGTCACGCTTGCTTACTGGTTTGCCCGCCCTTTCCATCAGATACCGGAGAAGAGCAAACTCCGTAGGGGCCAGGTGAATAGGGACATCCCGCACAATCACTTCCTGTGACTCCACATCCATGGATACATCTCCGATGGACATGCTACGGGAAGAAAACTCCTTCTGGGCCCACGCTGCACGCCGCAACAAAGCTCTCACTCTCGCCAGAACCTCTTTGAATGTAAACGGCTTGGAGATGTAGTCATCAGCACCAACTTCCAAGCCCTTGACCACATCCGCAGTGTTCCCGAGAGCCGTAATAATCATAATGGGCACGTCTGACCTCCTGCGGATTTCCTGGCACACAGTAAACCCATCGAGACGCGGCATCATGACATCGAGAATAACCAGGTCGACAGAAGTCTTGTCGAAAAGTTCCAATGCTTCCTGACCATCCCTGGCCGTGAACACCTGGTAATTGTTGGCCTCCAAAGACAGACGTATCAAATCCAACAAAGGTGCTTCATCCTCGGCAACCAGAACCCGTTTCCTTGCTTCTCCCATAGGAACCTCCTTAATTTTCTTCGGTGGAAACCTGCGCTATGCAGGTATTTCAGACACACTACCCTTTGCTCTCTGCTTCCGTCAGAGCTCTATAACGAGCCACCTGCAAATGACAAATTGCTACAGCCACCGCGTCCGCCGCATCGTCAGGACGTGGCGGCGCGTCAAGCCCCAACAACATCTGCACCATGGACTGGATTTGCGCTTTCCTTGCACCCCCATATCCAGACAAAGCCATCTTTATCTCCGCGGGCTTGTAAGAGTAAACCGGTATCCCCTCCTGGGCCGCCGCCAGAAGCACAACCCCCCTGCCCTGGGAGACGGCAATGGCCGTACTCACGTTACGTCCGAAGAACACGTCTTCGACCGCCATGACATCCGGCCTAAAAGATACAACTATCTTCTTCATCCCATCATACAGCATGAGAAGCCGACGATCCAATGGCATCCCCGCGGGGGTGGTCAGCACCCCGCACTCGATCAGGGAAATGTCATCCCGTTCCCCCTTCACAAGAGCATAACCAGTGATGGCAGTACCGGGATCTACGCCCAAAACCAGCAAATCAGCCTGCCTCGGAGGCAGCTACTGCCTCTTCTGTAACATCCAGGTTGGAGTAAACCTTGGAAACGTCGTCCAGATCCTCCAGGCGTTCAATCACAGACATGACTTGCAGAGTTTCTCTCAATGGGAGGGAAACCAGGGTCTTGGGGATCATAGCGAGCTCGGCCTGCTCTATCTTGAGGCCCTTCTCCTCTAAGACAGTTTTGACAGCGTTCAAATCCTTGGGATTGGTGTAGATCTCTGCCGTTCCTTCATCGATAGAAATGTCCTCTGCACCGGCCTCCAACACAATCTCCAGCAATTCGTCAGGATCTTTGCCGTCCATTGGGACCGCGATGTATCCTTTGTTCTCGAACTGCCACGAGACCGAGCCATTCTCTCCAAGGTTTCCTCCAGATCGGGTGAGTATCCTCCGGATATCGGCGACGGCTCTGTTCCTGTTATCCGTTACCACGTAGATCATCAATGCGACGCCGTTAGGAGCATATCCTTCGTAAACATACTCCTCCAGAGCCTCGCCTTTTTCCAGGCCCGCTCCTCGATGTATGGCCCGCTCTATGTTGTCCTTGGGCATGTTGGCAGCCTTGGCTTTCTCCAAAGCCAGGCGCAATTTGATGTTGAACTCCGGATCGGCACCTTCACGGGCGGCTATCTGGATCTCTCTTGCAAGTTTGGTGAACAGTTTTCCCCGCTTGGCATCCGTGGCTCCTTTCTTGCGTTTGATAGTCGACCATTTGGAATGTCCAGACATATCCCCTCCTGCTCCAAAAACAAGCTCGTGTACTCCGTATCTGCGCTGAAAATCGAGTACACCATACAACAAGAATCTAGTTCATTATGACCCCAGGCACATCAGTAGGTAGGAGCGCACTTAAGCGTGGGACAGGCCGTAGGCCTGCTCCACGCCCCAACCTCTAGTAAACATGGCACTCCAGACCTACATCTCGGATGGTAAAAGTGCTTTCGGCAACCACCACGGTCAAGAGAGATGCCACCCATCAGTATTAACCTGGGAAAAATCATCTTCCCGACCGCCTCTCTATCGCCGCTTTTAGAAAGCCGACGAACAGGGGGTGCGGCTTTGTCAACCTCGATTTGAACTCCGGATGGAACTGAGAGCCAACCATCCACGGATGATCGCCAATTTCCGCAACTTCCACTAAATCACCCGTAGGCGAGAGGCCACTGAAGACCATCCCAGCATTTTCCAGCACTTCTCTATACGCATTGTTGAACTCGAAACGGTGCCGATGGCGCTCATGTACTATCGCTACATTCCCGTAAGCCTCCGCAGTCTTGGTACCAGGAACGAGTTCACACGGATACGCCCCAAGGCGCATCGTGCCGCCCATCTCCTCTATTCCACGCTGCTCCGGCATCAGATCTATCACCGGGTAAGGGGTGGAAGGATCGAATTCCGTACTATTTGCCCGCTCATCTCCCAGGGCAAAGCGGGCGAACTCTATCACCATCACCTGCATGCCGAGACATAGGCCCAAGTAAGGCACCTTGTTTTCACGAGCGTACCGCGCAGCGCTGATTTTCCCCTCGATGCCCCTGTACCCAAACCCTCCTGGAACTATTATCCCATCCACGCCAGCAAGCCTATCCGCACCGCCCTCACGCTCCAGGTCCTCGGAATCCACCCACTCAATCTCCACGTCGTACCCCAGGCTCACGCCAGCGTGGAGCAATGCCTCCCGAACACTGATGTATGCATCCTGTAAAGAGACGTATTTACCCACCAACGCGACGCGCACTTTGGGCTTCGGGGATTTTATCCGGGCGACTACGTCCCTCCACCGAGTCAAATCCGGGTTGCGCGGCTCCGCATCCAACCGGCTCTCCATAAAACGGCCGAATCCAGCGTCCTCCAGGATCAGCGGCACCTCGTAGATTGTTTCCGCATCAACCAGAGGGACGACCGCTTCCTCCTCCACATCACAGAAAAGGGCAATCTTTTTCCGCAGGCTATCCGGCACTGGCCGTTCAGATCGTGCCATTATAGCGTCCGGCTGAATCCCTATGCCTCTGAGTTCCCGGACGCTGTGCTGTGTCGGCTTAGTCTTGAGCTCCGAAGTGGCAGATATGTAGGGCAAGAGTGTAACGTGGACGTAGAAAATGTTGCGGTCCCCCACGTCTTTCCGCATTTGGCGTATCGCTTCAAAAAACGGCAATCCTTCGATATCTCCAACAGTTCCGCCGACTTCAACGATAACTACATCCGCCACCCCGGTACCGCGGCGCCCAGCCAGGGCAATCCTACGCTTTATTTCGTTGGTGACATGCGGGATCACCTGGATAGTTCCACCCAGATAGTCCCCATGACGTTCCTTCGATATCACAGAAGTGTAAATCTGTCCGGTAGTTACATTGCTGTTCCGCGTCAGGTTGTCGTCAATAAACCGCTCGTAATGCCCTAAATCCAAGTCGGTCTCCGCCCCATCTTCCGTTACGAACACCTCTCCGTGCTGATATGGGGACATGGTACCCGGGTCTACGTTGAGGTACGGGTCGAGCTTCTGGATCGAGACGGTGTACCCGCGGGCTTTCCACAAACGCCCGATCGAAGCCGCCGTAACGCCTTTTCCAAGTCCACTAACAACTCCACCCGTGATGAAAATATACTTGCTCACCTTCACCCCTGAATCCGCTCCTGCGGGCCCAAAATCGAATTCGACTACCACTGCCCGAGTGCCAGTAACACACCCGCTCAAACACAGGACGATAGCGCTACCCTGCTGGCTAAACAATCTTTGCAGCCAGTATAATACCACGAAGGGCCGACTACTGTCAATCGGGAGAACAGAACCTTACAACGGCATTGTAAGGTTACCAGACACCGATTCCCTTGCAGCCAAAGAAACCCTCCGAGGGAATCCCCCTCTTTTGCGGGTGTAACTGCTCAGCCTTGAACAAGTCGAAAGCAGATGCCCGCAGATAGAGCAAATAAATCAGAAAAGATCAGCGAGAATCAGCGCGTATCAGCGTCATCAGCGTTCTACTGCAGGAGAGGCTGAACAGTAACTTGCGGGTTAACAAATTGATCGGTAGCGCTCAAATTGTTGGGACGGAGCGGCCCTTAGCCCTCACCCACCCCAACCCCTCCCTCTCCCACGCCCGTGGGCGAGGGAGGG